>NZ_LIQX01000252.1 GCF_001418475.1 Streptomyces ossamyceticus | reverse complement strand
CCCACTGTGCCCCCGGCCGCGTCGGCTGCCGTCGCGGCCGGGGGCACAGTGGGCACAGTCTCTCCTCTAGTTGCGGTGCCGAGAGTGCGGGAACCGTTCGGATGCGCTTCGAGCGTCACGCCGCCTCCTCGTGGACGAAGAGGTGGTCCCGGGGCCGGCCCAGGGCGGCGAGCGCGGCGTCCGCCGCGCTCACGCCACTGCGGACCGCACTCTCCATGGTCGCGGGCCACCCGGTGGCGGTCCACGCTCCGGCCAGGTACAGGCCGGGTGCCTTGGTGCGGGCGCCGGGCCTGAGCCGTCCGACGCCGGGGGTGGGAGCGAAGGTCGCGGTGCGCTCCCGGGTCACGAAGAAGTCCTTCACCCGCGCGCCGCGGGCGCCGGGCAGCAGCCGCTCCAGCTCGGGCAGGTAGCGCTCGCGGAGCACGGCCACGGGCTCGTCGATCTCCTGGTGCGCGGCCGACTGCGACAGGGCCAGGTACTGGCCCTCGCTCAGCCCGGACGCCTCGGTCCGGTCGAAGACCCACTGGACGGGCGAGCCGAGCGCCGCGAAGAACGGGCGGCTCAGCACCTGGCGGTCGTACACCACATGGACGTTGAGGATCGGCGCGGTGCCGATCTCCAGCAGCCGCTCGGGCCGGTCGAGCGCGCCCGGCGGGAGCAGGTCGTACGCCTCGCGCTGCGGTACGGCGAGGACGACCGCGTCGGCGTCCAGGCTCTCGCCGGGCACCTCGACGCGCCAGCCGCCGCCCTCGGCGGCGCGGAC
Organism: Streptomyces ossamyceticus; assembly: GCF_001418475.1. Lineage (GTDB taxonomy): Bacteria > Actinomycetota > Actinomycetes > Streptomycetales > Streptomycetaceae > Streptomyces > Streptomyces ossamyceticus. The sequence continues at coordinate 21,206 of NZ_LIQX01000252.1, read as the reverse complement.
GGAGGTGACGCGGGTCCGCAGTTCGGTACGGACGCCCGCCGAGTCGAGGGCCTTGCGGGCCAGCCGGTCGTGGAGTTCGCCCAGCGGGACGTGGGACCAGCCGATGTCGGCCGCGCCGGGGTCGGACAGCAGCCCCGTCCTGAAGACCATCGCGGCCAGCCCGAGGGAGGCGTCCCTGGCCACGGCGTTGAGGGTGGCGACGCCCACGAGGTCCCAGAGCGCCTCGACGGCACGCGCGGACTGGCCGTGCGCGGCGAGCCAGCCGGCGAAGTCCCGCTCGTCCAGCGCGGGGTCGTCGAGGTCGAGCGCCTTGAGCGCCAGCGCGGCCCGCCCCACCCTGGCGCGCTCGGCGAGCGAGAGGTGCGGATAGGTGGCCAGGCTGCGCCCGAGGTGCAGGGGCACGGGCAGCGCGTCGCGCCGCAGTCGGCCGAGCCGCCGGCCGGGCCTACCCGCCGCGTCGAGCACGGGCACGTCGAGACGATTCTGCAGCGGGGCCAGCGCGGCGGCGTCGATCCGGTCGAGGAACCGGCGGTAGGCGGTGCAGCAGCGCAGATACACATGCTGTCCGTTGTCGACGGTGAGGGTGCCGCGCTGGAAGGAGAAGGCCAGTCCGCCGAGGCGGGGGCGTCCTTCCAGCAGGGTGACCCGGACACCGGCGTCGGCGAGGGCGAGGGCGGTGGTGACGCCCGCCAGTCCCCCGCCGACCACCACGGCGGTGCTGCCGGGCCGGCCGGTACGGTTCTCGCCCGGCGTTCCTCCGGGCCGTGCCGCTTCGGTCATCGCGCACCCTCCCCTGCCGGTCCGCCGGGGCGAGGGATCGGTCCGCGGCAGGCCGTCGCAGTCAGGGACGCCCCCGCGACGCGGAGGGTTGCGTACCACTTGTCCCTGATGGGGTCGCGTTGGTCCAGATTGTCCATCAGACGCGCCTCCTGACGGTACGCCGGGACGCATGGCGGGTGTCCAGACCGGACAGTCCGCGTACGGCGACATAGGCCTTCTCGCGTCCGGGCAGCGAGACCCGGCCGCGCAGCACGGCCTCCGGCTCGCGCTCGATGCGGTCGAGCAGCCGCCGGTAGATGCCCGCCATGGCGGCGACGCAGGCTCCGCTGCGCCGGTCCAGCATCGGCAGCAGGCGGTAGCCCTCGGCGAAGAGGGCGCGGGCCCGGCGCACCTCGAAGTGCACCAGACCCGCGAAGTCGGAGTCGGCCGGCGGGAGCGTCCCGGCGAACCCCGCCGAGCAGCCGAATTTCGCGAGGTCGTCGCCGGGCAGATAGGTTCTGCCGCCCTGGGCGTCCTCGCGAACGTCCCTGAGGATGTTGGTGAGTTGCAGGGCGAGGCCGAGGGTGTCGGCGTACTCGGGTGCGCGCTCCGCTCCGCGTGCCGCGGGTTCGGTGCCGAAGACACCGAGGGAGAGGCGGCCGATGGCGCCGGCAACACAGCGGCAGTAGACCTTCAGATCGTCCCAGGTCTCGTAGGTCTCGCCGTGTACGTCCATGAGGACGCCGTCGATGAGTTCGTCGAGGGCGTCGAGCGGGACGGGGAAGCGGCCCGCGGTGTGGGCGAGGGCCACGACCACGGGGTCGGTGTCGTCCTCGTCGACCGTGCCCGCGCGGATCCGGGCGAGCAGCGACCGGGTCTCCTCCAGCCGGGCCGTCTTGACCTCGGCCGCGAGGGCGCCGTCGCCGATGTCGTCGACGCGCCGCGAGAAGGCGTACAGCGCGGACATGGCGCGGCGCTTGGGCGTCGGCAGCAACCGGATGCCGTAGGCGAAGTTGCGGGCCTGCTGTCCGGTGACGGCCTCGCAGTAGCTGTAGGCGGCGAGTACCGGCGCGGACGCGTGTGGTTCCGACTCCACGGTCCCGATCACCTCTCTCCTCGCAGGGTCGCGCCCATGTCCCGCAGCAACCGGAGCCTGCCGGGCTTGGGTGGGCCGGGAAGTACGTCGTGTTCGACGGCGGCGATCGCGTGGAGGGCGGCCCGTCCTCCGGCCACGAATCCCGCGAGGAGCAGCCTCAGCCTGCCGTGAACGCTGCCCACCAGCGGTGCGCCCTCGTCCAGGAGGGTGCGGGCACGTTCCGCCTCGTAGGCGATCAGGGCGCGCACCGACGCGCCCGCGGTGGGCGCGGCGAGGTCCGCCTCCTGGACGTGGAAGCGCTTCAGGTCCTCGGCGGGCAGGTAGACGCGGTCGCGGCGGAGGTCCTCGGCCACGTCCTGGAGGTGCTCGACGAGCTGCAGCGCGGTGCAGATCGCGTCGGAGAGGCGGATCCGCTCGGGGGTGGTCGTGCCGGTGACGGCGAGCACCAGGCGGCCCACGGGGTTCGCGGACAGCGCACAGTAGGCGAGCAGGTCGTCGTAGGTCTCGTAGCGCGTGACGAGCTGGTCCTGACGGTTGGCCGCGATCAGGTCGAGGAAGGGTCCGGGGCCGAGGCGGTGGCGGCGGACCGTGCGCTGCAGGGTGCGGAGCAAGGGGTGGCCGGGGGTGGCGTCGAAGACCTTGCGGAGGTCGGCCTCGAAGGCGTCGAGAAGGAGGAGCCGGTCGTCGGCGTCCCGCGGGGGGACGCCCAGGAGGCGGGCGTCGGCGCCGCCGGGGGCGAGGTCGCCGTCGCCGATGTCGTCGACGAGGCGGGCGAAGCCGTAGAGGGCCGTCAGATCGTCGCGCCAGGCCCGGGGCAGGAAGAACGGCGCGACGGGGAAGTTCTCGGCCGCGGCCTTGTCGAGGGTGTCGCGCTCCGGATCGCCGGTGCGCGCCGTCCCGCTTTCGGTCACCGCTCGTCACCCGGCGCGGGGACGGCGGAAGCGTCGTTGAGCTGGGGAGTTTCCGTAGCCATGGCCGTCACATCTCCCGTTCTACACTGCCGACCCAAGACGCACTATTTCGGACACGCCGCCCAATCGTCAGCGTGTGCGGCGGATGCCGGGTGTCGCGCATTATGGACCCACTTGCCGCGATTCGGCACCGGTACAGCTTACGTTCTACAACGCACCATGCTCCGGCGGGGTGTCCTGCGCATCACAAGAACGCACCGATTACCCCCAAGATTCCTACGGGTGGCCGGAGTTGACTGTTCCTTGCCGGAGTTGGCGGTTCCTTTGCGGACGCCGCGTCTCCCTCTCCTCCGCAGACGCCGGGCCCCACCGGAGCAGTTCCGGTGGGGCCCGGGCGGAGGCGGACTACTTGCCCGTGAACGTCTCGTACTCCTTCAGGACCTCTTCGGTCGGTCCGTCCATGCGCAGCTCGCCGCGTTCCAGCCACAGGACCCGATCGCAGGTGTCCCGGATCGACTTGTTGTTGTGGCTGACGAGGAAGACCGTGCCGGCCTCCTTGCGCAGCTCGCGGATGCGGGCCTCGGAGCGCTTCTGGAACTTGCGGTCACCGGTGGCGAGGGCCTCGTCGATCATCAGGACGTCGTGGTCCTTGGCCGCCGCGATGGAGAAGCGCAGTCGCGCCGCCATGCCGGAGGAGTAGGTGCGCATCGGCAGGGTGATGAAGTCGCCCTTCTCGTTGATGCCCGAGAAGTCGACGATGTCCTGGTAGCGCTCCTTGATCTGCTCGCGGGACATGCCCATCGCGAGGCCGCCCAATATGACGTTCCGTTCGCCCGTGAGGTCGTTCATCAGGGCGGCGTTGACGCCGAGGAGGGAGGGCTGGCCGTCGGTGTAGACCTTGCCCTTCTCCGCGGGGAGCAGGCCGGCGATGGCGCGCAGCAGGGTGGACTTGCCGGAGCCGTTGGAACCGATGAGGCCGATGGCCTCGCCCCGGTAGGCGATGAAGGAGACGCCCTTGACGGCGTGCACCTTGCGCACGCCCCGCGCCGCGTCGTCGGAGCCTCTCTTGAGTATCCGACTCAGGGCGGCCGTCGCACTGCCCTTGCCGGTCTTGGCGCCGTTGACGCGGTAGACGATGTGCAGCTCGTCCGCGATGACAGTGGGGATGCGGGTCTCAGCCACGGCCGTACCTCTCCTCCGCCTTCCAGAAGTACACGAAGCCGCCGAGCGCGACCAGCGCGGCCCAGCCGCCCGCGACCGCCCACACGTGCGGGGGCAGGTTCTCGGAGCCGTAGCCGTCGATGAGCGCGAAGCGCATCAGGTCCATGTAGATGGCGGCCGGGTTCCACTGGAGGACGTCGGCGATCCACTTGGGGTGGTCGGCGAGCATCACCGGGATGGAGAACATGACGCCGGAGGCGTACATCCAGGTCCGCATCACGAACGGCATCAGCTGGGCGAGGTCGGGGGTCTTGGCTCCCATCCGGGCGAAAACGAGGGCCAGGCCGGTATTGAAGCAGAACTGGAGCGCCAGCACCGGGAGGATCAGCAGCCAGGACAGCGAGGGGTAGCTGCCGAAGGCGACCGCCACGACGAACAGCACGATCATCGAGAACAGAAGCTGCTGGAGCTGCTGGAGCGCGAAGGAGATGGGCAGCGAGGCCCGCGGGAAGTGCAGCGCCCGCACCAGGCCCAGATTGCCGGAGATCGCGCGGACGCCCGCCATCACCGAGCTCTGGGTGAAGGTGAACACGAACACACCCGTGACCAGGAACGGGATGTAGACCTCGCGTGGCATGCCCTTGTCGGCGTCGAGGATCAGGCCGAAGATCAGGAAGTACACCAGCGCGTTCAGCAGCGGGGTGGCCACCTGCCACAGCTGGCCGAGCTTGGCCTGGCTGTACTGCGCGGTGAGCTTCGCCTGGGAGAAGGCGAGGATGAAGTGACGCCGCCCCCACATCTGGCGGACGTACTCGGCGAGTCCGGGCCGGGCACCGCTCACGGACAGCCCGTACTTGGCGGCCAGTTCCGCCGCGGAGATCCCGTCGTCGGGCGACGGGCGGTCGCTCACCGCGAGCCTGCCGTCATGCGTTGTCTCACTCACAAATGGATACTTTCGTCCTCAAAGTGCGCAGCCTGGTCGGGCCGAGGCGGAAACCTGGGACCGGGTACCGCCGCATGCTCTCAGATATCGAGCTTGTCAGATGACGGGAGGTCGTCCCAGTCGGGTCAGGCGCCACACCGTACGCCACTTCATGGGCCGACGGGCACCGCAGGAGCTGACCCAGCCTTCCTTGAAACCGCCGAACCAGGCCTTCAACGCCGGGCCCGAGGGCTTGCGGAGCAGCGTCAGCAGCAGCCAGACGCCCAGGTAGACGGGGACGAGCAGCGCGGGCAGGTTGCGGCGGGCGAGCCAGACGCGGTTGCGGGCGACCATGCGGTGGTAGACCGCGTGCCGGGAGGGCGCGGTCGTGGGGTGGTACAGCACCATGTCGGACCGGTAGTCGATCATCCAGCCCGCGTCGAGGGCCCGCCATGCCAGGTCGGTTTCCTCGTGTGCGTAGAAGAACTCGTCCGGGAGCCCGCCGACTTCGGCGAAGACCCGGGTGCGTACGGCGTTGGCGCCGCCGAGGAACGTGGTGACCCGGGAGGAGCGCATCGGGTCGGAGGTGCGCAGCCGGGGCACATGGCGCCGCTGGGTCTCGCCGGTCTCGGGGTCGGCGATGCGGAAGCTGATGATGCCGAGCCGGGGGTCGGCCTCGAAGGCGTCGCGGCACAGTTCGGCGGTGTCGTGGTGGGCGAGCAGACCGTCGTCGTCCAGGAAGAGGAGGACGTCGACGTCCCGGCCGCCGGGGCCGAACGCCTCGATGCCGACGTTGCGGCCGCCGGGGATGCCGAGGTTCTCGGGCAGCTCGACCGTCCTGACGCCCTCGGGGACGTCGGGGACGGGTGAGCCGTTGCCGACGACGACCACCTCGACCCGGTCGCCCTCCTGCTTGGCGACCGAGTCGAGGAGGGCGCGGAGTTCGTCGGGGCGGTTGCCCATGGTGATGATGACCGCGCCGACCTTCATGCCGCCGCTCACTTCAGCCTGCTGGAGGCGAGGATGGACACCAGGTGCAGCAGGGTCTGCAGCAGGGCGATGCCCGCGAGGACGGCGACGCCGAGCCGGGAGTAGAAGAGGTCGCCCCGGACCTGGTCGACGATCGCGAGGACCAGGACCAGCAGGGACGCCTCGACCCCGAGGATCAGCCGGTGGAACTTGAGCGCGGCGGCGGCCCGGCGGGCCAGTGCCATGCCGGAGGAGCGGGGCACCGAGGCCGACTCCTGGACCGGCGGCTTCCCGGTCTGGTGCCGGGCGACCCCGACGAGGTCGGTCTCCGCCTTGATCAGGATGGCGCCGAGGGCGGCGAGGGTGCCGAGGAAGGCCCACAGCCAGTCGATCCGGCCGGTGCCCCACAGGTCGGCGGCGCGCAGACCGAAGCCGACGAGCACGGCCGCGTCGCACAGGTACGCGCCGACCCGGTCGACGTAGACGCCGGCGATCGAGTACTGCTTGCGCCAGCGGGCGATCTCCCCGTCGACGCAGTCGAACAGCAGGTACAGCTGGACCATCAGCACACCGAGGACGGCGCCCCAGATGCCCGGGACGAGCAGCGCCGGGGCGGCGAGGACGCCGAAGACGGTCATCAGGTAGGTCAGCTGGTTGGGCGTGACCCGGGTGTTCACCAGGTGCCGGTCCATGCGCAGGGAGATTTCGCGCATGTAGAGCCGGCCGGCCCAGTGCTCACCGCTCCGCCGGTCCTTCACACCCGGGGGGTGGACGACCGGTCGGAGCTCAGCTACCGATGGCTTTGGCATAGTCGGCGTATGCGTCCTTGATCTGCTCGGTGCTCAGTTCGAGGTGCTCGAGGATGGTGTACCGGCCCGGCCGGGTCTGCGGCGCGAACTCCACGACCTTGACGAACTCGTCGATGGTGAAGCCGATCTCCTCCGGGAGGACGGGCAGCCCGTGGTGCCTGAGGACCTCGCTCATCTGCCCGGCGATCTCCTTGTCGCCCCGCAGGAACGTGGCGAAGGCGCCGCCCAGTCCGCACTGCTCGCCGTGGAGGGCGTTGCGCTTGGGGAAGCTGAGGTCGAAGGCGTGGCTGATCTCGTGGCAGGCGCCCGAGGCGGGACGGCTGTCGCCGGCCACGGACATGGAGATCCCGCACAGCACGAGGGACTCGGAGAGGGTCGTCAGGAAGTCGTCGTCGCCGATGCCGCCGGGGTGGCGGAGCACGGCCTCGGCGGCCTGGCGGGCCATCGCGGCGGCCAGTCCGTCGACCTTCTCGCCGGTCTCGCGGCTGGACAGTTCCCAGTCGGCCACGGCGGAGATCTTGCAGATCACATCGCCGATGCCGGCCCGCACGAAACGCACCGGGGCCTCACGGATGACATCGAGGTCGATGACGATCCCGATGGGGTTCGGCACACCGTACGAGCCGCGGCCCGCGTCGTTGTCGAGCGTGGCGACCGGGGAGCACAGGCCGTCGTTGGCGAGGTTGGTGGCGACGGCGACCAGCGGCAGGCCCACGCGGGCCGCGGCGTACTTGGCGCAGTCGATGACCTTGCCGCCGCCGAGCCCGACCACGGCGTCGTAGTGACCGCCCTTCTTGATCGAGTCGGCGAGCCGTACCGCGCCGTCGATGGTGCCGTCGGCGTCGCAGAACCAGTCGGCCTCCGGAAACGCGGGGGCGAACCGGTCGCGCAGCGCCGCGCCCGAGCCGGCGCTGATGGCGAAGGCCAGCCGGCCCGACGGCGCGATGCGCTGGTCCGACAGAATCGTCGCCAGGTCATCGAGCGCGCCGGGACGGATGTCCACGACGACCGGCGAGGGGATGAGCCTCGTCAGTACTGGCACGCGATCTCACGTCCCTTGGCGAGGTCGTCGTGGTTGTCGATCTCGACCCACTTGACGTCACCGATGGGCGCGACGTCGATGCGGAAGCCGCGGTTCACGAGCTCCTGGTAGCCGTGCTCGTAGAACTGCTGCGGGTCCGTCTCGAAGACCGTCTTCAGGGCGTCGGCCAGCTCGTCGGCGGCCTCGCCCTCGATGAGGGTGACGCCGATGTACTCACCGGTCGCCTCGGCCGGGTCCATCAGCTTGGTGATCTTCGTCATGCCGCCCTCGGGGCCGACGACGACCTTCATCTCCTCGTCGGCGAGGGACTTCACCGTGTCGAGGGCGAGGATGATCTTCTTGTCGCCGCCGCGCGCGGCGAGCAGGGTCTTCTCGACGGAGACCGGGTGCACGGTGTCGCCGTTGGCGAGGATCACCGAGTGCTTGATGGCGTCACGGCCGCACCACAGGGAGTAGGCGTTGTTCCACTCCTCGGCCTTGTCGTTGTCGATCAGGGTGATCTTCAGGCCGTACTTCTGCTCCAGTGCCTCGCGGCGCTCGTAGACGGCCTCCTTGCGGTACCCGACGATGATCGCGACCTCGGTCAGGCCGATCTCGGCGAAGTTGCCGAGCGTGAGGTCGAGAACGGTGAGGCTCTCCTCGTTGCCTTCGGGGCCGACCGGCACCAGTGCCTTGGGGAGGGTGTCGGTGTAGGGGCGAAGACGCCGTCCGGCGCCGGCCGCCAGCACGAGGCCGATCATGCGGGTTCTCCTTCATCGTGTACGGCGGGTGCGCCGGTTTTATGGGCGGTCACCCAGAAGCGGATGCTCTCGAGGAGCACCACGAGCGCCACGGCCACGGCGAGCACCGTGAGCGCGACCTTGAAATCTGTGGGCGCGAGCAGCGCGGCCAGGACGGTGACCAGCAGCGTCCTGCCTTCGTGACCGCCGATCACCCGCACCAGCCACCGCGGCGGCGCGCCGGCGTCACCGCGGATGCGGTACACCGTGTCGTAGTGATGGTAGGCGACGGCCGCCACCAGCCCGAAAGCCGCGGGAAGGGCTCCGTTCACGTCGGCCTTGGCGGCAAGGAGCAGAACGGTGCCGTATTCGGCGGCGCGGAAGAACGGGGGGACCAGCCAGTCGAGGGGGCCCTTGAGGGAGCGCTCGACGGCCTCGGCCGACAGTCCGACGTACAGGCCGGCCATGGCGACAAGCTGCCAACCAGGGCCCCAGACCCAGGCGGCGGTCACCACGGCCACGGCTCCGAAGGCCGCGCTGAGCACTGCCGTCTTGCGCGCAGGGCCCGGCAGGAGCCGTGCCAGCGCCTCGGCGAGCGGGCCGGTGTCCGCGAGGTCCGCGAGTGCCCGCGCCGCGCGGTCCGTGCGCTGGGCCTTGCGCGTGAGCGAGCGCAGCACGCGGCCCGCCGTGGTGTACGTCGCGGCGAACGCGCAGCCGATGAGCAGCGCGTAGAAGGTGATCCGGGGCGTGGTGACCGCCGTGAGGACGGCGATCATGGCCCAGCGCTCGCCGATGGGCAGCACGATCATCCGGCGCACCCACACCGTCCAGCCGACGCTGTCGAGCTTGTCGGAGAGGGCGGCGGTGGGACTGGTGTTGGCGGTGGCGTCGTGGTTCGCCTCGTTGAAGGAGAAGTCGACGACGTGGCGGCAGCTCTGGAGGACCATCGCGCCGAGCGCGAGCGCCCATACGTCGTCGCCGCCGCGGGCGGCTCCCAGGGCGAGGCCCGCGTAGTAGGCGTACTCCTTGGCGCGGTCGAAGGTGGCGTCGAGCCAGGCGCCGAGGGTCGAGTACTGCAGCGAGTAGCGGGCCAGCTGGCCGTCGGTGCAGTCCAGGACGAAGGAGAAGATCAGGAGCAGGCCGGCGGCGACGAATCCGCCGCGGGTGCCGGTGGCCGCGCAGCCCGCAGCGATCAGGGCGGTGATCAGCGAGGCGGTGGTGACCTGGTTCGGGGTGAGGCCGCGGCGGGCGCACCACCGGGCGAGGTAGCGGGAGTAGGGGCTGATGAAGTGCGTGGTGAAGAAGCCGTCGCGGGACTTCACGGCCGTCCGCAGCCGTACGGCCTCGTCGTCGACGGCGGCGAGTGCCTGACGGGCCTCGTTGCGGGTCTGCGGGTCGGTGGGGACGACGGCGACCAGGGTGCCGAGGTCGGGCCGGTGCAGGGCGACGCCGTCGGCGTCGAGGGCGGCGACCACCCGGTCGGCGACGCTGTCGACGGCGACGGCGGTGCTGCCGCTCGCGTCGGAGTTCTCGCGGGCCAGCGCGCGGGTGAGGGCCTGGCGGGCGGCGGGCCGCACGGTCACGGCGCCGGGCAGGGCGGCGGCGTCGAAGCGCGGGTCGGTGAGGCCGAGGCGCAAGGCGTGCACGTGCCCCACGAACCGGGCGTCGACGATCGCGACCCGCTGACCGGCGGGAACGGCGGCCAGGAGCGTCTCGGTGTCACCGGCGTCGGAGGCGACCCGCACGTCGAAGCCGAGCGACCGCAGATCGCTCTCCAGCGACGATCCGGGGACCGGCTGACCGGTGAGGATGGCGGTCGACAGACGAACTCACTCCCTGGGTGCCGACGCGACCGCGCCGGGCATGTGCGTGGTGGGGACGCCTCGGCCCGCTACGGCCCGGCGGCGTGTCGGCAGAGGTTATCGGATGAAGGGAAACGAGGATTCACCGCCCGTTCACGGCCCGATCAAGTGGGCCTGCTGGGCTCCGCCGCGATCATCATCGGGGATCCGGGGGTCACGCGACAAACTCCGGTCCGCATATCGACTCATAGGCGATATACGGCGAAGCCCGCACTCCGGCACACCAGTTTCAACAAATTCAAACATCACTCAACAGAAAACATCAACGTGATCCCGGGGACCCGGCTAAGGTAGGTGCCCATGACTTGGCTGATCACAGGCGGAGCCGGATATATCGGCGCACACGTGGCGAGGGCCCTGGCCGACGCCGGAGAACGGGTGGTCGCGCTCGACGACCTCTCGGCGGGCGTCCCCGGCCGCCTCCCCGACCGCATCCCGCTCGTCCACGGCTCGGCCCTGGACGGCGACCTCCTGAAGCGGACCCTCGCCGAGCACGCCGTGACCGGCGTGGTGCACCTGGCGGCCCGTAAGCAGGTCGGCGAGTCGGTGGCCCAGCCGACGCGCTACTACCAGGAGAACGTGGGCGGACTGGCCACGCTCCTGGACGCGGCGGCGGGCGCGGGCGTGAAGCGGTTCCTGTTCTCCTCCTCGGCCGCCGTGTACGGCAACCCGGATGTGGACCTCATCACGGAGGACACCCCCTGCGCGCCGATGAGCCCCTACGGCGAGACGAAGCTCACCGGTGAGTGGCTGGTCCGCGCGGCGGGCCGGGCGCACGGGATGGCCACCGTGTGCCTGCGCTACTTCAACGTGGCCGGCGCCGCCGAACCCGCGCTCGCCGACACCGGGGTCTTCAACGTGATCCCGATGGTCTTCGACCGCCTCACCCGCGAGGAGGCTCCCCGCATCTTCGGGGACGACTACCCGACCCCGGACGGCACCTGCGTCCGCGACTACATCCATGTCGCCGATCTGGCGGAGGCGCATCTCGCCGCGACCCGGCGGCTCGGCGTGGAGGGCGCGTCCGGCGACCTGACCGTGAACATCGGACGGGGCGAGGGCGTGTCGGTGCGCGAGCTGGTCACGCTCGTCGGCGAGGTGACCGGCGACCTCCGGCCCGCCCTCGTCGAACCCCGGCGCCCGGGTGACGCGCCGCGCGCCGTCGCCTCGGCCGCGCTGGCCGAGCGGGAGCTGGGCTGGACGGCGCGGCGCGGGGTACGCGAGATGGTCGAGTCGGCATGGGCGGGCTGGTGCCTGCACCGCGGTCTCCGACCGGGTCCCCGATCATGACAGCGCTCTGACCTGCGTATCGTTTCCGCAGGTCAGAGCACATGACAACGGTGTTCAGTGCCGCGTTGCCGTATACCCCCCACCCGTAGTTGACTGTGATCCCGGAGCCGGACACACGGACACGGAAGGGCGGATTCCATGGGGGCTGGGCACGATCACGGGCACGCGCATCACGCGCCGACCAGTGGTACGGCGGCAGCGGCGTACCGCGGGAGGCTACGGATCGCGCTGTCGATCACGCTCACCGTCATGGTGGTCGAGATCGTCGGCGGAGTCCTCGCCGACTCCCTCGCGCTCGTCGCGGACGCGGCGCACATGGCGACGGACGCGGTGGGCCTCGGCATGGCGCTCCTCGCGATCCACTTCGCCAACCGCCCGCCGAGCGGCAACCGCACCTTTGGTTACGCCCGCGCGGAGATACTCGCGGCCCTCGCCAACTGCCTGCTGTTGCTCGGTGTCGGCGGCTATGTGCTCTTCGAGGCGATCCAGCGTTTCATCACACCGGTCGGGACCCAGGGCGGACTGACCGTCGTGTTCGGCGCGATCGGCCTGGTCGCCAACATGATCTCGCTGACCCTGCTGATGCGAGGCCAGAAGGAGAGCCTGAACGTACGGGGCGCCTTCCTTGAGGTGGCCGCCGACGCGCTCGGCTCACTGGCGGTGATCGTCTCCGCCGTGGTCGTCCTGCTCACGGGCTGGCGGGCCGCCGACCCGATCGCCTCGCTGATCATCGGCGTGATGATCGTGCCGCGCACGGTGAAGCTGCTGCGCGAGACCCTGGACGTGCTGCTGGAGGCGGCGCCGAAGAACGTCGACATGGCGGAGGTGCGGGCCCACATCCTCGCCCTGCCCGGCGTCGAGGACGTCCACGACCTGCACGCCTGGACCATCACCTCCGGTATGCCGGTCCTGTCGGCTCATGTCGTGGTCGACTCCGACACGCTCGACGCCATCGGCAACGAGAAGATGCTCCACGAGCTCCAGGGCTGCATCGGCGACCACTTCGATGTCGAGCACTGCACGTTCCAGCTGGAGCCCGGCGGACACGCGGAGCACGAGGCGAAGCTCTGCCACTGATCGCGCCACCGTCCACGCCGCTGATTTACGCCGCTGATCCCTGCCCCGGAGCCCCCACCGATGACGCGCGGGGCCCGCTTCGTGCGTGCATCCGGGTACGCCGTCCAGGGGGCGCGCGATCCATGGGTGTCCCCGCCGGGGGTGCAGGGGTAGGACATGCGGGTTGGCGTGAAGTGCCAGGAGTGCCGGTTCCCTACGGCAGACTTGGGGCTCGAGGAACGAAGCGAAGGATGGGCATGCCGATCACACCTGCCACCGCGATGCACGACGCACCGGACAGCACCACGGAAGCGATCCTGCTGGAGCTGGTCGACGAGGAGGGCACGACGATCGGCACGGCGGAGAAGCTCTCCGCTCACCAGCCGCCCGGGCAGCTGCACCGGGCGTTCTCGGTGTTCCTCTTCGACGAGCGGGGCCGGCTGCTGCTCCAGCAGCGCGCCCTCGGCAAGTACCACTCCCCCGGAGTCTGGTCGAACACCTGCTGCGGTCACCCCTACCCCGGCGAGTCCCCGTTCGCGGCGGCCGCGCGGCGGACGTACGAGGAGCTCGGGGTGTCCCCGGCGCTGCTCGGCGAGGCGGGCACGGTCCGCTACAACCACCCCGACCCGGACTCGGGTCTGGTGGAGCAGGAGTTCAACCATCTCTTCGTGGGGTTGGTGCGGTCCCCGCTGCGGCCGGACCCGGAGGAAGTCGGGGCCACGGCCTTCGTGACCCCGCAGGAGCTCGCCGAGCGGCATGCCAAGGACACGTTCTCGGCCTGGTTCATGACGGTGCTGGACGCGGCCCGCCCCGCGGTCAGGGAGCTGACGGGCCCCTCCGCGGGCTGGTGAGCCCGTTCCGCTAGAGGGGGTGCGAGGGTTTGAGTGGCAGGGCGGCCCAGATCACCTTGCCGCCGCTCGCGGTGTGCTCGACATCGCAGACCCCGCCGGCCTCCCTGGTGATCTCCCGCACCAACAGCAGCCCCCTGCCGCCCAGCCGGCCGTGGTCGGTCTCCAGGGCGGTGGGGCGGTAGGGGTGGTTGTCCTCCACCGCGACACGCACCCACTCCGCTCCGACCCCGACCTCGACGGCGAGCGTGGGCGAGAGCACCGCCGCGTGCTTGACGGCGTTGGTCACCAGCTCGGAGACGATCACCAGTAAGCCCTGGACGAGGTCGTCCGAGATCGGCACGCCCTGACGGGCCAGCAGGTCTCGGACGGCGCGCCGCGCCTGCGGCACCGAGGCGTCGACGGCGGCCGCGGTGAACCGCCAGACCCCTTCGTACGGCAGCGGTACCGGCGGCCTGTGGTCGTCGGGAGCGTGCCCTCCGACTCCAGGGCGTGGGTCGCCCCCGCGCCCTCGGTCGTCCATGGTCCGGTCGCCGCCCTTGCGCTCGATTGTCACCACACGTTAAGTGTTGGCGACCCGGCGCCGTCCACGGAGGACTGAACACAAGTCAGCGCGTATCGACGTTTTCCCGACCGATATCGTCCGGGACGACCAGGCGGAATGAACGATTCTGCCGGGTGCGTGACGCCTTCAGAACTATTCGGGTTGTACGGGTTCGGTGCCGCGCCCGCTCCTCCCGCCCGTCGGCCGGTGACTCTCCGTGAGTTTCTCCGAGACCAGGCCCACGATGCGTCGCCCGCCGTACCCGGTGGCGATCAGCCCGAGACCGTCGAAGAGCAGGGCGAGCGAGAAGAAGGTACCGATGACGTACTTGCTGCTGCTCGGCCAGGTGGCGAGCACCAGGATGCCGAGGAGCAGGTCGAACGCCCCCTGGACCAGCGTCCAGCCGAACTGGGGGCCACGGACGACGAGACTGCCGACCAACCGGAACAACCCGCCGGTGAGGAACAGCAGCGCGGCGAACATGGTGAGCGCCTCCGCGCCCGCCTCCGGGGTCTTCAGGACCACCACGCCGGCGGCGATGTTCAGCGCGGCGACCACGACACCGAGCCAGAAGAAGTGTGTGCCGCGGGCCTGCACCGCGTGCAGCAGGCCGATCACGCCGCCGATCAGCAGCAGCCAACCGAAGAGGATCATGGTGGTCAGGGTGGCGAGGCCGACGTAGCACAGTCCGACGACGCCCGCGATCACCAGGACCACGCCGAGTGCGGCGATCCAGCCGAAGTCCCGGCCCAGTTTGGCGGTGTCCGCCTCCGCCTCCCCGGCGGTGCGCCTGCCGGTCGCGGCGGGATGCGTACCACGTGAGGCGTGCGTGTCCTTGGCGTGCCTGGATCCGAGCATGCGGGGCCTCCCTCGCGTTCGGGCCCCTTCTTGATCGTATGGGTGCGGGGGGTGGCTAGCATCCGGTGCATGGACCCTCAACTGCTGCATTCCACCGCCGACGGGGTCGCGACGGTCGTGATCCACCACCCGGCCAAGCGCAACGCCATGACGGCCGGGATGTGGCGGTCGCTGCCGCCGCTGCTCGACCGGCTGGCCACCGACCCCTCCGTACGGGCACTGGTGCTGACCGGGGAGGGCGGGACGTTCTGTGCGGGGGCCGACATCTCCACGCTACGGCAGTCGCCGGGCGAGGCCCAGGGGTTGGCGCTGCGGGCCGAGGAGGCGCTCGCGGCCTTCCCCAAGCCGACGCTCGCGGCGATCCGGGGGCACTGCGTGGGCGGGGGGTCGCAGCTCGCGGCGGCCTGTGATCTCCGGTTCGCGCAGGAGGGGTCGCTGTTCGGAATCACGCCCGCGAAGCTGGGGCTCGTCTATCCGTCGTCCTCCACCCGGCGGCTGGTGTCACTGGTCGGTCCCGGCACCGCCAAGTACCTGCTGTTCTCGGGTGAGTTGATCGACAGCGAGCGGGCGCTGCGTACGGGGCTGGTGGACGAGGTGCTGCCCGGGGGCGGGCTGGCCGACCGGGTCGCGGAGTTCACCCGGGTGCTGGTCTCGCGCTCCCGGCTGACCCAGGCGGCGGCCAAGGAATTCGCCGACGGACGGACCGACCGGGACGCCCACTGGGCCGAGCAGGCGCGCGGCAGCGGCGACGCCGCGGAGGGCGTCGCCGCGTTCCTGGAGCGCAGGGCGCCCCGGTTCACCTGGACGGTGTGAGAGGCCGGGGAGACCCGAGGGTCACATCAGGGCGAAGCGGCTGTTGGTGCGGAACTCCTCCACGAGGTGGGCGGGTGCCTTGTGCGGGGCGCCCGCGTCGTACGGCGGCTGCGGGTCGTACTCGGTCATCAGCTGGACCGCCTGAGCGTGCTCGTCGCCCGCGATCCGGCCGATCAGGGTGAGGCCCATGTCGATGCCGGAGGAGACCCCGGCCGCGGTGACGTACTTGCCGTCGAACACGACCCGCTCCCCCGTCGGCTCGGCGCCGTACTGCTTGAGGAAGTCCAGCGCCAGCCAGTGCGAGGTGGCCCGGCGGCCTTCCAGGAGGCCGGCTCCGGCCAGGATGAGGGAGCCGGTGCAGACGGAGGTCGTCCAGGTGCTCGTACGGTCGGCCGCGCGCAGCCACGCGAAGAGGGTCTCGTTCTCCATCTGCGCGAACTGGCCGGGTCCGCCCGGCACCACGACGACGTCCGGCGCCGGGACCTCGGCGAGTGTCCTGTCCGCCGTGAGGGCGAGCGCGCCGGTGTCGCTGCGGACAGGGCCGGTCTGCTCTGCGACGAAGACCAGTTCGGCGTCGGGGAGACGGCCGAGGGTCTCGTAGGGGCCGACGGCGTCGAGGGCGGTGAAGCGGTCGAACAGGACGATCGCGATCTGCATGGGGTTCCCTTCAGTGGGTGGGGGCGGAAGCCGGCCGGAAACGACGGCGGTACTCCGCCGGGGCCGTGCCGAGGGCCTTGACGAAGGCCCGGCGCATGGCCTCGGGAGTGCCGTAGCCGCAGGCGCGCGAGATCTCCTCGACGCCGTCGGAGGTGTCCTCCAGCAGCCGGCGGGCGTGTTCGAGGCGGACCCGGTCGACATAGCGGCCCGGAGTCATGCCGGTCTCGGCCTGGAAGGCGCGGGCGAAGTGCCGGGGTGAGAGGCGGGCGCGGGCGGCCAGCGTCTCCACGCTCAGATCGCCGCCGGGGTGCTCGGTGATCCACTGCTGGACCTCGCGGAGCGGTTCCCGGCGCGCGGTCTGCGCGGCGAGCTGGGCGCTGAACTGGGCCTGGTTGCCGGGGCGGCGCAGAAAGACGACCAGGTGGCGGGCTATGCCGAGGGCGACCTCGCGGCCGAGGTCCTCCTCGACGAGCGCCAGCGCCAGGTCGATGCCCGCGGTGACCCCGGCGGAGGTGGCCACATGGCCGTCGCGGACGTAGATGGGGTCCGGGTCGACCTCCACCGACGGGTGGTCGCGGGCCAGCTTGTCGCAGTACGCCCAGTGGGTCGTCGCCCGGCGGCCGTCCAGGAGGCCCGCCTCGGCGAGCAGGATCGCGCCGGTGCAGACCGACACCAGGCGCTCCGCGCGCGGGCCGTGCTCCCGAAGCCAGGCGACGAGGTCGGGGGCGGGGTCGCGGGTGCCCCGGCCGCCGGGGACGAGCAGGGTGTGCGGGGTGGCCGACGCCGTCAGCGCCTGGTCGGGGACGACGGTGAGGCCGCTGGACGTGCGCACCGCGGCGCCGTCCAAGGAGGCCGTGCGGAGGCGGTACGACCCCGGGGCGTGCAGCTCACCGCCCTGGAAGACCTCCAGGGGGCCCGTGACGTCGAGGCTCTGCACGCCGTCGAAGAGGACGACCAGGACTGTGCGCATGTCTCGATTCTTGGCAGCCCGGGCGAAGGCCGCAATGACGAGTACCCCACCTTTCCTGCCATCGGCCGCGGGTCGGCGGCGCGCGGTGAACGATCGGACGGCGCGAGGGTGAGCCTTCGGGCGACGGGAGGGTGAGCAAGGGCACGTGGGTCCTCCCCCATTCGGCGAACCGACCAGTCGGTAACCTGCGGGTCATGACCTCTTCCTCCCTGCCGGAGCGCGCCGAGCGGCGCTGCCACAACCTGCTCAATCCGTTCCACTCCGCGCACTACTTCTCGCCGGACCTCGGGCGGGAGCTGGGCGCCGTGGGGGTCGAGCACCCGAGCGCCGCGTACTTCGCGGTGCGAGCCGCCGCCATGGGCCCGGTCGGACCGGGGGTGGTGACGGCGACGTTCTTCAACTTCCGGCACGAGCTGGTGGCGCGGCATGTGCCCGGTGTGTGGGAGACGGCCTCGCCCGCGGTGGTGCTGGCGGCCCGCGAGCGGGTCGTCGACGCGTCGCTGCGGCGGCTGCTCGGCGAGGAACTGATCGGCTCCAAGGAGGTCGCGGAGGCGGCGGAGCTGGCCCTGCGCGCCACCGAGGCGTGCGTCCGGACGGCGCGACCGCTGTACGCCGCGCACGCCGACCTCCCGGTGCCGGAGCGCCCGCACCTGGCGCTGTGGCACGCGGCCACGCTGCTGCGGGAGCACCGGGGCGACGGGCACCTCACGGTCCTCCTCGGTGCCGGGCTCGACCCGGTCGAGGCGCTGGTCAGCCACACGGCCACCGGCAAGGGCATGTCCCCCAAGTGGATGCTCGGCACCCGCGGCTGGACCCGGGCCGACTGGGAGGCGGCCCGCGGGCGGCTCCAGGAGCGCGGACTGGTCGACGGCGAGGGCGAGTTGACCCGGGCCGGCGTCGCGCTGCGCGAGGAGATCGAGACGGCGACGGACCGCCTCGACCGGGCCCCGTACGAGCATCTGGGCGCGGCCGGCGTGGAACGCCTCACCGAGCTGCTGGGCGGCATCGTGCCGGCAATGGTCGGGGCGGGGGCGTTCCCGGAGGGGATGATCGGCAAGAAGTGACCGGGCCGGGGCGGCGCGTCGGCCGGGCCTGCGGGACACGGACAGGTCGGCGGCCTGGGGTCCCGCTCTCCGGCCGACCTGCCCCGTTCACGCATGGAGGAAGCGGGACGCGGTACCCGTGCTTTCCCGGCCCGGTCGGCCGGGAGAGGAAAGGGGAAGTACGTGTTCCGTGCGATCGCAGATGTGTTGCGGCAGATCGGAGGGGCCATCGCCACGGTGGTGACCTTGCCGTTCCGGGCCGTTGCCCGGCTGTTCGGCGGCGCCTCCAGCTCCACGCGCCGCACCGGACGCGCCCGTCGGGCCTGACCCCGGCCGAGCCGCCGACCGAGGGAGCCGGACGCGACCACCGCGTCCGGCTCCCGGCATGCCCGGACCCCGTTCCCGAGGCATCCGGACCCCACTCCCCGGTCCGCCCGGACCTCGCTCCCTGATCCGCCCGGGTTCTGTTGCCCGATCCGCCCGGATCCTGCTCCCCAGGTCTCCCGGACCCCGTTCCCCGGTCCGTCCGGTCCGGTGACCGGCGCGCGCCGCCCTGATCCCCCGTTGTCGGCGTCACCTGCCACAATTGCCGCGCAACCTCAGTGGAGAAGGCGGTACGGGATCGTGACGACACCCGGATCCATCGAAGTAGGGTCCATCGAAGGCAGGATCGCCGAGGAACTCGGCGTACGGGAGCGGCAGGTGAAGGCCGCGGTGGAACTGCTCGACGGCGGTTCGACCGTTCCCTTCATCGCCCGCTACCGCAAGGAAGCGACCGAGATGCTCGACGACGCGCAGCTGCGCACGATCGAGGAGCGGTTGCGGTATCTGCGCGAGCTGGAGGACCGCCGAGCGGCGATCCTCGACTCGGTGCGTGAGCAGGGCAAGCTGACCCCCGAGGTGGAGGCGCAGATCCGCGGCGCCGAGACCAAGGCGCGGCTGGAGGACATCTACCTGCCGTTCAAGCCGAAGCGGCGCACCAAGGCGCAGATCGCCCGCGAGGCGGGGCTCGAACCGCTCGCCGAGGGCCTGCTGGGCGACCCGACCGTGGAGCCGACGGCCGCCGCCGCGGCGTTCGTCGACGCCGACAAGGGCGTCGCCGACCCGCAGGCCGCGCTGGACGGCGCGCGGGCCATCCTCACCGAGCGGTTCTCGGAGGACGCCGACCTGATCGGCGAACTGCGCGAGCGCATGTGGGTGCGGGGCCGGCTGGCGGCCAAGGTCAAGGACGGCAAGGAGGAGGCGGGCGCCAAGTTCGCCGACTACTTCGACTTCGCGGAGCCGTTCACCGAACTGCCCTCCCACCGCATCCTCGCGATGCTGCGGGGCGAGAAGGAGGACGTCCTCGACCTGGTCCTGGAGCCGGAGGAGCCGACGGACGGCCCGTCGTCGTACGAGGGGACCATCGCGCACAAGTTCGGGATCGCCGATCGCGGGCGTCCTGCCGACAAGTGGCTCAAGGACACCGTCCGCTGGGCGTGGCGGACCCGCGTCCTCGTGCACCTCGGCATCGACCTGCGGCTGCGGCTGCGCACGGCCGCCGAGGACGAGGCGGTGAACGTCTTCGCGGCGAACCTGCGCGACCTGCTGCTCGCCGCCCCCGCCGGGACCCGCGCGACGCTGGGCCTCGACCCCGGTTTCCGTACGGGCGTGAAGGTCGCCGTGGTCGACGCGACGGGCAAGGTGGTCGCGACCGACGTCATCTACCCGCACGTTCCGGCCAACAAGTGGGACGAGGCCATCGCCAAACTGGCCCGTCTCGCCAAGGAGCACACGGTCGAACTGGTCGCCATCGGCAACGGCACGGCGTCCCGCGAGACCGACAAGCTCGCCGGTGAGCTGATCACCCGGCACCCGGAGCTGAAGCTCACCAAGGTGATGGTGTCCGAGGCGGGCGCGTCGGTGTACTCGGCGTCGGCGTTCGCCTCGCAGGAGCTGCCCGGGATGGACGTCTCGCTGCGCGGTGCCGTCTCGATCGCGCGGCGGCTGCAGGACCCGCTCGCCGAGCTGGTGAAGATCGACCCGAAGTCGATCGGCGTCGGCCAGTACCAGCACGACCTGTCCGAGGTGAAGCTGTCGCGCTCGCTGGACGCGGTCGTCGAGGACTGTGTGAACGGCGTCGGCGTCGACGTGAACACGGCCTCCGCGCCGCTGCTCGCGCGGGTGTCCGGCATCTCCTCCGGGCTCGCCGAGAACATCGTGGCCCACCGGGACGCCAACGGTCCGTTCCAGTCCCGTTCCCAGCTGAAGGGCGTCGCGCGGCTCGGTCCGAAGGCGTACGAGCAGTGCGCGGGCTTCCTGCGGATCCGGGGCGGCGACGACCCGCTGGACGCGTCCAGCGTGCACCCGGAGGCGTACCCGGTGGTGCGGCGGATGGTGAAGGCGGCGGGCAGCGAGGTCGCGGCGCTGATCGGGAACACGGGCGTGCTGCGGTCGCTGAGGCCGAACGACTTCGTGGACGAGACGTTCGGTCTGCCGACCGTGACGGACATCCTGAAGGAGCTGGAGAAGCCGGGGCGCGACCCGCGGCCCGCCTTCAAGACGGCCACGTTCAAGGAGGGCGTCGAGAAGATCTCCGACCTCGTCTCCGGGATGGTGCTGGAGGGGGTCGTGACGAACGTGGCGGCCTTCGGTGCCTTCGTGGACGTCGGGGTGCACCAGGACGGGCTCGTGCACGTGTCCGCGATGTCCAAGACGTTCGTGAAGGACCCGCGGGACGTCGTCAAGCCCGGCGACATCGTCAAGGTGAAGGTCCTCGACGTCGACATTCCGCGCAAGCGGATCTCGCTGACGCTGCGGCTGGACGACGAGGCAGCGCCGCAGGGCCAGACCGGCGGGGGCGCGCGGCCGCAGCGGGGCGCCCGGGCGCCTCAGCAG
>NZ_LIQX01000251.1 GCF_001418475.1 Streptomyces ossamyceticus | reverse complement strand
GCCCCACCCCGTCCCGTGCGCTCCCTTGACCGGAAGAAACTTCCCGGATATTCGTGACTCCTCGGAAGTTTCCTTCAGTGGATCTTCTCCGGAAGGAGCGCACGTGCCCTCCAGACGTACCGTCCTCGCCGCCTCGGCGGGCGTCACCGCGGCCCTGGCCGCCGGCCCCACCGCACAGGCCGCCGGACCCGACGACAAGGCGCTGCGCCGCCTCGTCTCCCGTATGACGCTGAAAGAGAAGGTCGGCCAGCTGTTCGTGATGCGGGTCTACGGCCATTCAGCGACCAGACCCGACCAGGCCGACATCGACGCCAACCTCCAGGAGATCGGCGTGCGGACGGCCGCCGAGCTGGTGGCGAAGTACCGGGTCGGCGGGATCATCTACTTCTCCTGGGCGCACAACACCCGCGACCCGCACCAGATCGCCGCGCTGTCGAACGGCATCCAGAAGGCCTCCCTCAAGCTGCCGCGCGGCCTCCCCGTGCTGATCTCCACCGACCAGGAGCACGGCATCGTGGCCCGCGTCGGCAAGCCGGCGACGCTGCTGCCGGGCGCGATGGCCCTCGGCGCGGGAGGCTCTCCGACCGACGCCCGCGAGGCCGGGCGGATCGGCGGGGCCGAACTCCGCGCGCTCGGCATCCGCCAGGACTACGCGCCCGTCGCCGACGTGAACGTCAACCCGGCCAACCCGGTCATCGGCGTCCGCTCCTTCGGCGCCGACCCGACCGCCGTCGCCGGGCTGGTCGCCGCGCAGGTGAAGGGGTATCAGGGGTCCGGGGTCGCGGCGACCGCCAAGCACTTCCCGGGGCACGGGGACACGGCCGTCGACAGCCACTACGGCTTCCCCGTCATCGAGCACACCCGGCAGCAGTGGGAGACCCTCGACGCCCCGCCGTTCAGGGCGGCGATCCGGGCCGGCATCGACTCGATCATGACCGCGCACATCATGGTCCCGGCCCTCGACCCGTCCGGTGACCCGGCCACCCTCTCCCGCCCCATCCTCACCGGCATCCTGCGCGAACGGCTCGGCTACGACGGGGTCGTGGTCACCGACTCGCTCGGTATGCAGGGCGTACGGGAGAAGTACGGCGACGACCAGGTGCCGGTGCTGGCGCTGAAGGCCGGAGTCGACCAGCTCCTCAACCCGCCCTCGCTGGACGTCGCGTGGAACGCGGTCCTGAACGCCGTGCGCGCCGGGCAGCTGACCGAGGCCCGCCTCGACCGCTCGGTGCTGCGGATCCTGCGGCTCAAGGCGAAGCTGGGGCTCCTCGACAAGCCGTACGTCACCGCCGCGGGCGTCGACCGGGTGGTGGGCGTCCGGCGGCATCTCGACACCGCCGACCGGATCGCCGAGCGGACCACGACCCTGCTGGTCAACGAGGGCTCGCTGCTCCCGCTGTCCCGGCGTACGCACAAGAAGGTGCTGGTGGTGGGCGCCGACCCGGCGTCCCCGTCAGGCACCACGGGCCCACCGACGGCCGTCCTCGCCGCCGAACTCGCCTCCCTCGGCTTCACCACGAGCCGGCTGCCCACCGGTACGGCGCCCACGCAGGCCCTGATCGACCAGGCGGTCGCGGCGGCGCGCGGCAAGGACGCGGTGGTCGTGGGGACGTACAACGTGACGGCGGGCAGCACCCAGCGGACCTTGGTCGAGCGGCTCCTCGCCACCGGGGTCCCGGTGGTCGCGGTGGCGCTCCGCAACCCCTACGACGTGGCGCAACTGCCGCAGGTGAAGGGGTATCTGGCCGCGTACTCGTGGACGGACGTCGAAGTGCGGGCCGCCGCCCGGGTGCTGGCCGGGCGGGTCGCGCCGCGCGGACGGCTGCCGGTGCCGGTGCAGCGGGCCGACGACCCCACCCGGGTGCTGTACGCCATCGGACACGGGCTGAGCTACAAGTCCTGACCGACAGGGCCCGACATGCGGAGTCCCGCACGCTGGATCCCGGCGTACGGGCCCTGACGTACGGAACCTACGCCGCGTTCCTCGCACACCCCCCGCAACGTACGCAATGCGCCCGGTATGCCGGGCAAGGCCCGGCGCCGCCGGGCCACGCTGGACGCGTACGTCGGGGGGTGATCATGCGAGGGGTGCGCCGCGCCGGAGGGGTGCGTCCGGCGGCCGGGCTCGCCGCGGCCGCCGTACTGGCCGTGTCGCTGCTGTCCGGCTGCCAGATCTGGCCGGCCGGTTCGGGTCCGGAACCCGAGGAGCGGACGACGACCACCGCGCCCACCCGGCCCGCCGGGTACGGGACCGTGTTCCTCGGCATCGACGAGTGCAGCTCCTTCGGGACGACCAGCTTCACCGAGGTGCCCTGCGCCAGCGAGCGGGCCGCCGCCCGCGTCGTCGCCCGCCACGACGGAACGGTCCCGCAGGGCCCTCCGTGCCCGGCGACCACCGACTTCGTCCTCCACATCAGCGAGTCGCGGCCCGCCCCCGGCGCGGACGAGGACGGCGACGGCTCGGTGCCGCAGGGCTACGCCTGCATGCGCAAGCTCCAACCGCCGCACCCGGGCGACCCCGGCGGCGGCGGAGGACCCCGCACCATCGTCGGCGACTGCGTCTACGGCGCGGGGCGCGGCGAGGTCCGCGAGACCGCCTGCGACACCGACGCCGACGGCGACGGCGGGCCCGCCCCGGAGTACCGGGTCACGGCCGCCGTCGAGAAGAGGACCCAGTGCCCCGTCTCCACCGACCTGTACGTGCAGTTGGGCGGCAGCAGGCCGGTGGGCTGCGCCCGGCCCGTCTGAACACCGGACCGTCTGAACACCCGGCGCCGCGCGCACCGTTGACGACCCCCCAGATCGAACACCCCTCCGAACGGCCGCAGGCCGGATCGATATCATCCGTTTGCGGTTGACGGTCCGTACGACGACGGTGGGGGGACGATGGCCCAGGAAGCCCAGGGCGCTCCGGGCAACGAGGAGCTGCCGGACATCCCCGGCTACCGCATCGACTCCCACCTCGGCTCCGGCGGCATGGGCCACGTCTACCTCGGCACATCGCCCTCGGGCCGCCAGGTCGCCGTGAAGGTGATCCGCGGCAACCTCGCCCACCAGCCCGACTTCCGCGGCCGTTTCCGGCGTGAAGTGACCGCCGCCCGGCAGGTCAGCGGCGCCTTCACCGCGCCCGTCGTGGACGCCGACCCGGACGCCGACCCGCCCTGGATGGCGACCCTCTTCGTGCCGGGGCAGCCGCTCGACGAACGGGTCACCAAAGGGCCCGCCCTCACCGACGAGGAGCTGTACCGTCTCGCGACCGGGCTCGCGGAGGCGTTGCGGGACATCCACCGCGTCGGGATCGTGCACCGGGACCTCAAGCCGGGCAATGTGCTGCTGGCCGACGACGGGCCCCGGGTCATCGACTTCGGCATCGTGCGCGCGGCCGACGACGCCGTGCTCACGGCCCCCGGCCTGACCGGGACCGGCGTCACGATCGGCACCCCGCCGTTCATGTCGCCGGAGCAGATACGCGCCCAGAAGGACGTCGGGCCGCGCAGCGACATCTTCTCGCTGGGCTCGATGCTGACGTACGCGGCGAGCGGCCGGGTGCCGTTCGACGCGACGGACGTGTACACGCTGGTGTACCAACTCGTGCACGAGCCGCCGAAGCTGGACGCCCTGCCGGGCTGGCTGCGGCCGACGGTGGAGCGCTGCCTGGCCAAGGAGCCGGACGACCGCCCCGACGCGGCGGAGCTGCTCTCCCTGCTGGCCGACACGTACCCGGGCACCCTGGAGGGGCCCGCGACCCCGCCGGCCGCGAGCCCGGCCCCCGACGCGGACGCGGCGACCGACAGCGACAGCGACAGCGACAGCGCCACGGACGCGGGCGCGCGGGGGGACACCGCGTCCGACGCCGGAGCGGACGCCGACACCGCCTCCGACGCCACGGACATGGGCTCCGTGACGACGGACCTGGGCCGCGTCCCGACGCCCCCGCCGCGCCGCGGACGCCGCCGCCGGATGCTGACCGTGGCTGCGGCGGTCGTGGCGGTGAGCACGATCGCGGGTGGGCTGGTGTACGAGTTCCGCGCGGGCGGGGAGGGCACGGGGACCCGTCCCACGACTCGCGCGCGTACCGTGACGAGCCAGCCGAAGGGCTCCGCCGAGTACATCGCGGCGCAGTCCGGCTCCCCCAACTTCTCGTACGCGTACCACGACAGCCCCGAGCGCCGCCCGGACGGCTGGCGGCAGTGGCAGTACAACCTCCAGAACAGCGACTGCGTGTACGCCGACTCGTCCCTGGTGTGCCTCGGCGACCGGGCCGTCCGGATCGACGCGGCCACCGGCAAGGAGCTGTGGCGCAACAGCAAGGTCTCGACGTACGGCAGCCAGAACAGCCCGGTCGTCGTGGGCGACATCGCGGTCGTCAACGTCGGCGACCGCCTCGTGGGCCTCTCGCTCGCCGACGGCTCCGTGAAGTGGCGCTATGCCACGGCGGTGCTCGCCGACCGTCTGATGAGCGACGGCGAGCGGGTGTACTCGCTCACCGAGGACGGCACGGTGTACTCCGTCGACGCGCGTACGGGCACCAAGCCCTGGGTCGAGGGCTCCCATTTCCCCAGCAGGAGCGGCACGGTCGGGCAGCGGGTGCTGGGCGACCGGTTCTATGTGTTCACCACCAAGGACACCGAGATCGGCGACGACTACGTCACCGTCCTCGACAAGGACAGCGGTAGGCGCCTCGACTCCTTCAAACTGCCCGCGGTCTGCTCGCCCGGCACGGAGGCACTGCTGGAGGAGGACGGCAAGCCGCGGTTGTACTGCGTCGCCGTGGACAAGTACTCGGCGCCGTCGGGCCAGGGGGTGCTCCGCATGGAACTGACCAAGGGTGCCGAGGTGACCCGCACGGAGGCCGGAGCGGCCTTGGGCGCCGGCCAGGCCGGACCCGAGCTGTCGGTGACACCGGGCCGGGTCATGTACGTGGCGCCGACCGCCACGGGCGGCGAACTGGTCTCCGTCGACGCGGCCCGGCGCAAGGAGCTGTGGCGGGTGCCGATCCCCAGCAAGGGCCATACCGACGCGCCGCCGATCCAGGCCGGCGACCGGGTCTACGTCGTCAACGGGCAGGGCGCCGCCGCCTTCGACGCGCGCACCGGCAAGCTGCTGTACCGGCACAGCCTGCCGTACCTCGACGACGACAGCGACTTCGACATCGGCCTCGACACCGAACCCCTCGTCGCCGGCGGCATCCTCTACGCGCCCTCCACTAAGGCCGGCTGGGTGGCCGTGGACACCGAGGCCACCTGAGCCTCCGGGGCAGCCGGACACCGGACACGGGTGAGCCCCGGTGCCGCCGCCGGGCGGCACCGGGGCTCAAGTCCGCGGCGCGGGACGCTTACGGACGCAGCGTCATCTCGCGCTCGACGTCACGCTTGTCGAGCTTGCCGTCGAACTTCGCGAGCGGCTTCGCCTTGCTCGCGTCCTGCTGGACCGCGGCCGGGGCGACGCCCGCCCACTTCAGGATGCGGGCCGTGGCGAGGGCCTTCTGCGACGCGACGAGGCCGTCGACGCGGGCGCCGTGGTTGGCGCCGGGGGCCGTGAAGACGTACGAGTCACGGGCCTTCTTGCCGAGGTGGAACGGCTCGGCGCCCCACGGGTCGTTCTCGCCGTACACGAAGAGCATGTGGCGGGCGTTGTTGCGGACCCAGGTGTCGACGTCACGCATGGCGTGCGGCTGGAACTTCATCTTGATGTCACGCGGGACGAAGTTCCGCGGCGGCTGGTAGCCGTAGCGGATGTACTTCTTCTCGATGTGCGGGAACTTGATGGTCGGCGCGCCGAGCTGCGTGCCCGCCTGGTAGTAGTACGGCGTGTACGGCTCCAGGCCCTGGTCGGCGTAGGCGGAGAAGCCGGAGATCGCGTCGATCGAGTTCCAGATCTCGTCGTCCGTGGCGGCCTTGGCGTCCTTCGGGATGGTGTCGCCGTCGCAGTCGGCGAGCAGGCTGTACTGCCAGAAGCCCCACACGTAGTCGAGGACGGTGGCCTCGTACGCCTTGTCGAGGCTGCCGATGGTGGTGAAGGTGAGGTTCTCGGCGGCGGCGAACTCCGCGTACTTCTTCTCCAGCGGCTCACGGCGCACCAGCGCCTCGCGCTGCACCGCGTTCAGCCGGTCGCGGCACTCCTTGGTGCCGACCTTGGCGAAGAACCGGTCGTACGCCGAGTCCTCCTTGTTCACCACGTCGTTGGGGGCGACGTAGGCGACGACGCCGTCCATGTCCTTCGGGTAGAAGCGCTCGTAGTACGTGGCGGTCATCCCGCCCTTGGAGCCGCCCGTGGAGAGCCACTTCTTGCCGTAGATCTTCTTGAACGCCTTGAAGATGCGGTGCTGGTCGCTGGCGGCCTGCCAGATGTCGAGCTTGGTCCAGTCGGCCGGGGCCGGACGGGACGGCGTGAAGAAGCGGTACTCCATGGAGACCTGGTTGCCGTCCACGATCTGCGTGGGCTCGCGGCGGCTCGGGGTCGTGGAGACGTTGTAGCCGCCGGTGTAGAACACCGTCGGGCGGCTGGTGTCCTTGTGCAGGACGGTGATCCGCTGCTGGAAGGTGCCCTTGGCCGGGTGGCGGTGGTCGACCGGCTGCGTGAAGTTGAGGACGAAGAAGCGGTAACCCGGGTACGGCTTCTCCTCGATGAGGCTCACACCCGGTATCGCGAGCAGTCGGTCCTTGATGTCGGTGGTGTCCGGCTGTGCGGCGGTGGCCGCGCCCGCCGTGCTCAGAGTGCCTATGAGCACCACGAGCGACAGCACCCACCTGAGCGCTTTGCGCATGCGTCTCTCCCCTATGGAACGGCTGTGCGCCGGAAGCTATCGGAGCGACCGCCGGGGCACCAGGGAAGAAAGGGGCCAACTGGACTGCTTTCAGGCACAGATGGCGGAGATAGGGAAAACCCTGTGCGCCCGGCCCCGGCCCCGGCGGTGAGGGCTGCGGCGAGGGCGGGGGCCGGCGGTCAGCGCAGGATCCAGCCCGAGGTGTAGCGCACGGAGCCGACCCGCGCGTGCACGCACACGGGGCGCCGGCCCGCGTGCACGGTGACCGGGCCCGCCGGGTGCTGCTTGTTCCGCACCCACTGCCCGGCCCACGCCCGGATGCGGATGGTGCCCTTGCGGGCCTTCCACCCGCCCTTGCCCATGACCTGCTTGCGGGGCACGAGCACGGCACACACGTACCGGCCGCCCTTGCGGTACACGTGCACGGTCCCGGCGTCGAAGGTCAGGGTCCGCACCTTGCGGCCGGCGCAGGACGAGGCCGCCGTCGCGCTGCCCGCGGGGCCGGCCAGGGCCAGCAGCCCGGCCAGGGTCAGTACGGCCAGCGCGAGCGCCAGCGGCCGACGGATCGTGCCCTTCGCACCCCTGCTCACCGACTGTCCCTCCAACCGCAGAACCGTACTGATATTCGGACGCACGAGAGGTACCGAACGGTTGCGCGACAGGAGGGAAAAACCGGCGGCGGTCGCCCACGCCTTCGTCGACTCCTTCGCCGACTCGGTCGACTCCTTCGCCGACTCGTCCGCCGTCGGCTCGCCTACGCCTTCATCGCCGGCTCGCCCACGAAGGTCCGCCAGAGCCGCGCGTACTGTCCGTCGAGGGCGAGGAGTTCGTCGTGGGTGCCGTCCTCGGCGACCCGGCCGTGGTCCATGACGACGACGCGGTCGGCGCGGGCGGCGGTGGTGAGGCGGTGGGCGACGACGAGCGTGGTGCGGCGGCCGGCGAGCCGGTCGGTGGCCTGGTTGACCTGGGCCTCGGTGGCCAGGTCGAGGGCCGCCGTCGCCTCGTCCAGCAGCAGGACGTCCGGGTTCACCAGCTCGGCCCGCGCCAGGGCGATCAGCTGGCGCTGGCCCGCGGAGAGGTTGCGGCCGCGTTCGGCGACCTCGTGGAGGTAGCCGCCGTCGAGGGTGGCGATCATGTCGTGGGCGCCGACGGCCCGCGCGGCGGCCTCCACCTCGGCGTCGGTGGCGTCGGGCCGCCCGTAGGCGATGGCGTCCCTGACGGTGCCCTGGAAGAGGTACGCCTCCTGCGGGACGACGCCCAGCCGGTGCCGGTACGAGGCGAGGTCGAGGGTGCGCAGATCGGTGCCGTCGACGGTGACCCGGCCGCCGGTGGGGTCGTAGAAACGGGCGACCAGCTTGACGAGGGTGGACTTCCCGGCGCCGGTCTCGCCGACGAAGGCGACGGTCTGCCCGGCCGGGATCCGCAGGGAGACGCCGCTGAGGGCCGCTTCCTCGCCCGTGGAGCCCCCGTACCGGAAGTCCACGCCCTCGAAGGCGATGTCGCCGCGCAGCGACCGCACCTCCAGGGGTTCGGCGGCGGACTTCGTGGACGTCGGCTCCTGGAGCAGTTCCTGGATGCGGCCCAGGGAGACGGTGGCCTGCTGGTAGCCGTCGAAGACCTGGGAGAGCTGCTGGACGGGGGCGAAGAACAGGTCGATGTAGAGCAGGTACGCCACCAGGGCGCCGGTGGTCAGGGTGCCGGCGTCGACCCGCCGGCCGCCCACGATGAGCACCGCGGCGGCCGCGACGGACGACAGCAGCTGCACGAACGGGAAGTACACGGAGATCAGCCACTGGCCGCGCACCCGGGCCTCGCGGTAGGCGGCGCTGCCGGCCGCGAACCGCTCGCCGCCCGCGCGCTCGCGCCGGAACGCCTGCACGATCCGCAGTCCGGCCACCGACTCCTGGAGGTCGGCGTTGACGACGGAGACCCGCTCACGGGCGAGTTCGTACGCCTTCACGCTCGCCCGGCGGAAGAAGAACGTGCAGAAGATCAGCGGCGGGAGCGTCGCGAACACGACCAGGGCGAGCTGCACGTCGATCACGATCAGGGCGACCATGATGCCGAAGAAGGTGACGACGGAGACGAACGCGGTGACCAGGCCGGTCTGGAGGAACGTCGACAGGGCGTCCACGTCGGTCGTCATCCGGGTCATGATCCGGCCGGTCAGCTCCCGCTCGTAGTAGTCGAGTCCGAGCCGCTGGAGCTGGGCGAAGATCTTCAGCCGGAGCGAGTACAGGACGCGTTCGCCGGTACGGCCGGTCATCCGGGTCTCGCCGACCTGGGCCGCCCACTGGACGAGGACCGAGAGCAGGGCCAGTAGGGACGCGGCCCACACCCCGCCGAGGACGGCCTGGGAGACGCCCTCGTCGATGCCGTGCCGGATCAGGACCGGCAGCAGCAGACCCATCCCGGCGTCGACGGCGACCAGGGCCAGGCTCAGCAACAGTGGCAGTCCGAAGCCGCGCAGCAGCCGCTTCAGGCCGTACGAGCGCTCCGGGGCGACCGCGCGGGCCTCGTCGATGTCCGGGGTGTCCCGCGCCGGGGGCAGCGCCTCGACCTGGGCGAGGAGCTCGGGGGTGGCGGGGGTGCCGGCGAAGGCGGCGTCCCGGGGCTCCCGGTCGCCGGTCCACAGCCGGGGCGTGATGCCGCGCTCGGCGTCGAACTCGGCGTCCAGCTCGTCCCTTATCGCGGCCCCCATCGAGTCGCGTCCGTCGTCCTCGGCGGCGGGCGTCCTCGGGAGGTGGCCGGGTGAGACGCCGCCCAGCTCGTCGGGGTCGGTGAGCAGCCGCCGGTACAGGGCGGAGCGGCGCTCCAGCTCCTCGTGGGTGCCGATGTCGGCGAGGCGGCCCCGGTCGAGGACGGCGATGCGGTCGGCGAGGTTCAGGGTGGAGCGGCGGTGGGCGATGAGGAGGGTGGTGCGGCCCTCCATGACGTGGGTGAGGGCCTCGTGGATCTCGTGCTCGACACGGGCGTCCACCGCTGAGGTCGCGTCGTCGAGGACCAGCAGCCGGGGGTCGGTGAGGATGGCGCGGGCCAGGGCGACGCGCTGGCGCTGGCCGCCGGAGAGGGTCAGGCCGTGTTCGCCGACCTTGGTGGCGTAGCCCTCGGGCAGCTCGGCGATGAAACGGTCCGCCTGGGCGGCGCGGGCGGCGGCCTCGATCTGCTCGTCGGTGGCGTCGGGGCGGCCGTAGGCGATGTTGTTGCGGACGGTGTCGGAGAAGAGGAAGGAGTCCTCGGGGACCAGGCCGATCGCGGCGCGCAGCGAGTCGAGGGTCAGCTCGCGGACGTCGTGGCCGCCGATGAGGACGGCGCCGCGGCTCACGTCGTAGAAGCGGGGCAGCAGCAGCGAGACGGTGGACTTGCCGGATCCGGAGGAGCCGACGACGGCGAGGGTCTCGCCGGGCCGGATCTCGAAGCTCAGCCCGTCCAGCACGGGGCGGCCGTCCTCGTAGCCGAACGACACGTCGTCGAACTCGACGGTCGCGGGCGCGTCGGCGGGCAGCGTCTTCGTGCCCTCGGTGAGCGTCGGCTCGGTGTCGATCAGCTCCAGCACCCGCTCGGTGCCGGCGCGGGCCTGCTGGCCGACGGTGAGGACCATGGCGAGCATCCGGACGGGGCCGACCAGCTGGGCGAGGTACGTCGAGAAGGCGACGAAGGTGCCGAGCGTGATGTGCCCGCGCACGGCGAGCCAGCCGCCGAGCGCCAGCATGGCGACCTGGCCGAGCGCGGGGACGGCCTGGAGGGCGGGGGTGTACTTCGAGTTGAACCGGATGGTGCGCAGCCGCCCGGCGAACAGCCGCCGGCCCACGTCGCGCAGCTTCCCGGTCTCCTGTTCCTCCTGCCCGAACCCCTTCACCACGCGTACGCCGCTGACGGCGCCGTCGACGACGCCCGCGACGGCGGCGGCCTGGGCCTGGGCGTACCAGGTGGCGGGGTGCAGCCGGGCGCGGCTGCGGATGGCGATCCACCACAGGGCGGGGGCGACGGCCAGCGCGACCAGGGTGAGCGGGATGGACAGCCACGCCATGACGACGAGGGAGATCAGGAACAGCAGGAGGTTGCCGATGGTCATCGGCAGCATGAAGAGCAGGCCCTGGATGAGCTGGAGGTCGCTGGTGGCCCGGCCGACGACCTGCCCCGTGGACAGCTCGTCCTGACGGCGCCCGTCGAGCCGGGTGATCGTGCCGAACATCTCCGTGCGGAGGTCGTGCTGCACGTCGAGGGCGAGGCGGCCGCCGTAGTAGCGGCGGATGTAGGTGAAGACGTAGACGAGGGCGGCCGCTGCGATGAGGGCGCCGGCCCAGGGCATCATGGCGCGGGTCTTGTCCCCGATGACGTCGTCGATGATCACCTTGGTGATCAGGGGGACGACGGCCATCACGGCCATGCCGGCGAGGGACGAGCCGAGGGCGAGGACGACGTCCTTGGGGTACCGCCAGGCGTACGCGGCGAGCCGACGCGCCCACCCGGACGCCCGCTCCCCCCGCTCCGGCTCCGTTTTCGTCGCCGGCTCTCCCATCCGGTCCTCCCCCTGTCGCGCGGCCACGCGGTGCCCTCCTCGTCGTACGGGTACGTCCGGAAGGCTCCAACGCCGTGGGGTGCGGTTTTCATCCCGGCGCGACACGGGCCCCGCCGCCCTCACGCACTGACCCGGCAAGAAGGTCTGACCCGGCGCTCTGGCCCCCGTCCTGGTCCGGCCACCATCCGCTCCCCCGACCGGGCTCTGGCACAAATCTTGGAGAGCGGTCTCGGAGGGGCACCGCGGTGTTCGACTGCGCCCTCCGTCTTTGAGCCCTCAGCCCAGGTTGCGGGCGATCGCCCGGCGTGTGCGGCCGCCGCCCCGCTTCGGCACGCCACCGCCGCGCCCCGGCGCTCCGCGCACCCGGCGGCGCGGTTCCGGGCCGCACGCCGCCCACACGGCGAGCGTGACCGCCAGGATCCCGGCCCACAGCGTGTGGGCGTCCGCCCAGCGCGGGTCGCCGGGGGGCACGAACAGCGCGTGCTCGTACGGGAGGAAAACCGCTGCCGCGACCGGGAGCGCCGGCAGCGCGGCGGCGACCGCCGGGCCGGGCAGCCGGACCGCGCTGAACCGGACCGCCGCCCCGGCGAGCGCCAGCGCCAGCCCGGACAGCGCCGCGGCCTCGACCGTGAGGGCCCCGGCGGGCAGCACGCCCCAGGACGCGGCGTCGGCGCCCGCCCGTACGGCGCCGAGGACCGCCGCCCACCAGACCGCGCCCGCGAGCCCGACCACCGCCACCCGCAGCGTCTGCCGCAGCGGGCGCGGCACGGGGACGGCCCCGGTGGTGTGCCGGGCCGGGTCGTCCAGCGCGAACGCCGTGCCGACCGCCCCGCACAGGGCCGCCGCCCGCACCACGTCGGCCAGAGCCGCGGCCGGGAGGTCCAGCGAGAACAGGGCCGGCACGGCGGCGACGACCACCCCCAGGGCCCAGCCGCCCGCGAGCAGCCTCCACGGCAGGGACCGCACCGTGGGCCGTGTCAGGGCCGCCACCACCGCCGCCCGCCCTCTCACGCGCACATCCACTCCCGGTCGGCTGCCGTCTCGGCCGGGGCGGTGACGCCCAGCAGGGCGGCGGCACGGTCGGTGGTCGTACCGGCCGCGGACAGCTCCGCCCAGTGCGCCCGCACCGCGCGTCCCACCCGCTCCGGCGGCAGGGCGAGCAGCCGCTCGACGACGGCGAGTTCGCGGTCCCGCAGGGCGATCGCGGTGACCGGCGCCTGGATCACACCGGGACTGTTGTAGGCGTTCCCGGTCTCGACGAACAGGGCTTCGCCGTCGCGGGTCGCGTGGATCGCCAGCCACACCATCAGCACGCCCCGCGCGTCGCAGTACGCCCCCGCGTACCGCTCGTGCCCGACGACCAGCCCCCGGGCCACGCTCGCCGCGAACTCCAGTTCACGTTCCCCACCCCAGGCCGTGCTCGCCGTCAACTCGCCGGGCGCGCCGGGCGAGAGCTCCCGGACACCCGACGGTCCGCCGAGGGCGTCGACCCTCTGCCGTACGGTCAGGTCCTGTCGGGTGCGGGGCCCGCCCGCCAGCGACCGCACGCGGTCCGTGACCCGGGCCCACTCGTCGATCCAGGGCGTGAACTCGGGGAAGGCGCAGTACGTAGTCGGCCCGCGCCGCTCGCAGTCCTGCACCTCGGCCGGATCACGGGTCGCCACCTCGCGTGCCTCGCGCACCGCGTCCGAGGGTGCCGTGCCCTGGAGCACGACGGCGGCCAGGACCGCTCCGAGCGCCGTGAGCGCGGTGGCCCGTACGGCCCTGGTCCGGCCGCCGCTCGCCCGGACCGCGCCCGCCGCAGCCAGCACGGCCAGCGCCAGCAGGTACAGGGCGTGCCACCCCGCGGGCCGCCCCAGCAGGGCGGACGGCAGCGGTCGGGCGCCCTCGTCGAAGAGGACGGGTGTCAGACCGCGCAGCCAGGCCGAACTGCCGGAGTCGGCCACGAAGACGAAGGCGAGGGCGATGACGGCGACCGCGGCGAGCGGGGCCACGAACGACGACCGGATCAGCCGGCCCAGCAGGACGCCGAGGACGGCGAGCAGCAGGATCAACAGCGGCCCGGTCACCAGCTCGAACACCGAGCCGTGGCCGACCGCGCCGGGTTTCAGCGCCTCGGCGGTGAACTGCCCGGCCACGATCAGCGCCCCGACGAGCACCGTCGGCACCACCGACAGGACATGCGCGCAGGTCCGCCGCCACGGCTGCACCACCAGCACCGCGAAGGAGCCGTCGGTGCCCCGCCGGTGGGAGCGCAGCACCCCCAGGTTCGCGGCGATCATCACCGCGAGCCCCACCAGCAGCTGGCCGAACTGGGTCTCGCGGTCGACGTCCTGGAGCACCGGGTAGGCGTCCTCGGGCTCGCCGCCCGGCCACAGCAGCAGCGCCAGGTACCCCGCCAGCGAGGCCAGCACGAGGGGGTGCAGCAGCAGACGCCGCGCCTCCACGCGGGCCAGCGCGAGCACCGCCCGCAGACCGTCGTGGGCCGACGAAGGCGCGGGCACGGTGACCGGGGTCCGGGTCAGGGCCGTCATGCCGCCACCCCCGCCACCGGGTCGCCGCCGAGGGCCAGCAGATAGCCGTCCTCCAGCGTCGGCTCGACCAGCCGGGCGCCCTCCGGCGGGTCCCCGACGTTGCGGAACTCGCCGGTGCCGGTGCGCCAGCCTGCCCGGGCTCCCGGCTGCCGCTCCGCGCTGCGCCACACCCGGCCGTCGGCCACCGCCGTCAGCTCGGCCGGGGTGCCGTCGAACCGCACCCGCCCCTGGTCCATGACGACCACCCGGTGGCACAGCATCGCCACGTCCTCCGTCTGGTGGGTGGACAGCAGGACCGTGCGGCCCTCACCGGCCTCCGCGATCAGCTCCCTGAACCGCATCCGCTGCTCCGGGTCCAGGCCGACCGTGGGTTCGTCCAGGACGAGGAAGCCGGGGTCGCCGACCAGGGCGGCGGCCAGCGCCACGCGCTGCTTCATGCCGCCGGAGAGTTTCCGGATCCGCTTTCCGCGCACGTCCGCGAGCCCGACCGCGTCGAGGACCCGGCGGGCCTCGGCGTGCCGGGTCCGCCGGTCCGTCAGCTCCTTGAGGACGGCCACGTAGTCGACGAACTCGAAGGCGGTGAAGTCCGGGTGGAAGCCGGGGTTCTGCGGCAGATAGCCGAGGACCCGGCGGGCGTCCTGACGGCCGGTGACGGTGCTCGGGTCGTGGCCGAGCACCGTGAACGCGCCGTTGTCCGGCACGGTCGCCGTGGCGAGGATCCGCAGCAGCGTCGTCTTGCCCGCGCCGTTCGGTCCGAGCAGGCCGGTGACGCCCTCGGTGAGGCGCAGCGTCACCTCGTCGACGGCCCTGGTGCCGCGGTAGCTCAGGGTCAGGCCGGCGGCCGAGACCGTGGGTCGTGTCATGACAGCCTCCTGGCTGCGGATCGAAGGGTTCGCGAGGATCGGAGGGACGGGCCGGGCAGGGCCCCGCTGTCGAAGCGGTCACGTGCCGCCACCAGCAGCGCCGTCGCCGCCACGGCGACCGCCGCCGCCCCGCCCTGGCCCTCGGCGGTGAAGGGCAGCGGTGTGCCGGAGGCCAGCAGGCGGCTCAGCGCCACCAGGGCGGCCCAGGCGCCACCGACCAGCGCGGGCGCGAGGACGGGCCCCAGCCGGGCGGTCAGGGCGACGCCGGTCGAGGTCAGCGCGAGGGCCGGCAGCAGCCAGCCGAGCGACGCGAGGCCGAGCGACGGCAGCGCCAGGCTCGCCAGCGCGCTCAGCAGCGTCGTCGTGGCGAGCACGGCGACGGTCCGCACCATCAGCAGCCGGAAGGTGTGCATCGGCGCGACGACGGCCGTC
This sequence comes from Streptomyces ossamyceticus, assembly GCF_001418475.1. GTDB lineage: Bacteria > Actinomycetota > Actinomycetes > Streptomycetales > Streptomycetaceae > Streptomyces > Streptomyces ossamyceticus. Next base: position 8,265 of record NZ_LIQX01000251.1, on the reverse strand, counting down.
TCGTACATCGGGTCGAGGCCGGGCCCGAAGGACAGGGCCACCCCCGCCAGCGGCAGCAGCGGCGCCGNNCCACGGCGCCGAGCCAGGAGCCGCGCAGCAGCGGGGTCGCCGCGAGCAGCCGCGCGGTGTGGTCGGCGACCCCGAACCGGATCAGCAGCGACTCCACGGGGCCGGGGCGCGGGGCGTCGAGTTCGGCGTCGAGCCGCGCCCAGCCCAAGTCGGTGGCGGCGGGCGGGACATGGGACCCGAGTGCCGTCCGGCAGTCGGCGCAGGCGGCGAGATGGGTCTCGACGGACCACAGCCGGGGTGGCGCCAGCGCTCCGGCGGCGTACTCCCGCAGGTCCGCGTCGTCCGTGTGCCAGCTCATGCCAGGCCCTCCCGCAGTTGCTTCCGGGCGCGCATGGCCCGGGTCTTGACCGTGCCGGGCGGGATGCCCAGCAGGACGGCCGCCTCACGGGTCGTCAGTCCGTCGATGACCGTGGCCTGGAGCACCGCCCGCAGTTCCGGCGAGAGCGCGGCGAGCGAGCCCGCCAGGTCGCCGTGGCGGACCCGGGCCAGCACCTGTTCCTCGGCGGACGCCTCGTCGCGGTGGCGCAGCCGGGCCAGCGCCTGCCGCAGCCGGCCGCGGGCGCCGTCGCCGCGCAGCGCGTCCACCAGCCGGCGCGACCCGATCCGCCACAGCCAGCCCGCCACGTCGCCCTCCCGGTGGTAGCGAGCCGCTCCCCGCCACACGTCGAGGAACGTCTCCTGGACCACGTCGTCGACCAGCACCGGATCGGCGCACCGCCCGCGCAGCCGCAGCACGAGCCATGGCGCGTAGTGGCGGTACAGCTCCTCGAAGGCGCGACGGTCGCCGTCCGCGACGGCCCGCATCAGCTCGGCGTCGCCCGGACTCCCCCGCTTCATGTCGCTCACACCCCCTCATCGGACGAGGGTGCCCCAACGGTTCACGCCGGATCTCCCCGTACGGCCGAGGGGCCCCGCCGACGTGTACGGCGGGGCCCCTCGGCAGGCAGCGGACGGCGGGACCTGACGGCAGGAACGGTGCCGGGTCGACGGCAGGAACCGACGGCGGGGACGGCGGCGGGAACGGGTGGCGGCGACGGCCGGGCGGTTCAGCGCAGGCGGACCCGCAGCGCGTAGAAGCGGGTCGTCTGGACGGCGTTCTGGTTGTCGTCGCTGACGAGCAGCACGTCCAGGCGGCCGCCGTGGCGCCCGGTGACCGTCATGCCCTCGATGTTGTCGAGCAGCGGGTTGGGCTGCGGCTGCTTCGCGGTGGCGCCGAGGCTCGGGCAGTCCACGAGGTCGGCGAGGAGGGTCTTGCGGACGAGCCGTACGCCGTCGTCGTCTCCGGTGAGGACGGCGACGCCGCTGGTGTCGGTGGCCCGGCGGGTGTCGGCGAGATAGAGACGGACGGTGTTGCCGACGCCCGCGGTGAAGCCGCGTTCCAGGACGAGCAGCCGCCCGCCGGGCAGCCCGGCGGCCTCCACGACGCCGAGGCCGGTGTCGGCGCGGTAGCCGTACTGGGCGCCGAGCCGGAAGTCCCGGCCGCCGCCGTGCCGCCGCCAGGTCTGGAAGCGGACGACGTCGGTGGTGTCGCCGGCGAGCGCCTCCTCCATGGTGGCGAGCAGGATGCGGCCGCCGGGCAGGAGGGTGAGCCCCTCGAAGGTCTGGTTGGCGGTGGCCCGCCCTGCGGGGGCGACCCTCAGCGCGTCGGGCACCGGCAGACCGCCCAGCGGGCGGCCCGTGCGGTCGTACCGGCGTACGGACGGCTCGGTCTCCGAGGCGACCAGCCGGGTGCCGTCCCGGTCGACGGCGAGGCCCTCGGCGTCGAGCGCGGCACCGGTGTCGGTGGCCAGCGGCACGACGGCACTCGGCCTGAGGGTGCGGGCGTCGAGGGCGAAGAGGGCGGAGCGGTCGGAGAGCGCGAGGAGGGAGCCGTCGGTGTCGGTGGCGAGGGCGGAGAAGTTGCCGACGAAGGCGTCCTCGTACGTCGTCTTGTCGAGGGCGTCGGAGAAGCCGGCGAGGGACACGGCGGGCGAACAAGCCCTGGCGGCCTGGGCGTTCGCCGGTCCTGCGGCGGTGAGACAGGCGGCCGCGGCGAGACCGGCGGTGGCGGCGGCCAGCACGGTCCGCAGGCGGGTCGGCGAAGGGGATGTCGGGCGCATGGCGGTCACCGTAGGGCGGCTCGATGCCGTCGAGGTGGACTCCCCGTGAATCGGCCGGATCCGTCCGTCGCGGGCCGCGGAAACAGCGCCGGAAACAGCGAAGGCAAGGAGTCACGTACTCCTTGCCACTCTCAACGTATAGCGCATGGGGGGCCTTGCGGCAAGGCCCCCTCCGTCCCGCACAATCACCGGCCGAAGCCGTGGTCGACGGGAAAACGGGGAGCAGTTCATGCGTGTGCTGTTGATGTCGTACGGATCGCGCGGGGACGTGGAGCCACTGGCGGGACTCGCGGTGCGGCTGCGGGAACTCGGTGCCGAGGCGGTGGTGCGCGCCCCCGGACGGGGAGTTCGCGGAGCTGCTGGCCAGGGTCGGCGTCCCGCACGTGCCCTTCGGTCCATCGGTGCGCGCCCCGACGGTGGGGGCGAAACCGCCGACCGCGGGGGACGCGTTCCGGCTGGCGCCCGCCCTGGTCACCGAGCACTTCGAGAAGGTCGGCCCGGCGGCCGAGGGGTGCGACGCGCTGGTGGCGACCGGGCTGATACCGGCCGGCGCCCCGTCGGTCGCCGAGCGGCACGGCCTGCGCTATGTGTACGCAGGCTTCCATTCGCTGGGGCTGCCGTCGCCGCACTGGCCGACCTGGGCATCGGCGCGGCCCACGACGGCCCCGCCCCCACGTACGCGTCCCTGTCGGCGGCGCTGGAGGTGGCCCTGACCCACGAGACCGGCCGGCGGGCCGAGGCGGTCGCCGCCACCGTCCGCACCGACGGCACGACGGCGGCCGCGCGGCTGCTGCTCGACGGGGCCGCCGGGACCGACGGGACCGACGCGGGCTCGCCCCCCGGGTCCGCGTGAGCCGTCTCCCCACGCCCTTGCCGCACACCCGGGTCCGCCCCAGATCGGAGTCAGTCGCCGTGAATTCCCTGTCCACCAGCGCGTTCGACCTTCCCGAGCGTCTCGCCGCCAAGGCCGACCCGGCGCTGATCGCCGGTGACGAGCGGCATCTGTCGGCCGTCGCGGAGTGCCTGGAGCAGACGATCGCCGAGGTGTCCGCCCGTCTCGCCGCCGAGCGCAGGGCGCCGGGCGGCACGGGCAGGCAGGCGATGGACCGGGACGCGGAGATCCACCGGCTGAGCGCCCGGCTGCGCACCCTGCGCCGCTTCGGCCTGGACCTGTGCCTCGGCCGTATGGTCGGCGCGGACGGCGCCGACCCCGTCTACGTCGGACGGCTCGGCCTCACGGACAGCACGGGCCGCCGGCTGCTCGTCGACTGGCGGTCCCCCGCGGCGGAGCCGTTCTTCGGGGCGACCCACGCCCACCCGATGGGGCTGGCGAGCCGCCGCAGGTACCGCTGGACGGACGGCCGGATCAGCGACTACTGGGACGAGGTGTTCACCCCGGACGGTTTCGAGGGGCACGCCGCGCTCGACGACCAGTCCGCGTTCATCGCCAGTCTCGCCGGCAACCGGTCGGAGCGGATGCGGGACGTCCTCGGCACCATCCAGGCCGACCAGGACGCCGTCATCCGCGCGAACTCACGGGGCGCCCTCGTCGTCGACGGCGGCCCCGGCACCGGCAAGACGGTCGTCGCCCTGCACCGCTCCGCCTACCTCCTGCACGCCGACCCCCGTGTCGACCACCGCCGCGGCGGCATCCTCTTCGTCGGCCCGCACCGGCCCTACCTGTCGTACGTCGCCGACGTCCTGCCGAGCCTCGGCGAGGAGGGGGTGCAGATCTGCGTGCTGCGGGACCTGGTCGCCGAGGGCGCCGACGCCGGGACCGAGGCCGACCCGGAGGCGGCCCGGCTGAAGGCGTCCGCCGACCTGGTGCGGGCCATCGAGGAGGCCGTCCGGTTCTACGAGGAGCCGCCCACCGAAGGGCTGCTGGTCGAGACCCCCTGGTCGGACGTGTGGGTGAGCCCCGACGACTGGGCCGAGGCCTTCGCGGCGGCAGAGCCCGGCACCCCGCACAACGAGGCCCGCGAGCAGGTCTGGGACGAACTCCTCACGATCCTGGTGGACAGGCACGACGACGGGACCTCGTCCGACCCGCTGAGGAAGGCGCTGGCGCGGGACCGGGACCTGCTGGCCGCCTTCGACCACGCGTGGCCGCTGATCGAGGCGGCCGACCTGGTCGCGGACCTGTGGACGGTACCCGCCTATCTGCGCAGGTGCGCGCCCTGGCTCGGGCCCGACGACGTACGGAGGCTGCGGCGGGCGGGAGACCCGCAGGCGTGGACGGTGTCCGACCTGCCGCTCCTCGACGCGGCCCGGCAGCGGCTCGGCGACCCGGAGACCGCCCGGCGCAGGCGCCGCCGGGAGGCCGTCCTCGCCGCGCAGCGCGTCCGTATGGAGCAGGTCGTCGACAACCTGATCGAGGCGGCGGCCGTCTCCGGCGCCGACGGGGACGACGGGGAGGGCCTGGTGGTGATGTTGCGGGGTCCGGACGCGCGGGTGAGCCTGGTCGACGAGTCCGAGGTGCCCACCGCCGACCCGGATCTGCTGGCCGGCCCGTTCGCGCACATCGTGGTGGACGAGGCGCAGGAACTGACCGACGCGGAGTGGCAGATGCTGCTGCTGCGCTGCCCGTCGCGGAGCTTCACCATCGTCGGTGACCGGGCGCAGGCCCGGCACGGGTTCACGGAGTCGTGGCGGGAGAGGCTGGAGCGGGTCGGTCTCGACCGCGTCGCGCTGGCCTCCCTGAGCATCAACTACCGGACCCCGGCGGAGATCATGGCGGAGGCCGAGCCGGTCATCCGGGCGGCGCTGCCGGACGCCAACGTCCCGACGTCCATCCGCGGCGGCGGCGTGCCCGTCCTGCACGGGTCCGTCGAGCGGCGGGACGCGATCCTCGACGAGTGGCTCGCCGCACAGGGAGAAGGGATCGCCTGTGTCATCGGCGATCCCTCGTTCCGGGCGACCTCACGGGTCCGCTCCCTGACGCCCGAGCTGGCGAAGGGCCTGGAGTTCGACCTGGTCGTCCTCGTCGACCCGCAGGACTTCGGCACCGGCATCGAGGGAGCGGTGGACCACTATGTGGCGATGACCCGGGCGACGCGGCGACTCGTCGTCCTGACGAGCGGCTGACGCCCGCCCCGGCCCGCCGTCGACGCTGGTCGGACGTCGACGGCGGGCGGGCCGACACCGGCCGGCGGGTGTCCGCCGGCCGGCCGGGCGCCGGATCAGCCGGCCGGCGGCACCGCCGGGAACGCCTCCTTGGGCTCGCTGGTCGGCACGTAACGCTGCGCGCTCGCCGCGCTGGTCACGGGCACCAGGTCCTTGTGGATGACCTTGGCGACGGCCTGGATGCTGTTCACGCCGTACGTCATGTCGGGGTTGCCGTGGGTGAGGACGGTGATGCGGTAGTCACGGCCCCCGCCCTGGAACACGCCGACGGAGTGCACCCGCCAGCCGTGCGTGGCCCGCGACAGCCAGCCGTTCTTGACGTGCACCTTCACCGAGGACGGGGCCCCGGCCGGGGTGCCCCAGCGCTGCGAGGAGACGACCTGGTTCATCAGCTTCAGGACGTAGGCGCGGGCGTTGTCGCTGAGGACGGTGTTCTTCTCGGCCAGGAGCGCGAGCAGCCGCTGCTCGTCGCGGACCGTGATCTGGGTGAGGCCCCAGTAGTTGTTCGCGCCGGGCTTGGTCTGGGTCATCTTGGCGGCCGCCAGGAAGCCCTTGATCTTGGTCATGCCGAGCTGCTTCCACAGCGTGCTGGTGGCGGCGTTGTCGGACTTGGTGATCATCGCGGTGGCGAGCTTGGTCTCGCGGTCGGTGAGGAACCGGTCGGTCTTCTTGGCGTCCCACAGGAGCGCCGCGAGCACGGTCACCTTCACCACGCTGGCCGAGTCGTAGGCGGAACTGCCGCGCAGGGTGCAGGTGGTGTTGGTGGTCCGGTCGTAGACCCCGACAGCCATCGTGCCCTTGCGCTTGGCCACCGCCGCCGCGATGTCCTTCTGGAGCTTCGCGGCCAGCCCCGCCTTGTCCGAGGTGCAGGTGACCGGCGGCGGTGCGGCGACCGCGTTCGGCGCGAGAGCGACGGCCAGCGGTACGAGCAGACCGACCCCCGCACCCGTGGCGAGCACACGGGTCGCGCGGGACGTCCGGCCCGTCCGGCCCGTCCGGGACATCCGGTGAGTCATTAAGGTTTCCCCCTTGAGTGACAGCGAACGCACTCGTGGCACGTTCACCCCACTCGACTCGCGAGAATGACCGAAAGTTGTACGTCAGTTCGTAATTTCCGGCACCGGTTCGCGGCCGGTGCTAGCGTCCCGGGGCGACACCCCCCTGAACGCCGACGAAACGGACATCCACCCGCCATGCCCCAGTCGTGGACCACGCGCGCCGAGACCGACGCGGACATCCCCGCCGTCCATGCCGTCCATCTGGCGGCGTTCGGGCGGCCCGAGGAGGCCGACCTCGTCGAGGCGCTGCGCGCCGACGCCGGCTGGATCGACGGCCTGTCGATCGTCGCCACCGGGGACGACGGCTCGGTCGTCGGCCACGCGCTGCTGACCCGCTGCCATGTCGACAGCACTCCGGCACTGTGCCTGGCCCCGGTGGCCGTCCTGCCGGACCGTCAGAAGACCGGGGCGGGGGCGGCGGCCGTCCGGGCCGCGCTGCGGGCCGCCACGTCGATGGGTGAACGCTTCGTCGTCGTCCTGGGCCACCCGGAGTACTACCCCCGGTTCGGCTTCGGCCGCGCCTCCCTGCACGGCATCCGCCTGACCGTCGACGTCCCCGACGAGGCCCTGATGGCCCTCGCCCTCGACCCCGCGCACCCCCTGCCGAGCGGCACCGTGCACTACGCGGCACCGTTCGGCATCTGACCGGGCGCGTGCGGGGGCGTCGCACCATCGCCCCCGCACGCGAGCGCCGTGGCGGCGCGTGCGAGGCACGGGGCGGCGCGGCCCCGGCCGCTTCTCCGGGACGCGGGAACCACGAACCACCCGCACCCGCACCCGCACCCGCACCCGCACCCGCACCCGCACCCGCAGGAACCTCTCGCTCCCCAGGCCCGCTCAGCGGTCCCCGGTGCAGAGGGCCGCGTCCACCGCGCCCTGGAGATGACGGAGACTGTCGCCCGCCGCCGCCCAGGTGGTGGTGTAGACGGTCACGGTGCCCCGGCCGCCCGTGGCCCGCCCCCCGGCGACCGAGCTGCCGGGGAGGTCGCCGCCGTGGCCCCAGTAGGCGCCGCCGCAGCTGAGGGGGATGGAGGCGACGCCGTAGCCGTAGCGGCTGCCCTGCGGGTAGACGTCGCGGCCGCCGACGTCGCTGGTGTCGGAGGTCATCAGACGCACCGCCCAGCGGGGCAGGAGCCGGCCCCCGAACAGGCCGTCCCAGAAGGCGTTGAGGTCGCCGGGGGTGGTGACGAGCCCGCCGGACGCGCCGAACTCGTACCCCGGCAGTTCGGTCACGTCGACCCGGCCGGCCTCGGGGTGCGCGGGATGGATGCCGTAGTTGCGGGCGTGCGGTCCGCGCAGGGTCAGTTCGCCGGGCGCGGGCCAGTAGGTGTGGTCCAGGTGCAGCGGGCGCAGGATCGTGCGCTCGACGTACATGCGGTAGTCAGTGCCGGAGACCTTGTCGATCAGCATGCCGAGCACCAGGTAGTTGGTGTTGGAGTACCCCCAGTCGGTGCCCGGCGGGAAGACGGGCTCCTCCGCCAGGGCGAGGGCCAGGTACTCCTCCTCGGTGCCGGGTCTGCTCCAGTCGACGAGCGTGGTGTACTCCGGCAGTCCGCTGGTCTGCATCAGCAACTGCCGTACGGTGATGTCGCGTCGGGCGAGCTGCGGCAGGTGGGCGCCCACCCGGTCGCCGAGCCGTACCCGCCCGTCGGCGACGAGGCGCATCACCGCCGTCGCCGTGAACGCCTTGGTGTTGCTGGCCATCCGGAACCGGCCCGCGGACCCGACCATGGGCCGCCCCGACGCCGTGTCCGCGACCCCGGCCCGGCGGGTCGTCCTCCCCTCGTGGGCGAGGACGCCGGGCACGCCGTCCCGCTCGACGAGCAGATCCAACTGCCTTTGCACGGGGTCGGGTTGCCGGGCAGCGGCGATCGGGGCCGAGACCCCGGTGAGCGTGGCGGCGAGCAGGACGGCGG
>NZ_LIQX01000250.1 GCF_001418475.1 Streptomyces ossamyceticus | reverse complement strand
ATCGAGTACCAGGCCATCCCGACGTTCACCATCACCGACAGCCTGCTCGACCTGCGGCCCTACGGCGCCTCCGCGCTCAAGTCGACGTTCGTGGACTGGACCTGGGGCCAGGTCAGCGGCGGCGACGGCGAGGTCTGGGCGATACCGCAGGACACCGGCCCGATGGGCATGCTGTACCGCAAGGACATCTTCGACAAGCACGGCATCGACGTGCCCACCACCTGGGACGACTTCGCCGAAGCGGCCCGCAAGCTCCACCAGGCCGACCCGGACATGTACCTCACCAACCTCGCGGCCAACCAGGTCGCCGCCTGGCACGGACTGCTGTGGCAGGCGGGCGCCGAGCCGTACGCGACCTCCGGCAAGAGCGACATCACCATCAGCGTCGACGACGCCGTCTCGAAGAGGCTCGGCACGTACTGGGGCGGCCTGGCCGAGGAAGGCGTCATCGGTGTGGAGCCCGACTTCACCGACTCCTGGTACGCGGCCCTCAACAAGGGCAAGTACGCCACCTGGCTGACCGCGGCCTGGGGCCCGGTGTTCCTCTCCGGCTCCGCCAAGGCGACCGCCGGCAAGTGGCGGGCCGCGCCGCTGCCGCAGTGGGACGCGGCCAAGCCCAGCTCGGGCAACTGGGGCGGCTCGACGACCGCCGTGATCCGCTCCACCAAGAACCCCATCGCGGCGGCCGTGTTCGCGCAGTTCCTCAACAGCGACCCGGCGAGCGCGAGGATGTTCGCGACGGAGCAGTTCTTCTTCCCGGCGACCAAGGCGCTGCTCACGGACGCGGAGTTCACCGGGGACGCCTCCGAGTTCTACGGCGGCCAGAAGGTCAACCAGGTCTTCGCCGACATCAGCTCCACGGTCAACTCGTCCTTCCAGTGGCCGCCGTTCCTGGACAAGGCGGCCACGGACTGGACGGAGACGGTCGGCAAGTCCCTCGCCGACAAGGGCGACACGGTCGCCGCCCTCGGCACCTGGCAGCAGCGGCTGACCACCTACGCCAAGGGCCAGGGCTTCACGGTCAAGGGGAGCTGAGATGGCCGCCATCACCTCGGCGGCACCGAAGGCCCCACGGCGGACGGCGGCGACGGGCCGTCGGCGCCGTGGGGCGGGGCCCCTGTTCGTCGCCCCGTTCATGGTGCTGTTCCTGCTGCTCTTCCTCGCCCCGCTCGGCTACGCCGCCTATCTGAGCCTGTTCCAGGAACGGCTCGTCGGCGGCACCGCGTTCGTCGGCCTCGACAACTACGTCACCGCCCTGAAGGACCCGCAGTTCCGCGACGGGGTCGCCCGGGTGGCCGTGTTCTTCGTGGTCCAGGTCCCCGTGATGCTGCTGCTGGCGCTGGTGTTCGCCCTCGCCCTCGACAGCGGTCTGCTGCGGTTCGCGCGGGTGATCCGGCTCGGCATCTTCGTCCCGTACGCCGTGCCGAGCGTGGTCGCCGCGCTGATGTGGGGGTATCTGTACGGCCCGGACTTCGGCCCGTTCGCCCAGCTGGGCCGGGAACTGGGGCTCGGCACGCCGGACTTCCTCGGCGAGAGCTGGATGCTCGGCAGCCTGGCCAACATCGTGACCTGGGAGTTCGTCGGCTACAACATGATCATCCTGTATGCCGCCCTGCGCACGATCCCTCAGGAGCTGTACGAGGCGGCCGCGATGGACGGCGCCGGTGCCTGGCGCATCGCGTGGTCGATCAAACTGCCCGCGCTCAGGCCCGCGCTCCTGCTCACCCTGCTGTTCTCGGTCATCGGCAGCTTCCAGCTGTTCAACGAGCCGAAGCTGCTGCAGAACATCGCGCCGGACGTGATCAGCAGCTCGTACACGGCCAACCTCTACGCCTACTCCCTCGCCTTCACCGGCCAGCAGGTCAACTACGCGGCCACGGTGTCCTTCCTCCTCGGCCTCGTCATCGTGATCGCCTCCTACGCCGTCCTGCTCACCGCGAACCGCAGGAGGACCCCATGACGACCACGACCACCCCGGCCGGCATCACCGCGAAGGCCGCCGCACCGGTGTCCGCGGTCCGCGCGAAGGAACGCCCGGCCCGCCGCAGCACCCCGCTGACGATCGCCATGCTGGCCGCCCTGGCCTACTTCCTGCTCCCGCTGTGCTGGCTGCTGATCGCCTCGACGAAGAGCACCCAGGACCTGTTCACCAGCTTCGGCCTGTGGTTCTCCGACGCCCCGCAGCTGCTCGCGAACCTCAAGGCGACCTTCACCCAGGACGACGGGGTCTTCCTGCACTGGCTGCTGAACACGGTGCTCTACGCCGCGGTCAGCGCCGTCGGCGCCGCGCTGCTGGCGGCGGCGGGCGGGTACGGCTTCGCCAAGTTCCGCTTCCGCGGCGACCGGGCGGCCTTCAACCTGGTCCTCGGCGCGGTGATGGTCCCGACCACGGCCCTGGCGATCCCCACGTATCTGGTGTTCGCGCAGGCGGGACTGGTCAACACGCCCTGGGCGGTCATCCTGCCCTCGCTGGTCAACCCCTTCGGCCTCTACCTCATGCGGATCTACGCCGAGGACGCCGTACCCGACAGCCTCCTGGAGGCCGCGCGGATCGACGGAGCCGGCGAGGCGCGGATCTTCTTCCGGATCGCCCTCAGACTGCTGGCCCCCGGCCTGGTCACCGTCCTGCTGTTCACGCTGGTCGCGACGTGGAACAACTACTTCCTGCCGCTGATCATGCTGAACGACCCGGATCTGTACCCCGTCACCGTCGGCCTCGCCTCCTGGGCGGCCCAGGCGCAGAACGGCGGCGCGGGCGCCAGCAGCGACATGCTCGCGCTGGTCGTGACCGGTTCGCTGATCTCGATCGTCCCGCTCGTCGTGGCGTTCCTGATGCTCCAGCGGTACTGGCAGAGCGGCCTGGCCACCGGCGGCGTCAAGCAGTAGCGAGCACCCGTCCCCCGTTCCACTACCCCTTCCCCGGAGGTTCCCCTTCATGGCGGCTCTGCCTGCCCGCGTCCTGTTCGGCGCCGCGTACTACCACGAGTACCGGCCGCCCTACGGGACCGAACAGCCCGAAGAACGCCTCAAGACCGACCTGGACCTGATGGCGGACGCGCGTGTCTCCGTCATCCGGGTCGGTGAGTCGGTGTGGTCGACCTGGGAGCCGGAGAACGGCCGCTTCGACCTGGACTGGCTCCAGCCGGTGCTCGACGGCGCCCACGAGCGTGGTATCTCCGTGGTCCTCGGCACCCCCACGTACGCCGTGCCCCCCTGGCTGGCCCGCCAGTACCCGGAGCTCACGGGTGAGCGGCGCACCGGTGAGCGGATCGGCTGGGGCGCCCGCCAGGAGGTCGACTTCACGCACCCCGGGTTCCGCTTCCACGCCGAGCGGGTGATCCGCGAGGTCGTCGGCCGGTACGCCGGCCACCCGGCCGTCATCGGCTTCCAGGTCGACAACGAGCCCGGACTGCACCTGTTCCACAACCGCGGCGTCTTCGAGCGCTTCGTGGACCATCTGCGCGCCAAGTACGGCGACGTGGAGACCCTCAACCGTGAGTGGGGCCTGGTCTACTGGTCGCACCGGCTGTCGACGTGGGCCGACCTGTGGACGCCCGACGGCAACGAGCAGCCCCAGTACGACGTGGCGTGGCGGGAGTTCCAGGCCCGGCAGGTCACCGAGTTCATCGGCTGGCAGGCGGACATCGTCCGGGAGTACGCGCGGCCCGAGCACTTCGTGACGACGTGCGTCTCCTACACCCGGCAGGGCGTGGAGGACGACGAGCTGACCGACCGTCTCGACATCGCCTCGGGCAACCCGTACTACGACATGCAGGACGGGCTGCTGCTGCCCGACCCCACCCCGGACGACCACGAGCAGAAGTGGAAGACCAGCGGGGTGTGGGCGCTGTACCAGACCGCCGACTGGATGTTCTCCTCCCGCCAGGAACCCTTCCTGGTCACCGAGACCAACGCGGGCTCCATCGGCTTCCCCTGGGACAACCGGCCCGGCTACGACGGCCAGTGGCGGCAGGCGGCCTGGGCGCTCGTCGGGCGTGGTGCCCGCATGATCGAGTACTGGCACTGGAACACCCTGCACTTCGGCGCCGAGACCTACTGGGGCGGGGTCCTGCCCCACACCGGCAGGCCGGGCCGTACGTACGCCGAACTCGCCCGTCTCGGGGCCGAGTTCGAGTCGGCGGGCGCGCTCGTCGCCGGGCTGGAGCCGGACGCCGACATCACGATGGTGTACTCGACGCCGAGCAAGTGGCTGATGCAGAAGTACCCTCCGCTGGCCACGTCGGACGGCGAGCCCGACCCGACCGCCTACCACCGGGTGTTCGACCCGTTCTACCGGGGCGCGTTCGACGCGGGGCGGCAGGTGCGTATCGTCCACGCCCGGCAGTTGCACGACCCGCTCGGGGAGCGCGAGGGCCTCACCCCCGAGGAGGCCGTGCGCCGCCACCCGGTGCTGGTGGTGCCCGCGCTGTACCTGGCGGCCGACTCCACCCTCGACTGGCTGGCCGCCTACGCCGACGCGGGCGGCCATCTGGTCCTCGGGCCGCGCACCGGGTACGCCGACCACGAGGCACGGGCCCGGCAGGAGGCCGCCCCCGGCCGGCTCACGGACGCCGCGGGCGTCTCCTACGACGAGTTCAGCAACCTCGTACGGGAGATCCCCGTGCGGTCGGCGCCGCACGGACCGCTCGCCCTCCCGGAGGGGGCCACGGCGACCCGGTGGGTGGAGGGGCTGACCGTCGCCGACGCCGATCCGCTGGTCACCTACGACCACCCGCACTTCGGGCGCTGGCCCGCCGTCACCACCCGCCGCCACGGCGCCGGTCACGTCACCTGCGTCGGGACGGTGCCCGGCCGTGAGCTGGCCAGAGCGCTCGCCGAGTGGCTGACGCCGTCCGCGCGCCACCCGTGGCGGGACCTCCCGGCGTCGGTCACCGCGACGACCGGCACCGCCTCCGACGGACGCCGGGTGCACATCGTCCACAACTGGAGCTGGGAGCCGGCGCGCGTCGACGCACCGGCCGACCTGACCGACGTCCTGAGCTGCACCCCCCTCCCCGCGGGCGCGCCGCTCGACCTGGGCCCCTGGGACGTCCGCGTGTTCGTCCACGCCGGTGCCGCCGGCCCGTCCGGGGCCCGAGGCCCCTCACGTTCCTGATCGATCCCCGAAGGAGTGGGTTGTGAACAGAAGAAGACTCCGGCTGACGCTGAGCAGCGTCGTCGGCACCTCGGCACTGCTGGCGATCCCGCTGACCAGCGCGCAGGCGTACGACCCGACGGGCGGCGTCCTGTACCAGCTCGGCAGCGAGCCGTGCCTGAAGGGGCGGGGCAACTGCGCGGTCTACCCCAAGTCGGCGCAGCTGCCGAGCGGGCGGCTGGTCGCGGCGTTCGAGAAGTCCACCGTCGTACCGGCGACGGGAAGCGCCGACCGGCAGACGCTCCCCGTGTACAAGAGCGACGACGACGGCACGACCTGGCAGCCGCTGTCGGAGGTGAAGGCCCCGGCGTACCTCTCCGGCGACCCCCGGTACGCGAAGTACACCAGCAACTGGACCAACCCGTACCTGTACGCCCTGCCGCAGGACGTCGGCGACCTCAAGCAGGGCACCCTGCTCCTGGCGAGCGTGGTCTCCGGCGACGACCACTACTACAAGGAGCACAAGGCCGCCGACCCGAACTGGACGCCGACCAACGACGGTGACCGCAAGGACCTGGCGATCGCCCTGTACTCCAGCACCGACGACGGCGCGACCTGGAAGATCGTCAACGTCGTCGCCACGGGCGGCTGGCAGGGCGGCAGCGCGGGCGCCACCGGCCAGAACATCGCGAACGCCAACACGTACAAGCAGGTCGACCCGCTGTGGGAGCCGTACCTGATGGTCCACAAGGGCAAGCTGGTCTGCTACTACTCCGACGAGAACGACTACACCGGCTTCGACCCGAACACCGGCGTCCCGAAGCCGGACCCCGCCAACGACACCGCGAAGGACTCGCTCGGCCAGATCCTGGTGCACAGGACGTGGGACGGCCGCAGCGCCACGTGGAGCGACCCGGTGGTGGACATCGCGGGGCTCACCGACGACATGGGCGGCGGCAAGACGGAGATCGGCGGCGGCCGGCCGGGCATGACGAACGTCGTCAGGACGACGGACGGCAAGTGGCTGATCACCTACGAGTACTGGGGCGCAGGGGCCAACACCCGGTTCCGGCTCGCCGACAGCCCCCTGGAGTTCTTCCGCGGCTCCGCCACCGGCGAGGGCGTCACCACGCTGCCCGTCGACACCGGCTCCCGCACACTCGCCACGGGCGGCAGCCCGGTCCTCGTCCGGCTCCCCGGCGGCCGCCTGGTCTACAACGCCGCGGGCAGCGGCAACGTCTGGGTCAACCAGAGCGGACGCTCGAACGGCGTGTGGAAGGAGTACCAGACGACCTCACGGGCCGGGTACAGCCGCAACCTCCAGTACGTCGACGGCACCGGCCGCGTCTCGATCCTCAACAACCAGGGCACGTCGGTGATCGCCTACGCGGAGGTCGACCTGGGCGACTCGCGCGGCGCCTACGTCCAGCTGGTGAACCGGAAGACCGATCAGGTGATCGGCACCAACAACAGGACCAACGACGCGAACATCGGCAACGGCGACGTCCCCGACGTACGGCTGGAGGCACCCGGCGAGGCCGCGAACCCGGACACGCAGTACTGGCACGTCGTGAAGGAGCCGCAGGGCGGGGTGTCGCTGCTGAACAAGTCGGGAGGCCGGGCGGCGGCCGTCTGGACCGGCAACGCCACGGCGGGCCAGCGGATCGGCCAGTGGGTCGACAACAGCCCCACGGGCAGCTGGAACCTGGTGAAGACCTCCGACGGGTTCTACCGGCTCCAGTCGGTCAAGAACACCGGTCTGTACCTGACCGGCGCGTCCGCGGGGGCACCGCTCACCCTCCAGACCTCCACCGGGGACGGCTCGCAGGAGTGGGAGCTGGTCGAGTAGCCCGCGGGGGCTGCCGACGGGACGCGGTGCGCCGCCGCAGGCCTCAGTCGTCCGGGCCCGGCAGACGGTCGTCGGGCACGATGTGCACGGCGGCCTCCTCCGCGCCCGCCGCTCCGCCGTCGAGGCCTTCGTCCTCGGCGACGAGTTCCTTCGTCGTGTCGGAGTGCGCGCCCTCGTCCGGTGCCACGAGGCGACCGGCACGATCGGCGCCGGCCTCCGGGTCGACGGGTTCGCCCTCACCGCCGGGAAGGTCGCCGATGCCGTCGCCGGGCGGGACCGTCACATCGGGGACCTCCTGGCGCAGTCGTTCGTCGAGGGACTCGCCCTCGTGCTGCTCGGCGGCCGTGGTGCCGGTCCTGGAGACACCCAGTGGCCTCTCGGGCGGGGAGTATCCCTCGTCCAGGATGTCGTCGTAGGTGCGCTCGTCGACCGCGTCCTGGAGATCCAGCGGGGCGGCGTCCGCCTGCTCTTCGTTGCCGCCGGTGGGCTGGTAGGCGTCGGTCGCCGGGTTCTCTTCGCTCATGGTCGCCTCCCGCTGACGGTGACTGGTTCCTGTCCCCGTGCGGAGTACCGGGGAGCGGCGGTGTGACACCCCCTGTCGCAGCTGTTTCGCCGGGTGGACCGGGGAAACCCGGACTTCGTCCTCCCCGCCCTCACGAGGATGAGGACCGCGGGTGAGGGAAGTGACAGGGCGAGCGGGAGGAGGGTCTGCCATGACGAGCCCTGACCCCGAGCCGAACCGGACCACCGGCCTGGAACCGGGTGGCGGAGTGCCCCCGGGTGAGACACCGCCCGCCGAGGGCGGGACCTCCGGCGTCGCCCGTCCCGACCCGCCCGCTGTGCGGCGCAAGGGATGGGGTGCCCTGCCTCTCGTCCTGATCATCCTGCTCGCGGCGGTGATCGCGATCGGGCTGATCGGCATGGCGGTGGTACTGATCGTCCAGTGAGGCGCGTCCCGTTCCCGTCGGCGGCCCGCCGCGTTTCCACGGGCCGCGGCCGGGGACCCGCACGCTGTGGTGGCCTATGGAGCAGAGGAACGGGTGCGGATGCCCGTTCTGCGGGCCGGATGGTCGACGCAGGCATTCGTGCACTGGCCGTTCCGTCCCGACCAGGTACAGGCCCTCCTGCCGGAGGGCCTGGAGGTGGACACGTACGAGGACACGGCGTGGGTGAGTCTCACGCCGTTCGTCATGGCCGACGTCCGTACGCCCGGCCTGCCCGCGTCGGCACGGGGGCTCCCGACGTTCGCGGAGACCCGTCTGCGGACCTATGTGCGGACGTCGGACGGGCGGGACGGGCTGTGGTTCCTGTCCATCGAGGTGGGCTGCCCGCTGATGCTGGCGGCCCGTGCCTTCGGCGCCCCGTACCGGCTGGGCCGGCTGCGGACCTCCCGGGACCTGACGGCCGTGTCGTACGCCGGTGCCCGGTGGAGCGGCGGGGCGTCGTACCGACTGGTGGTCCGGCCCGGTGAGCCGATCAGACCGGCCGAACGGGACGTGTGGCTGACCTCGCGCTGGCGGGCGTACACCTGCCGGTTCGGCCGGATCTGGGAGACGCCCGTGGAGCACGAGCCCTGGCCGTTGTACGAGGCCACCGTGGACGCGGTCGAGGAGACCCTCACGACGGCGGCGGGGCTTACCGCGCCGGGCGCCGAGCCCCTCGCGCACTTCTCACCGGGGGTCAGGCACGTACGGCTCGGGCGGCCCCGCCCGTGCACGGCGGAGGTCGGGCGCGGCTCCGCTCGCGAGCGGAGCCGGTGACCGTGGGGCACCGTGGCTCCGGGCGGCTGGCCTTCGGCCGTGGCTCCGGGCGGCTGGTCTTCGAGGGCTGGATCGCGGGCCTCGGCACGTCCTCGGGGACCCGTGTCGTGGTGGGGCACTGGGAGGTGTCGCCGTTCGGGCCGTTCGGGGACGTGATGGTCGAGCGGGCGGACGGACACCGGCTGCTGCTGGCGCCGACCCGGCGGACGGCGGACTTCATCGCCGGCACGTACCGCTTCGACGAGGTGCGGGTCGTGCCGGTCGACGTGCGCCGGGGCCGGGAGGCCTGGACGGTCCGGGCCGGGCCGCTGGACCTGCGGTTCACCCTCGGCCGGAGCGGTCCGCTGGGGCCGCTGCTGCGTACCCTGCCGGGAGCGCTCGCCCGGCGGCCGGCCTGGAGCACCCTGACCGACCTTCCGGCCCGGCTGCTGCTGCGGGGCGTGCGGACGCGCGGCAGCGCCGGTTCGGGGCGCCGCGAGTGGTACGGCGCGAGGGACCTGCGGCCGGTCCGTACGCTGTCGGCGGCCTTCGCGGGGGACGACCTCGGGACGTCGGCGCCCGTCGTTCCCCCGGTGCGGTTCGGGTTCGGTTCGGTGCCCCGGAACCCCGGCGTCACCCGCGTCGTCACGACGGTGGTACCGGTCCGGGAGCGCCGGGCGGCGAACAGCAGGGGGTGGAGGAGACGGGTCGACTGTCCTCGGAGGCGGATGACACGGGTCAGCTGTCCCCCTGGGGGCGACGCGGCGTTACCGACGGCGCGGGGCGGGCACTCGCGCCGCATGAATCCACGTCGCCCCGCGCTCGGGGACAGCTCGCTCGCGGCACTCGTCAAGGGATACAACTGGCTGCCCGACCTCAGCAGCCGCGCCACCGGACCTCTGGTGCGCGTCCGTGTGGCGGGACGGCACGCCGTCGCCCTGCGCGGCCCGGAAGCCGTGCGGTTCTTCTACGACGAACGGCATGTGGAACGGGCGACGGCGCTCCCCGGCCCGGTGCTGAGCACCCTGTTCGGCCGCGGCGCCGTGCACACGCTGGACGGGACGGCCCACCGCGTGCGCAAGGAGATGTTCCTGTCACTGCTCACCGGCCGGGAGGCGGTCGCGGGCCTGGTGGAGCAGGTCGCGTCCGCCTGGGACGAGGCCGTGGACGCGTGGTCCGGGCAGCCGTCGGTGGTCCTCTTCGACGAGGCGAGCCGGGTGCTCACCCAGGGGGTCTGCCGGTGGGCCGGCATCCCCCTCGACGACGCCGGGGAGACGGCCCGCGACCTGGTCGCCATGGTCGACGGCTTCGCCACCGCCGGACCCCGGCACTGGCGGGCCCGCCGCGCCCGGAGCCGCAGCGAGGCATGGCTCGCCCGTCTGGTGGAGGACGTACGGGAGGGTGCCGCCCCGGCGCCGGCCGGGTCGCCGCTGGACGCGGTGGCACGGCACCGGGACGCCGACGGCCGGACGCTCGACCCGCACACCGCCGCGGTCGAACTGCTGAACATCGTCCGCCCCACGGCCGCCGTGTGCTGGTTCGTCAGTTACGCGGGACACGCGCTGCACTTCCGGCCGGAGATCCGGCAGCGCCTCGCCGAGGACGACCCCGCGTACGCCGTGGCGTTCGCCCACGAGCTGCGCCGCTTCTACCCGTTCGCCCCCTTCGTCGGCGGGCGCGCCGTCGCCGACCTGGAGTGGCAGGGGGAACGGATCCCCGCGGGCACGCTGATCCTGCTCGACCTGTACGGGCAGAACCACGACCCCGACCTCTGGGACCGTCCCCTCGTCCTCGACCCCCGGCGCTTCCTGGAGAAGCCGCCCGGCCGCGACGCGCTCGTCCCGCAGGGCGGCGGCGACCGCGCCACCGGCCACCGGTGCCCCGGCGAGGACGCCACGATCGCGCTGCTCGCGGCACTGGGGCCCCGGCTGGCCCGGCTGGAGTACGACGTGCCGGCCCAGGACCTGAGGATCCCGCTGTCCCGCATCCCGGCACGGGTGCGCAGCGGCTTCGTGATGGAGCGCGTCCACGTACCGATGCGGCCCCTCGCCACCAGCCGGGCGGCGGCGGGGTAGGGCGGAGCCGCCGGGCCGGCGTCGAGACAGGGCAAGGCCCACAAGGCCCGCGACGGGAGAGCGGCGTCGCCGTCGCCGGGGCACCGTCTCAGGTGGGTACCGACCGGGGCGCCCCATCGGGCCGCTGCCGACCGGGGCCCCGCATCAGGCCGGTACCGGCCGGGGCGCCCCATCGGGCCGGTGCCGAATTGCTGCCGCAAACTCGACCCGAGGCGCTGTATCCGGCCGTGTCAGCTGTCCGGCGGCAGTCAGCCCTGCCGGCCGCAGTCGGCCGTCTCCGACGGACGGGCCCTTCGCGGCCGCCGCCGACGCACGGCTACTCGAAACCACGCGGTAGCCTCCGCCGGCCGACGACCGGTCCGGTCGCGCTCGGCGACCGTCGTCGCCGCCCGGCTGATTCACGCCGGGGGCCGCCGGGTACCCGGCACGCTCACGCGCGGATCCGCTGCGCCGAGACGGGTCAGGTGGTGCCGCCATGACCGAGTACGAACGTTCCCGCACGATGCCCGCACAGCCTGAGCACGTGTTCGATCAGGCTGCCAATGTCGACCAGCTGGACGCCTGGCTGCCGGACGCTCTGCATGTGGAGGCCGCCGGCCTGCCCGCCGTCACCGTGCACGAGGACCGCACGGACGAGGACATGGCCGCGCTGCTGCGCGCCCGGCGCGAGCAGATGCGGCTGGAGTGGGGCACGCGGGGCCGATCGAGCTACACGGGGTGGCTCCAGGTCGCCGGCATCGACAGCGGGGCCAGCGAGGTGACGGTCCACCTCTCCTTCTTCGACGACAGCCACGATCCGGGCGAGCAGGCCGTGGCCGACGCCCTCGACACCAGCCTGCGGCGCCTGGAGGAGCAGGTGCGGCTGCGCGTCGACCACGCGGCGGGCTGACACCGGGGACACGGCCACGGCCCTCGCCCCGGACCCGGCCGGGGAACGCCGTCTCCACTCGTGGGTGGAGAGCACACCTCCACCCACGATCCTCCCTGCCACCGATCCCCTGACCTGCGCTTCCGCCTGGCTTGACGGGTACAGGACTTCCCCGTTCCCCGGAGGCGACCATGTCCGAGTCCGTCAACGCGCTGGTGATCGTCTCGGTCGTCGTGCGGGTGGTCGTACGACAGTTCCAGGCGCAGCGGATCGACCTGGACCGGCGGTGGTGGGTGCTGCTCGGCGCGTGACGGATGTCGCCCCGAGGGGTTGACGAGGTCGTGTGGGGCGGTCACCTTCGAAAGCGCATGAACTGGGAGCGCTCCCATGGTCGCGCTCCCCTACTCCGCACCCGCCCGTCCGCGTGTCGAAGGGATGTCACATGCACATGTCTCGCCCCTTGCCCCCACCGTCACAGCTCTCCCGCAGGACCCTGGTCACGGCCGCCGCCGCGGGGCTCGTCACCGCCGCCGTCCCCTCCCCCGCGCGGGCGGCCGCCGACGCACGGGCCGTGTTCCACACCGTGGGCCGGGTCAAGGAGGCCGCCGACGGGATGGTGCAGTACACCTGGCCCGGTGTGTACTTCGAGGCGCGGTTCCGGGGCACGGGCATCGGGATCGTCCTCGACGACGCGAACAACGACTACGACATCCGGATCGACGGGACGACCGCCGCCACACTGGTCACGCCGGGCCGCACCGTGTCCTGGCTTCGCGGCCTGTCGGACACCGAGCACACGGTGCGGCTGGTCAAGCGCACGGAGAGCCCGTGGGCGGTGGGGCGGTTCGGCGGGTTCACGGCGGCCCCCGGCGGGGCGGTCCTCGGCGCGCCCCGCGCGCGGACCCGGCAGATCGAGTTCATCGGCGACTCGTTCACCGCCGGGTACGGCAATGTCTCGCAGTCGCGGGACTGTTCGGGCAACGGCGGCGTCAACAGGAACAGCAACGCCGATCTCGCGTTCGGCTCGCTGATCGCGCGCAGGCTCGACGCGGACCACCAGCTCAACGCGATCTCCGGTCGCGGCATGGTCCGCAACTACAACGGCGGCGACCCGGGGGTCAGCTACCGCACGTTCTACGAGCGGGCCCTGCTGAACGTGGACGGCGACGTGTGGCGCAAGCCCGACAGCTGGCGCCCCCAGGTCGTCGTGATCGGTCTGGGCATCAACGACTTCTCCACCCCCCTGCGTCCCGGTGAGCGCTGGGCCGACCAGGAGGCGCTGATCGCCGACTACGAGAGCGCGTACCACGGGTTCCTGGACCGGCTGCGGGCGCGCTACGGCCCCGGCACGTTCCTGGTGGTGTCGGCCACCCGGCCGTTCTCCGACGCGACCACGAGGATCGTGCGGGAGCGCAACCGGCGGGGCGACGACCGGGTCCGCCACTTCTTCTTCGGCGACGCGGCCCTGGACCTCCTCGGCTGCGACTGGCATCCGTCGCTCAGCGACCACCGGACCCTCGCGAACCTGCTCACCGAGTTCGTGGCGCGCCTTCCGCTGCGCTGGTAGCGGGCGGCCGGGCCGTTGTGCGGCCGGGGTTCAGGCCGGCAGGGCCTGCCCCGGCCGCAGTGCGTCGAGGAGACCGGCGTGATGGAGTCCGGTCACGGGGGCGAGGAGGTCGGGGTGGCGCAGCAGTGCGGCGGCCCGGCGGTCATGGACGTCCGGATCGAGCAGTCGGCGGAAGGCGACGGGGGAACCGGCGGTGTGGTGGGTGCCGGCGAGGGCGGCCACCGCGGCGCCGGCCAGGGCGGGGTCGGTGAGCAGGCAGGCCGCCCAGCTGGCGACGACCTCGTCCACCCAGCTCCGCCAGGCGTGCTCGTCCTCGGCCACGGGGTCCGCCCCCTCGGCCGTCTCGTAGCCGGTGATCCAGTCGAGCCGGGCCGAGCCGCCGGGTCCGGCGACGCCGACGAGGCCCGCGTCCATCGGTGTCGGGTAGCGCAGCCAGGCCGCCACGGTCACCGCCTGCCGGGCCTGGGCCTCGCAGAGGGCGGAGTCGATCGCGCCGCCGCCCGCCGGGTAGGCGCGGGTCAGCCACTGGGCGGTCGCGGCGATGAGGGGGGAGAGATCTGCGTGCACTGGGCCATCCGGGGTACTGGGGAGCGCGCACCGATGAACGTAGCCGGGGACCGTCATGACGGAAATGGCGCAGGCCACGCCACGGACGTGTCCTCGGCCACAGAGGCCGGCCGACCTGACCACCAAGGGATCAATACGTCGATACCGGACACGAAGGGGCTTCACTGGCCCCCTTCGGACCGGCCCGCAGCCGACGGCCGGCCGGGACAGGCGGAAAGGAGCGCGTCATGGGACACGGCGGAAACGTCGTCGAGGAACTCAAGACCGACCATCGCGAGGTGGAGGAGCTTTTCGGCAAGATCGAACAGCTGCCCTCGGGGCACGCCAAACGCAAGGAGTACGCGGACCAGGTCACCATCGAGCTGATCCGGCACTCGGTCGCCGAGGAGGCGTACCTCTACCCGGCGGTCCGTGAGCACGTGCCCGACGGGGACGCGATCGCCGACCGTGAGCTGCAGGACCACGCCGAGGCCGAGCGCCTGATGAAGGACCTGGAGGGGTGCGAGGCCGACGACCCCGAGTTCGACCGGCTGATCACCCAGCTCATGACGGAGATCAGGAGCCATCTGCGGGACGAGGAGAGCAATCTCTTCCCCCGGATGACGCGATCCTGTCCGGCGGAGATGCTGGACCAGCTGGGCGACAAGGTGCGGACGGCCAAGAAGACGGCGCCGACCCGCCCGCACCCGTCCGCGCCGGACAAGCCCCCGGCCAACAAGATGCTGGCGCCGGGCATGGGTTTCGTGGACCGGCTGCGCGACGCGATGACCGGCCGCGGCAAGGAGTCCTGAGGCACCGGACGGCGGCCGGTACGGACATCGGGGGCCCGGGGCGGACGTCCGCCCCGGGCCCCCGAGTCATCCGCCCGAGGCGATGCCGGCCATGGCCTCGACGGTCAGGTCGAGTTCGGCCTCGGTGTTGTAGTAGTGCGGCGAGAGGCGCACCAGCGGGTGGACGCCCCGGTGTTCGGCGTCGAACTGGGTGTGCTCGGGGACGGTGTACGTGACGTTGATGCCGTGTCCCGCCAGGGCGGCGGCGACCTCGGCGGCGGGTACGCCGTCGACCTTGGCGGTCACGATGGCGCAGCGGTGCGCGCCGAGGTCGTGGGTGGTGATGCCGGGCAGGGCGTCGAGGCGGTCGCGCAGATACGCGCCGAGGGCGAGGGCCCGTTCGCCGATCCGGTCCAGGCCCAGGTCGAGGGCCTGGCGTACGGCGGTCTCGAGACCCAGCACATTGGCGTAGCCGGTCTCCCAGCTCTCGAAGCGGCGGGCGCCCGGCTGCCACGTGAAGCCCCGCTCGCCGTCCCAGGTGGCGGCCTGGATCTCGACGACGTGCGGCTCCAGGTACTCCAGTGCCTCGGGCCGCACCCACAGGAAGCCGGTGCCGCGCGGGCCGCGCAGAAACTTGCGGCCGGTGGCGGTCAGCAGGTCGCAGCCGATCTCGGTGACGTCGACCGGGAACTGCCCCACGGACTGGGTGGCGTCGAGCAGGAACGGCACCCCGGCGGCGCGGGTGATCCGGCCGATCTCGGCGGCCGGGTTGATCAGGCCGCCGCTGGTCGGCACATGGGTGACGCCGACGAGTCTGGTCCGCTCGTCGATGAGGTCGGCGAGGGCGGCCGTGTCGAGCTGACCGTGCTCGTCGTCGGGGACGACGACGATCTCCGCGCCGGTGCGGCGGGCGATCTGGAGGTAGGCGAGGACGCTGCTGCCGTACTCGTCGCGGCCGGTGAGGATGCGGTCGCCCGGCTTGAACGTCAGGGAGTAGAAGGCGGCGTTCCAGGCGTGGGTGGAGTTGTCGAAGAGGGCGACCTCCTCGGGCCGCCCTCCGAGCAGTCGGGCGATGTGGGTGTAGGTGGCGTCGATCCGTTCCCTCTCCCGTGCCGCGGCCTCGTAGCCGCCGATGGTGGCCTCCAGTTCCAGGTGGGAGGTGACGGCCGTCAGGGTCTGCCGGGAGAGCAGGCCGGCTCCCGCGTTGTTGAGGTGGATCCGGTGGGCGGTGCCCGGGGTGTCCCGGCGCAGTGCGTCGACATCCATGGGGGCCATCCTTCCCCGCTGTCAGCGCTGGGTGAACTGTGCGCGCCCCGGCCGGCCGACATCGGGGGGACGGTGACGCCCTCCGGCCGAGGGTCGTCTCCTCCGCTGGGCGCGTCGGTCGTTGTCACCCGGGGAGCAACTCCGGGCCCGAGGGACTCAACTCCCGCAAACGAAACGGCGATCACGCCGGGACCCTGTCGTCGCGCTGCCATATTCGGAAGCCACTTCGGAGGTGGCTGTGACGCTAGAGGTGACGACATCCGGGACGGGGCGGCCCGCGGAACGGACGCCGACCCGCCTGCCCGAACCCACCGCCGGCCCGGTCGGCGCCCCCGATGCCGGCCCGGTCGGCACCCTCGCCGCGGGGCAGGCCCCGGACCGCACCGACGACCGTCTGCGCGAGCTGGCCGAGCGCCGGGCGCTGGCGACGGCTCCGGGCGGGCCCAGGAGACGCGGTGAGTTCGGCGCCCGGGAGCGGATCGATCTGCTGCTGGACGCGGGCTCGTTCACGGAGACCGGCCTGTTCGTCCGGGCCCGGCCCGCCGGGGACGGCGCCCACCGCCCCCACGGCGACGGGGTGGTCACCGGGCACGGCACGATCGACGGCCGCCCGGTCTGTGTGTTCGCCCAGGACTCGACCGTCTTCGGCGGCAGCATGGGCGAGGCGTTCGGGGAGAAGACCCTCGCCCTGATGGACCTCGCCCTGAAGACGGGCTGCCCGGTCATCGGCCTCAACGACGGCGGCGGCGCCCGCATCCAGGAGGGCGTCACCTCGCTCGCCCTCTACGCCGAGCTGGTCCGCCGCAACGTACGGGCGTCCGGGGTGATCCCGCAGATCTCGGTCGTCCTCGGGCCGTGTGCGGGCGGAGCCGCCTACTCCCCCGCGATCACCGACTTCACGGTGATGGTGGACGGCGCCTCGCACATGTTCGTCACCGGGCCCGACGTCATCGAGACCGTCACCGGTGAACGCGCCGACGCCGAGGAGCTGGGCGGCGCCCGCACCAGCAACACCGTCAACGGCAACGCCCACTTCCTCGCCGCCGGCGAGGTGGACGCCCTCGACACCGTGCGGGACCTGCTGTCGTACCTGCCCGCCAACAACCTGGAGCGGCCCCCGCGGTACGCGCCGGGGGCCGCGCCCGACGGGGCGGTCCTGGACACGGTGGTGCCGGACCGGCTCGGGCAGGCCTACGACATGCTGGACGTGCTCCGCGCGGTCGTCGACGACGGGGAACTCCTTCAGGTGCAGGAGCTGTTCGCGCCGAACATCGTCTGCGCCCTCGCGCTCGTCGAGGGCACCCCCGTCGGGGTGGTCGCGAACCAGCCGCTGCACGCCGCAGGGGTCCTCGACATCGACGCCTCCGAGAAGGCGGCGCGGTTCGTACGGTTCTGCGACGCGTTCGGCCTTCCGCTGCTGACCTTCGCCGACGTCCCCGGCTATCTCTCCGGCGTCCGCCAGGAGCAGGCGGGCATCATCCGCCGGGGCGCCAAACTGCTGTACGCGTACGCCGAGGCGACCGTCCCGAAGGTCACGGTGGTGGTGCGCAAGGCGTACGGCGGCGGCTACGCGGTGATGGGCTCCAAGCACCTCGGCGCCGACATCAACCTGGCCTGGCCCACCGCGCGCATCGCCGTCATGGGCGCCGAGGGCGCGGTGGGCGTCCTGCACCGCCGTGAACTCGCCGCGTCGGCCGACCCCGACGCGCTGCGCGCCCGCCTCGTCGCCGCGTACGAGACGACGCACGGCACGCCGTACCTCGCCGCCGAGCGGGGGTACGTCGACGCGGTCATCGCCCCCCGTGACACCCGCGCCCACATCTGCCGCGCGCTGCGGGCCCTCGCCGGCAAGCGCGCCGCGATGCCCGAGCGGCGCCACGGCAACATCCCGCTCTGACCGGCCCGTTAGCCCCCGCAAGCATCGTCCCGCGACGTGAGGAGCCATGCCCGATGGACAGCCGCCGTCCCCCGTTCGCACCCCCGATCCGGAGTCTGCCGGAGTACGTGGGGCACTGGGCCACGACCACTCCCGACCGTCGGGCGTTCACGTTCGTCGACCATCCGGCCCCGCACTCACGGGGCGTGCACCGCACGCTGACCTGGCGGCGGCTGGACCTGCGGGTGCGGGCGGTGGCCGCCCGGCTCGCCGAGGAGGCCGCGCCCGGCGAGCGGGTCGCGGTGCTGTGCCCGCAGGGGACGGACTACGTCACCGCGTTCCTCGCGGCTCTCACCGCCGGGCTGGTCGCCGTACCGCTGTACCCGCCCGGACTGCCCGGCCACGGCGACCGGCTGACGGCCGTGCTGGCCGACGCGGAACCGGCCGTCGTCGTGACGACGGGCCGGCTCAGGGACGAGGTACGGGAGTTCTGCGGCGACCGGGCCCTGCGGATAGTCGCCGCCGACGAGGTGCCGGACACCGCCGCCGAGGGGTGGCGGCCCGAGCCGCCGGACGCCACGGCGGTCGCGTACCTCCAGTACACCTCCGGCTCGACCCGCACCCCGGCCGGGGTGGAGATCACCCACGCCAATGTCGTCGCCAACGCCCGCCAGGCGCTCACCGCCTACGGGGCCGACGCCCACCCGGTGACCTGTGTGGGCTGGCTGCCGCTCTACCACGACATGGGGCTCGTGCTGAGCGTCGCGGCGCCGGTGGTGCGGGGGACGCTGTCGGTGCTCATGGACCCGGTGGCGTTCCTGCACGAGCCCGTGCGCTGGCTGCGGCTGCTCGCCGCGCATCCGCGGGCGCTGAGCGCGGCACCCAACTTCGCCTACGACTACTGCGCGTCGGCCGTCACCGAGGCGCAGAAGGCGGGGCTGCGGCTGGACGGGGTGGCCGCGCTGATCAACGGCAGCGAGCCGGTGCGGCCCGGTACGGCCGACCGTTTCCACGCCGCGTTCGCCGCGCAGGGGCTTCCGGCCGGGACGCACTGCCCGTCGTACGGGCTGGCCGAGGCGACCGTCTTCGTCAGCGCGGCCCGGCCGGGCGAACCGATACGCGGGATCGCGCTCGACCGTGACGCCCTCGCCACCGGCAAGGCGCTGCCCGCCCGGCCCGACGATCCGCGGGCGGTGCTGCTGGCCGGCTGCGGCACCCCGGCGGGCCAGCGGGTCCGGATCGCCGACCCCGTGTCCCGTGCCGCGCTGGCGGAGGGGGAGGTCGGCGAGATCTGGGTGCGGGGCCCCAACGTGGGGCGCGGCTACCGGAACCAGGAGCGGCAGACGCGGCGGGTGTTCGGCGCCGTGTTCGCCGACCCCGCCGACGGTCCCGGCGGGTGGCTGCGCACCGGCGATCTGGGGACGGTCCTGGACGGCCAACTGGTCGTCACCGGACGGCTGAAGGACCTCATCGTCGTCGACGGCCGCAACCACTACCCGCAGGACGTGGAGGCCACGGCCCAGGACGCGCACCCGGCGCTGCGACGCGACCGGCTCGCCGCCCTCGGCGTCCCCGGCGGCACGGGCGAGCGGGTGGTGGTCGTCGCGGAGCACGTCCGGACCACGACCCTCGCCGACCTCGACGTCCCGGCCGTCACCCGCGCGGTGCGCGCCGCGGTCTCCGCCCGCCACGGGCTGCGCCTCGCCGACGTCGTCCTGGTGCCGCCGGGCACCGTGCCCCGGACGTCCAGCGGCAAGGTGGCGCGGGCCCTCACCCGCGAACGGTATCTGGCGGGTGCCTGGACGGAGGTCTCCCCGTGAGGGCCGTCCGGGACGTCGACCAGGGCGAGTTGCGGCGGCTGATCGCCGAGCGGGTGGCCGCCTGGACCGGTGCGTCGGCGGCGGACGTGCCGATGGACCGGCCGCTCGCCGACCTCGGCATGTCCTCGCGGGACGCGGTCGTCCTCGCCGGGGACCTGTCGCGGGCGACGGGCCGGGACCTGCCGGTCACCCTGGTCTGGGAGGCGTCGACGGGCGACGCCCTGGTCGCCCGGCTGTGCGGCACGGCGACGGAGGCGGCCCCGCCGGTCGTACGGGCTCCCGTGCCGGCCCCGCCGGGCGAGCCGATCGCGGTCGTCGGAGTGGGCTGCCGGCTGCCGGGCGGGGTCCGCGGGCCCGGCGACTACTGGCGGCTGCTGACCGGGGGCGTCGACGCGGTCCGCCGGGTCCCGGAGGACCGCTGGCGTGACTTCACCGCGTTCCCGCCCGCCGACGCCCAGCCGTACGGCGGGTTCCTCGACGACATCGCCGGGTTCGACGCGGACTTCTTCCGGATCACCCCGCGCGAGGCGGCGGTCATGGACCCGCAGCAGCGGATCCTCCTGGAGGTCGTCCAGGAGACCCTCGACCACGCCGCCGTCCCTGCCGTGTCCCTCGCGGGCACCGCCACCGGCATCTTCGTCGGGATCTCCGCGCCCGAGTACGGGCAGCTCACCGGCGCCGACCCGGCGGCCGTCGACCCCTGGGCGCCGGCGGGCGGGGCACTGAGCGTCGCGGCGGGCCGGCTCGCGTACGTCCTCGACACCCGTGGGCCCAGCATGGCCGTCGACACGGCCTGTTCGTCGTCGCTGGTCGCCGTGCACCACGCGTGTGTCAGCCTGCGCACCGGCGAGAGCGACACGGCGATCGCCGCCGGGGTGAACCTGCTGCTGTCCCCCACGGTCACCGTCGCCTTCCGGCGGGCGGGCGCCCTCGCGCCGGACGGGCGCTGCAAGCCGTTCTCGGCGGCGGCCGACGGCATCGGGCGCGGCGAGGGATGCGCGGCCGTGCTGCTGAAACGGCTCTCCGACGCCGAACGGGACGGCGACCGCGTCCTCGCCGTCGTCCGCGCCACCGCCGTCAACTCCGACGGCCGCTCCAACGGCCTGCTGGCGCCCAACCCGGCCGCCCAGCGGGACCTGCTGGCCACCGCGTACGCGCGCGCCGGGCTCACCCCGGCGCGCGTCGACCATGTCGAGGCGCACGGCACCGGCACGCCGCTCGGCGACCCGATCGAGGCGGGCGCGCTCGCCGCGGTGCTCGGCGCGGGCCGCGACCCCGAGCAGCCGCTGCTCCTCGGCTCCGTCAAGGGCAACCTGGGGCATCTGGAGTCGGCCGCCGGGATCGCGGGCCTGGTCAAGACCGTGCTCGCCCTGCACCACGACCTGGTCCCGCCGTCGCTGCACTGTCGCGCGGAGGGCAGCTCTCTCGACGACGTACGGCTGCGGGTCGTGACCGAGCCCGAGCCGTGGCCCCGGTACGGCGGTACGGCCACCGCGGGGGTGTCGGGGTTCGGGTTCGGCGGCACCAACGCCCATGCCGTGCTGGAAGAGTGGCGGCCCGGCGCCCTGCTGCCGCCCCCCGCCGGGGCGCCGATGGCCCGCCTCCACGTCCTCTCCGACGTCGGCCCCGCGCGCCTGAGGGACACAGCGGCCCGGCTGGCCGACTGGCTCGGGACGCCCGAGGGCGACGCCACGCACCTGGCGGACGTGGCCCGCACACTCGCCGGACGCGCCGGCCGCGGGCCCGTCCGCGCCGCGATCGTCGCCCGCGACCGGAACGAACTGGCGGACGGACTACGGGCGTTGAGCCAAGGGCGGCCCCGCACCCAGGTCGTGACGGGCGACCGTGACCTCGTCGGGGAGGGACCAGTGTGGGTCTTCTCCGGGTACGGCAGCCAGTGGGTCGGGATGGGGCGGCGGCTGCTGGCGGAGGAGCCCGCCTTCGCCACGGCCGTGGAGAAACTCGACGGACAACTCGCCCCGGAGTGCGGCCTGTCCCTCCACGACCACCTCGCCTCCGGCGGTCCCCTCGATCGCCTGGAGGTCGCCCAGCCCGTCCTCTTCGGCCTCCAACTGGCGCTCGCGGAGCTGTGGCGCGCGTACGGCGTCGAACCGGTCGCCGTCATCGGCCACTCCCTGGGCGAGGTGGCCGCAGCGGTGTGCGCGGGGGCGCTGGACGTGTCGGACGCGGCCCGCGTGGTCGCCGTACGGGCCCGGCTGCTCAGCGGGCTGCGCGGCGGCGCCATGGCGGTCACCGACCTCGCCGACGACGAACTCGCCGCGCTGGCAAGGGACTTCCCCGGTGTCCATGTCGCCGTGCACTCCTCGCCGACGCAGAAGGTCGTCACCGGCGAGGAGGCGGCGGTGGCCCGGCTCGTCCGGTCCCTGGAACGGGAGGGGCGCGCCGTACGTGCCATGCGGGTGACCGGCGCCGGGCACTCGCCCCAAGTGGATCCGCTGCTGCCCGAGTTGACGGACGCCCTGGCCGACATCCGGGGCGGGCGGCCCCGCATCCCCGTCCACTCCACCGTCCTGGACGACCCGCGCGGCGACTGCCGCTTCGACGCCGCGCACTGGGCGGCCAACCTGCGGCGCCCGGTCCGGCTGGACCGCGCCGTCGCCTCCGCCGCCGACGACGGCCACACCGCGTTCGTCGAGATCTCCCCGCACCCGGTCCTCACCGGAGCCCTCACCGACATCGCGCCGGGTGCCCTGGCCGTGGGCTCCCTCCACCGGGACGCCGACGGCTCCGCCGGGTTCCTCACCCGACTGGCCACGCTGCACACGGCGGGCCGGTGCCTGCCGCTGCCACCGGGCCGGGTCGCCGACCTCCCGGGGCCACGCTGGCGCCACGTCCGGCACTGGTGGACGAACGGGCGCGGCGGAAGCGGCACGGCCGCGGCGAGCGGGGGGCCGGCGGTGGTCACCGCGCCGACGACGATTTCCGGGGGCGCGGAGGAAGTGCGGGGCGGGATGGCGATTCGTGCCGACGAGGAGGCGCGCGGCGCGGATGACGTCGCGTGCTGCGGCGCGAGGGCGATCCGTGCCTGCGAGGGTTCGCAAGACACAGACGAGGCGACCGACGCGAGAGCGATCCCTGTCGGCGAGGAGGCGCAGGGCACGGACGAAGGGGGCGGCGCGAGAGCGATCCGCGTCGGCGGCGGGACGTGGGGCGCGGATGAGGTGGGCGGTGCGGTGGAGGTGTGGGGCGCGGAGGGCGGCTCGGTCGTCGCTCGGTTGTGCCATCACATCGCCATCGTGACGGGGCACCCGCCGGCCCGTGTCACTCCGGCCACCTCCTTCGCCGACCTCGGCCTCGACTCCCTGATGGCCGTCCGCATCCGGGCCGGTCTGCAACGCGACTTCGGGAGGGAGCTGCCCCTGCGGGACCTGCTGGGCGCCGCGACGGTCGAGGAGACGGCGGCACGTGTCCGACAGGCCCTGGCCGAAGCCGGACCGACGCCGGAACCGACCCTCACGGGGGTACCGACGCCGCCGACCGCGGAAGGGCCGCGCCTCTGCGCACCGGGGGCGCCGGAGGCTCCGCGCCAGGCCGCACCGGCGGCTCCCCGGCCGACCCCACGGCCGACGGCGCAGCCCGCGCTCCCTGCGCCCCCGTCGGCCCTTGAGACGCCACCGGCGTCCGCCCTGTCGACATCCCAGCCGACCCCACAGACGACACCACGACCCGCCGCCGCAGCAGCAACTCCCCGGCCAACCCCACAACCGGCGCCGCGGCCCCCCACGGTTGCGCCCCAGCCGGCCTTGCGGACGACGCCACAGGCCGCCCTCCCCACGCCGCCGGTCGTTCCGGCGGCAGCCGGGCGACCGCGCCCGGCCTCGGCGGCGGGCCGTCGCTTCCCGTCCCTCACCCGGCCAACCCTTGTCGCGGGCGTCCCGGTCCGGGCGCTGCACGGCGCCGGGTCCCGGTCGCCGCTGTTCCTCGTCCACGCCGCCGGTGGCACCACCGACGTNNGCTCGGCGCGGTGCGGCCGGTGTATGGGCTGGAGCGGATCGAGGAGGCGCGGACGGTGGTCGAGAAGGCGCGCCGTTACGTCGAGGCGGTGACCGCCGTGCAGCCCGACGGGCCCTGTCTGCTGGGCGGTTGGTCGTTCNNGCAGCTGACGGCCGCGGGCCGGGACGTCGGGCCGGTCGCGCTCATCGACTCCGTACGCCCTCTCCCGGAACCGCTCGGGCAGACCCCGGCCGACCGGGTCCGCAGCCATTTCACCGGCTTCGCCCGGCATGTAGCCGAGACGTACGGGGTGCGGCTGCGGCTGCCGTACGACGCGTTGGCGGCGACGGACGACGACGGCGAGCGCGTCGAGACGGTGCTGCGGGCGCTGCGCGAGCCCGCCAACGTGCCGGCGGCCGCCCTGGAGCACCAGCGCGCCTCCTACCTGGACCTGCGGATCGGGGAGGCCCACCGGCCGGGCCGCCACGACGGGCCGGTGGTGCTGTACCGGGCCACCGAGCCCGCGCCGCACACCGTGCGCGACCCCGCGTACGAGCGGGACGACGAGGCGCTCGGCTGGGACGAGGTGTGCCCGCGGCTCACCGTCGTCCGCGTCGCGGGCCACCACCTGTCGCTGCTGGACCCGCCGTACGTCGACGAGATCGCCGCCCATCTGCGGCGCGAACTCGACGAGGAGACTCGCTGAACCCGAACGAGGAGAGCCGCCATGCCCCACCATGACACCGGGATGCCCCCACGACCCGCCGGGGCCCCGCCCCGGGCCACCGCCGTCCCCTACCAC
>NZ_LIQX01000025.1 GCF_001418475.1 Streptomyces ossamyceticus | reverse complement strand
CGCCCACCCGCCGGATCCGGCGGGTGGGCGGTGACGACGTCCGTCGCGAGACGGCGGGTCGCAGCGGGCGAGCGGGCCTCAGCTCTTCTCGGCGGCCTGCGGCGCGGCGTCCGATACCTTCGCGTCCTTCTCGGCCTTCGCGTCCTTCTCGGCCTTCGCGTCCGGCTTCTTCTCGGCCGTCCCGGAAGCCTTGTCCGAGGGCTCACCGGAGTCGGCCCCCTTGTCAGCGGTCTTCTCGGCGGTCTTCTCGGAGCTCTTGCCGGTCGTCTCGTCGGCGGCCTTCTCCGACTCCGTGTCCGCGTCCTTCTTCAGGGCGGTGGAATCGTCGTCGCCGTCACCGGCGCCCGGCTCGACGATCTCCTCGCGCCCCGGCCGCTTCCGGGCCGACAGCACGATGTAGATCACGGCGAGCACGAACACGAACAGCGCGGTCCAGTTGTTGAGCCGCAGGCCCAGGATGTGGTGCGCGTCGTCGACCCGCATGTACTCGATCCAGAACCGCCCCGCGCAGTACGCGGCGACGTACAGGGCGAACGCCCGCCCGTGCCCGAGCCGGAAGCGCCGGTCGGCCCAGATGACCAGCACCGCGACGCCGATGCACCACAGCGACTCGTACAGGAAGGTCGGGTGGTAGGTGCCCGGCATCCGGCCGTCCGTGGAGGACGTGATCTCCAGGGCCCAGGGCAGATCCGTCGGCCTGCCGTACAGCTCCTGGTTGAACCAGTTGCCCCAGCGTCCGATCGCCTGGGCGAGGGCGATGCCCGGCGCGACGGCGTCGGCGTACGCGGGCAGCGGGATGCCGCGGCGGCGGCAGCCGATCCACGCGCCGACGGCGCCGAGGGCGATCGCGCCCCAGATGCCGAGGCCGCCCTCCCACACCTTGAAGGCGTCCACCCAGTCACGGCCCTCGCTGAAGTACAGCTCGTAGTCCGTGATCACGTGGTAGAGCCGACCGCCGATCAGGCCGAAGGGAACGGCCCAGACCGCGATGTCGGCGATCGTGCCGGCGCGCCCGCCCCGGGCGACCCAGCGTTTGTTGCCGAGCCAGACGGCTACGAAGACACCGATGATGATGCAGAAGGCGTAGCCGCGCAGCGGGACGGGACCGAGGTACAGCACCCCGCGCGACGGGCTGGGAATGTAGGCAAGTTCCATGGCAGGGTCGACGCTACCCTGCCGGGCCCGGCCGACGGCGGGCGGCCCGGCAACGGGTCCATAACACCGCCCCGTGAACTCCCGGAAACCACAGGGGTTCCCGTGGCCCCGTGCGCCCCCGCGGTCTCATCCCTGGGCGTTCTTCTCCACCATCTGCTTCAGCTTGGCCGGGGTCATCGACCGGTCGGCGTAGATGTTGGTGCCGTTGAGGAAGACGCTCGGCGTGCCGCCGTAGCCGCCCTTCTGGAAGGCCTCGTTCGACTTGGCGACCCAGGCGTCGTGCGTGCCGTTCTCCACGCAGGTGCGGAAAGCGGCGGTGTCGAGGCCGTCGACCTTCTTCGCCAGGTCGATCAGCTTGCTGTTCCGCGAGAAGGCGTCGTCGGTCTCGGGCGGCTGGTTCTGGTAGAGCACGTCGTGGTACGCCGGGAACTTGCCGGCGTTCTGCGCGCACGCGGCGGCGTTGGCGGCCTTGCGGGAGCCGCTGCCGCCCATGTTCCCGTCGATCAGGGTGACGAGGCGGTACTCCACCTTCAGCTGACCGGCCTCGGTCAGCTCGTGGATCGTCGGGCGGTACGCGTCCTCGAAGGACTTGCAAGCCGGGCAGCGGAAGTCCTCCCAGACCGTGAGGGTGGACCTGGCGCCGGCGTCCCCGACGGGTAGCGCCAGGCTGTTCTCGCCGTTGGCCCCGGAGGGCACCACCACCGGGCCCGAGGCGTCTCCGCCGTCGTCCTTGCCCGCGTTCGCCGCGACGACGCCGATCACGGCGGCCAGCCCCAGGACACACACCACCGAGGCACCCACGATCAACGCCCGACGGCGCTTCTCGGCGGCCTTCTGCTTCTCGCGCTCCTCCGCCAGCCGCTCACGGGCGGTGCGCTTTCCCTCACGGTTCTTCTCGCTCACATCCCGCAGAACGAACCGGGGAGGCGCACCGCGCCTCCCCGATCCCACTTCCACCCCTTCGAGTGAGCGGATGATCCGTTACGTCCCGCCGGCCCCGTACGACAAACGGGTGAACGTCACGCACCCCTCGTCCGCCGGGGCGGACGCGCCTGTCACGCGCTCCGGCGCACGCCCTTGGCGAGGTCGCCGGCCAGTTCCCGTACGGCGTCCAGGCCGGCCGCCTCGTCCGGGGCGTCCAGCATCCGCTTCACGAACGCGGAGCCGACGATCACCCCGTCGGCGAACCCGGCGACCTCGGCGGCCTGCTCTGCGTTGGAGACGCCGAGGCCGACGCAGACCGGCAGGCCGGAGCCCGTGGCCCGGGTGCGTTCCACCAGGTCCTGCGCCTGGGCGCCGACCGACTCCCGGGTGCCCGTGACACCCATCAGCGAGGCGGCGTAGACGAAGCCGCTGCCCGCCGCGGTGATCTCGGCGAGGCGGGCGTCCTTGCTGCTGGGCGCGACCACGAAGACGGTGCCGAGACCGTGCTTCTCGGCGTGCTCCCTCCACAGCGCGGACTCCTGGACGGGCAGGTCGGGCAGGATGCAGCCCGCGCCGCCGGCCTCCGCCAGCTCGGCGGTGAAGCGCTCGACGCCGTAGCGGTCGATGGGGTTCCAGTACGTCATGACGAGGACGGGCTTGCCGGTGGCCTCGAAGGCCTCCCGCACCGTGCGCATCACGTCCGCGATCTTGACGCCGCCGCGCAGGGCGATGTCGTCGGCGGTCTGGATGACGGGACCGTCGAGGACCGGGTCGCTGTGCGGCAGACCGACCTCGACGACATCGGCGCCGCCCTCGAAGACGGCCTTGATGGCGGCGATACCGCCGTCGACGGTCGGGAACCCGGCCGGCAGATAGGCGATGAGCGCGGACCGACCCTCCGCCTTGGCGGCGGCGAGGGTGTCACTCAACAGCTGGATGTTCCCGCTCACTTGGCGTCCCCCTCGATCTCGGCGGTGTCGGCGGCGTTGGCGGCGACCTCGGCGTCGGTCCCCTCGTCGTAGAGACCGAAGTAGCGGGCCGCGGTGTCCATGTCCTTGTCGCCGCGCCCGGACAGGTTGACCACGATCAGCCCGTCCTTGCCCAGCTCCCTGCCGACCTCCAGGGCACCGGCGAGCGCGTGGGCGCTCTCGATCGCCGGGATGATGCCCTCGGTGCGCGACAGCAGACGCAGTGCCTGCATGGCCGCGTCGTCGGTGACCGCGCGGTACTCGCCGCGCCCGCTGTCCTTGAGGTAGGCGTGCTCGGGACCGATGCCCGGGTAGTCCAGACCGGCCGAGATCGAGTACGGCTCGGTGATCTGCCCCTCCTCGTCCTGGAGGACGTACGACCGCGAGCCGTGCAGGATGCCCGGCTCACCGGCGGTCAGGGTCGCCGCGTGCTCGCCGGTCTCGACGCCGTGGCCCGCGGGCTCGCAGCCGATGAGCCGTACGGAGGCGTCCGGGATGAAGGCGTGGAAGAGGCCGATGGCGTTGGAGCCGCCGCCCACACAGGCCACGGCCGCGTCGGGCAGCCGCCCTGCGCTCTCCAGGAGCTGCCGCCGGGCCTCGACCCCGATGACCCGGTGGAAGTCGCGGACCATGGCGGGGAAGGGGTGGGGGCCGGCGACCGTGCCGAACAGGTAGTGGGTGCGGTCGACGTTGGCCACCCAGTCGCGGAACGCCTCGTTGATGGCGTCCTTCAGGGTCCGGGAGCCGGACTTCACGGCGACGACCTCGGCGCCCAGCATGCGCATACGGGCCACGTTGAGGGCCTGGCGCTGGGTGTCGATCTCGCCCATGTAGATGGTGCAGTCGAGGCCGAAGAGGGCGCATGCGGTGGCGGTGGCGACGCCGTGCTGGCCCGCGCCGGTCTCGGCGATGACCCGGGTCTTGCCCATGCGCTGGGTGAGCAGGGCCTGCCCCAGCACATTGTTGATCTTGTGGGATCCGGTGTGGTTGAGGTCCTCGCGCTTGAGGAACACCCGGGCACCACCGGCGTGCTCGGCGAACCGGGGCACCTCGGTCAGCGCGCTCGGCCGGCCGGTGTAGTGAACGAGCAGGTCGTCGAGCTCGCGCGCGAACTCGGGGTCGGCCTTCGCCTTGTCGTACTCGACGGCGACCTCGTCCACGGCGGCGACCAGCGCCTCCGGGATGAACTTGCCGCCGTACGCGCCGAAGTACCCCTCGGCGCTGGGGACCTGACCCTCGGGGTCGGGAATGAAGAACTCGCTGGACATGCGCTTACCTCACAGGGGCAACGGCCCCGATGTCGAACGGACGATGAGAGGCCCATACAGGGACGTCACCGGGGACGAACGGCGCGGGGCGGTCGCGGGCGGCCGCTCGTGCGGCGCCGCGGAACCGGCCGGAGCCGTACGCGTCCTCCGGTGGACAGGCGTCACCCGGTGTGCGGAGCGGAGATCGGCTCAGCGCACCGCGGGTGACACGGGCCGGGGCCATCGCATGCCGTTCACCTGGCCCGGCTCGTCACCGATGACATAGCGGACCCGGCGCCCGTGGACCCGGCGCGCCGGCGCCCGGCAGCCACGGGGACGGCACCCGCGCGCGAGGCGGGCGTAGCGGTCCCTGGTGGTCATGGTGAGCGAGAACATCGGGGCACAGCCTACCGGCCCGATCTCACCCGTGTGAGGGACACCGGGCTCGGTCGTACCGGCCATGGGCGAGGCCGTCGTGGCCGCCCGTACGCACACCGCGGCCCCGGCCGGGACGTGCCCGGAGCGGTCGGCGGCGGTGGTGCGGTCGGTCATGGCGCTCGGTCAGCTCCGGCCGTGGCGCAGCGCCGGGTGCTCGCCTGCGGCGACGAGGTCGGCGACGGCGGTCTTCGGGTCCTTGCCGGTGACGAGCGACTCGCCCACGAGGACCGCGTCCGCGCCGGCGTTGGCGTAGGCGATGAGGTCGTGGGGGCCGCGGACGCCGGACTCGGCGACCTTGACGATGCGGTCGGGGATCTCGGGGGCGACGCGCTCGAAGGTGGAGCGGTCCACTTCGAGGGTCTTGAGGTTGCGCGCGTTGACGCCGATCACCCGGGCGCCCGCGTCGACCGCCCGGTCGACCTCGTCCTCGTCGTGCACCTCGACGAGCGGGGTGAGCCCGATGGACTCGGCGCGCTCGATCAGGGACTCCAGGGCGGGCTGGTCGAGGGCGGCGACGATCAGCAGGGCCAGATCGGCGCCGTACGCGCGGGCCTCCCACAGCTGGTAGGAGGTGACGATGAAGTCCTTGCGCAGCACGGGGATGTCCACGCGGGCCCGCACGGCCTCCAGGTCGGCGAGCGAGCCGCCGAAGCGGCGCTGTTCGGTGAGGACAGAGATGACCGCGGCGCCGCCCGCCTCGTAGTCGGCGGCGAGGCCGGCCGGGTCGGCGATCGCGGCGAGCGCGCCCTTGGAAGGGCTGGAGCGCTTGACCTCGCAGATGACCTTGACGCCGTCGCCGCGCAGGGCGGCCGCGCCGTCCTTGGCCGCAGGAGCCTTGGCCGCGCGCTCCTTGAGCTCTTCGAGGCTGACGCGGG
Organism: Streptomyces ossamyceticus; assembly: GCF_001418475.1. Classification (GTDB taxonomy): domain Bacteria; phylum Actinomycetota; class Actinomycetes; order Streptomycetales; family Streptomycetaceae; genus Streptomyces; species Streptomyces ossamyceticus. The sequence continues at coordinate 28,232 of NZ_LIQX01000025.1, read as the reverse complement.
CCTGCCGCTCCGAAAGGTCGGCACGGACTCCGTCGATGATCTCGTCGAGCACACTCACGCGAGCGGCCCCCTTTCAGACGGTTGCGGTCGGTGACAACGTTCGACAGTCGATTTTCGGCTGACGAGCGCTTCACAGGGTCCTGGCGGTTCACTGCGATGGTAGCCGGACCGGGGCACAGCTCTCGCATCCGGTTGACGGCGGTCCCTCCCCCATCCTGGACTTCCCCGTTCGATCAAGGGTGAAGCCATGCGCCGAACGGGAGGTTCCGGAGGACCGTGAAGACCAGCACCGACGCGCCGAGCGCCCACAGGGCCGCGGGCCGGAGTTCGAGTCGTAGCGTCCGTCCGAGGGCCGCCCGGACCACCCATACGGTCCACAGCGCCGCCAGGGCCAGGAAAGCGGCCACCGCCAGCGCGTTGTCCTGGAGGGCGGTGGCGAGGTCGCCGTGGGCGAAGGCGTGGGCGCTACGCAGCCCGCCGCAGCCGGGGCAGTACAGGCCGGTGTACCGCCAGAGCGGGCAGACGGGGTAGTGGCCGGGTTCGTTCGGGTCCACGGCCGCGACATACGCGAAGGCCCCGCCGACGGCCGCGAGGGCGGCGGCGGGGATCCAGAGCCGTCGCAGCGCGCCGCCCCGGGCCGGGGCGGCTTGAACGGCGTGCGGGGGCGGCGCGACTGGCTGGGGCTCGGCGTTCACACACCGCATTGTGCCCGGCGGACGCCGCAGGCGCGCGTGAGGGCGGCCGGGCGCCCCGGGGCGGACCTGACCGCCCCGTGCGGAGCGTCAGCCCTTGGCGGGGACGGGCTCGCCGCTGATGGCCTTGGCCTCCGCCTTCGCGGCGCCGGACCAGTCGTCGCCGTGCGTCGACTTCGCCTGGCCGAGGCCCATCGACTTCATGATCATGCCCACGACGCCGCCGAGCAGGATGATGACCATGCCCGCCCAGAATCCCAGCGGTTCGGCCATCACCATGTAGGCGCCCGAGACGCAGAAACCGATGAAGGCGATGGTGACGCCGGTCCAGGCGGCCGGGGTGTGGCCGTGGCTGCTGCCCGCCATGACGTTGCTCCTCGTTGCTCAGTTGCGCAGTTGCTCGGTGCGAGTGACTGCTCGTGCGTGTCGCTCGATGCGTGGCGCTCGATGCCTGTGGTGAGCCGGACGCTCGGCGTCCATTCTCCCGTACGGCCACGAGTGCCTTGAGTGGGGGTCCGCCCCCCGGGTCCGACTAGATCGGGTCCGGTCCCGTGGGGTCCTCGCCCCGGTCCAGGGCCTTCCACATGTCCTCGGGGCGGTCGGGGTCCACCGGCTTGGCCTTGCGCTGCCGGGGGGTGCCGTCGCGCTCGTAGCGGCCGGACATCCCGGGCCACAGCCGTCCGTACCGCAGGGCGAGCAGCCCGGCGAGCAGGATCAGGGCGCCGCCGACCGCCGCGACGTACGGCCAGCCGGTGTGGCTGAGCGCGTCGACGGTGGCGGAGGTGTCGCCGGAGGCCTCGGCGGCCTTGTCGTCGAGGGCCGAGCTGTCGTAGGCGCCGAACAGGGCGGCCGCGACGGTGCCCGCGCCGGAGAGGGCGAGCAGCACGGCGACCAGGACGCGTCCGGAGCGGCGGACGGCGAAGACTGCGACGAGCGCGGCGAGGCCCACGACGGCGAGGGCCGCGGGCACGCCGGTGACGTCGCTGCCCTTGGCGGTCAGCGGGAAGGCGCCGCCGGCCACCGACGCCGTGCCCTCCGACCAGCGCTGGCGGGTGGCGAGCAGCGCGACGGCGGCGCCGAGCGCGCCGCTCAGCAACGCCAGGGCGAGGCTGCGCCGGCCGGAACGGACGAACGCGGGCTCGGAACGGGGGTGAGGTACTGCGGTCACGTACTCCACTATCGCCTGAACCCCGGGTGGGTTGTCACCCGGGGTTCACGTGAGAAGCGCCCTATTGTCCGAGCCGGTTCGCCGTGTGCACGGCGCGCAGCACGGCCGCCGCCTTGTTGCGGCACTCGGTGTCCTCGGCGACGGGGTCGGAGTCGGCGACGATGCCGGCGCCGGCCTGGACGTACGCCGTGCCGTCGCGCAGCAGGGCGGTGCGGATGGCGATGGCGGTGTCCGAGTCGCCCGCGAAGTCGAGATAGCCGACGCAGCCGCCGTACAGGCCGCGGCGGGAGGGCTCCAGCTCGTCGATGATCTGCATCGCGCGCGGCTTGGGGGCACCGGAGAGGGTGCCCGCGGGGAAGCAGGCGGTGAGCACGTCGAACGCGGTGCGGCCGGCGGCGACACGGCCGGTGACGGTGGACACGATGTGCATGACGTGGGAGTACCGCTCGATCGACATGAAGTCGACGACCTCGACCGATCCCGGTTCGCACACCCGGCCCAGGTCGTTGCGCCCCAGGTCCACGAGCATCAGGTGCTCGGCGCGCTCCTTGGGGTCGGCGAGCAGTTCGTCGGCGAGGGCCTGGTCCTCCTGCGGGGTGGCGCCCCGGTGCCGGGTGCCGGCGATGGGGTGGACCATGGCCTGTCCGTCCTCGACCTTGACGAGGGCCTCGGGCGAGGAGCCGACGACGTCGAAGCCGTCGAACCGGAACAGGTACATGTACGGGGAGGGGTTGGTGGCCCTGAGGACGCGGTAGACGTCGAGGGCGCTCGCCGTGCACGGGGTCTCGAAGCGCTGGGAGGGGACGACCTGGAAGGCCTCGCCCGCGCGGATGCGCTCCTTGACGTCCTCGACGGCCGCCTGGAAGTCGGGGCCGCCCCAGCGAGCGGTGTACTCGGGCAGCTCGGAGGGCGGGAGGACCGCCGGGGGCTGGGCGACGGGCCTGGTGAGGTCGGCCTGCATGGCGTCGAGGCGGGCGACGGCGTCGGCGTAGGCCTCGTCGACGCCCGTGTCCAGGTCGTTGTGGTTGATCGCGTTGGCGATGAGCAGGACCGAGCCCTCCCAGTGGTCCATGACCGCCAGGTCGCTCGTCAGCAGCATGGTCAGCTCGGGCAGCCGCAGGTCGTCCTGCTCGCCGGGGCCGATCTTCTCCAGGCGGCGCACGATGTCGTAGCCGAGGTAGCCGACCATGCCGCCGGTGAAGGGGGGCATGCCCTCCTGGTGCGGGGTGTGGAGCGCCTCGATGGTGGCGCGCAGGGCGGCGAGGGGGTCGCCGTCGGCCGGGACGCCGACCGGCGGGGTGCCGAGCCAGTGCGCCTGGCCGTCCCGCGCGGTGAGGGTGGCGTGGCTGCGGACGCCCACGAAGGAGTAGCGGGACCACGAGCGGCCGTTCTCCGCCGACTCGAGGAGGAAGGTGCCGGTGCGCTCGGCGGCGAGCTTGCGGTAGAGCGCGACCGGGGTGTCGCCGTCGGCGAGGAGCTTGCGGCTGACGGGGATGACACGGCGGTCGGAGGCCAGCTTGCGGAACGTCTCGAGGTCCATGGCGGCTGACCTTACTGATCCAGTGGCGGTACGCCGGAATCGGCGCCGCCCTCGACAGCCTTGAGGACGTCCTCGTCGAAGCAGGTGCGGGCGCCGGTGTGGCAGGCGGCGCCGACCTGGTCGACCTTGACGAGGACCGTGTCGGCGTCACAGTCCAGGGCGACCGACCTCACCCACTGGAAGTGGCCGGAGGTGTCGCCCTTCACCCAGTACTCGCGTCGACTGCGTGACCAGTAGGTGCAGCGTCCGGTGGTGAGGGTGCGGTGGAGCGCCTCGTCGTCCATCCAGCCGAGCATGAGCACCTCGCCGGTGTCGTACTGCTGGGCGATGGCGGGCAGGAGCCCGTCGGCGCTGCGCTTGAGGCGCGCGGCGATCTCGGGGTCCAGCGCGCTGGGAGCGCCGGGGCCGCTCGGTGCTCCGGGACCGCTGGGGGCTCCGGGACCGCTGGGGCTGCTGGGGGACGGCGTGCTGGTCATGCGTGCCATTGTGCCGCGCCGCGGCGAACGGCCCCGCCCGTTGTCCACAGGCCGGACCGTATCGTCGTACGAACAACCGGCCCGGCCGCGCGTCGGCGGGGGCCTGCCCTGGGCTGCCGGGGGCGGCGGTCGTAGGCTGGCGGCATGTCGACCCATGCCAAGCGTGAACGGCTCCTCTTCGCCGACCTGTTGGAGACTTCGGGCCCCGATGCCCCCACCCTGTGCGAGGGCTGGACGACCCGGGATCTGGCCGCGCATGTGGTGGTGCGCGAGCGTCGCCCCGACGCCGCCGGGGGCATCCTCATCAAGCAGCTCGCCTCCCGCCTGGACCGGGTGATGGCGGAGTTCGCCGCGAAGCCGTACGAGGAGCTGATCCAGCTCGTCCGTACCGGCCCGCCGCGTTTCTCGCCCTTCTCCCTCAAGCAGATCGACGAGGCGTCCAACACGATCGAGTTCTACGTCCACACCGAGGACATCCGCCGCGCCCGGCCCGACTGGTCGCCGCGTGAACTCGACCATGTCTTCCAGGACGCCCTGTGGTCCCGGCTGGAGCGCACCTCCCGCCTCATGGGCCGGGGTTCCCCCACCGGTCTGGTCCTGCGCCGCCCGGACGGCCGTACGGCGGTGGCCCACCGGGGGACCCCGGTCGTCACGGTCACCGGCGAGCCGTCGGAGCTGCTGCTGTTCCTCTACGGCCGCCAGCAGGTCGCCGACGTGGAACTGGACGGCGAGAAGGAAGCGATCGCCAAACTCCACGAGACCAAGCAGCTGGGCATCTGACCGGGCTCCGTCCCGGCTGCCGTGCCCACGGCTGAGCCCCGGCCACCCAGTGACCGGGGCTCAGCCCGTCATGACCGCGGCGGGGTCACCGCACCGGGTGGCCCGCTTCCCTGAGCGCGTTCTTGACCTCGCCGATGCGGAGGTCGCCGAAGTGGAAGACCGAGGCGGCGAGGACGGCGTCGGCGCCCGCCTCGATGGCCGGGGGGAAGTCCGTGAGCCTGCCCGCGCCGCCGGAGGCGATGACGGGGACCGTGACGTGCTTGCGGACGGCGGTGATCATCTCCAGGTCGTAGCCGTCCTTCGTGCCGTCCGCGTCCATCGAGTTGAGCAGGATCTCCCCGGCGCCCAGCTCGGCGGCCCGGTGGGCCCACTCGACGGCGTCGATGCCCGTGCCCTTGCGGCCGCCGTGGGTGGTGACCTCGAAGGAGCCGGACTCCGTGCGCCGGGCGTCCACGGACAGGACCAGGACCTGGCGGCCGAAGCGCTCGGCGATCTCGCGGATCAGGTCGGGGCGGGCGATCGCCGCGGTGTTCACGCCGACCTTGTCCGCGCCCGCCCGCAGCAGCTTGTCGACGTCCTCGGCGGTGCGGACGCCGCCGCCGACGGTCAGCGGGATGAAGACCTGCTCGGCGGTGCGGCGCACCACGTCGTAGGTGGTCTCGCGGTTGCCGGAGGACGCGGTGATGTCGAGGAACGTCAGCTCGTCGGCGCCCTCGGCGTCGTACACCTTGGCCATTTCGACCGGGTCGCCCGCGTCACGCAGGTTCTGGAAGTTGACTCCCTTGACGACCCGGCCGTTGTCCACGTCCAGGCAGGGGATGACTCGGACCGCCAGGGTCATGAATCCACGGCTCCTTCAGGAAGGCCTCTGGCCCTTGAATGCTTCGACTTCTACTTCGACGAGGATGCGCGGGTCGAAGAAACCGTCCACGACCAGCAGGGTCGCGGCGGGACGCACGGGCTCGAACAGTTCCCGGTGGGCCCGCCCGACCGCGTCGACGTCCCGCAGGTGCGCCAGGTACATCCTCGTCCGGATCACGGACTCGGCGCCGAGCCCGAACTCACCGAGCGCCTCGACCGCGCTGGTGAAGGCCACCTTTGCCTGTTCGTACGGGTCGCCCTCCCCGTACAGCACGTCGCCCTTGAAGGACGTGGTGCCCGCCACCAGCACGCGGTCGCCCGCCGCGACGGCTCGCGCGGAGCCGAAGGACTCCTCCCAGGGACTCCCGCTCTGCACTCGCCGCACGGCATCGGACGTCATGACGACACAGCCTCCAGGGCCTCTTCCAGGGTGAACGCCTTCGCGTACAGGGCCTTCCCGACGATGGAGCCCTCGACACCGAGGGGTACCAGCTCGGCGATCGCGCGGAGGTCGTCGAGGGACGACACGCCGCCGGACGCCACGACCGGGCGGTCGGTGACCGCGCAGACGTTGCGCAGCAGCTCCAGGTTGGGGCCCTGGAGAGTGCCGTCCTTGGCGATGTCGGTGACGACGTACCGGGCGCAGCCCTCCTTGTCGAGGCGCGCCAGCGTCTCGTAGAGGTCGCCGCCGTCGCGGGTCCAGCCGCGGCCCTTGAGGGTCGTGCCGCGCACGTCCAGGCCGACCGCGATCCGGTCGCCGTGCTCGGCGATGACCTTGGCGACCCACTCGGGGCTCTCCAGGGCGGCGGTGCCGAGGTTGACGCGGGTGCAGCCGGTGGCGAGGGCCTTCTCCAGGGAGGCGTCGTCCCGGATGCCGCCGGACAGCTCGACCTTGATGTCCATGGCCCGGGTGACCTCGGCGACCAGCTCACGGTTGTCGCCGGTGCCGAACGCTGCGTCGAGGTCGACCAGGTGCAGCCACTCGGCGCCCGCCCGCTGCCAGGAGAGGGCGGCCTCCAGCGGGGAGCCGTAGGAGGTCTCCGTTCCGGACTCGCCGTGCACGAGGCGGACGGCCTGGCCGTCGCGGACGTCGACGGCGGGGAGGAGTTCGAGCTTTGCCATGGTCTACAGGGTTCCGATCCAGTTGGTCAGCAGCTGGGCTCCGGCGTCGCCGGACTTCTCGGGGTGGAACTGCGTGGCCCACAGGGCGCCGTTCTCGACGGCCGCCACGAAGGGCTTGCCGTGCGTCGACCAGGTGACCTTGGGCGCGGTGATGTGGGGGTTGTGCGTCTCCATGGACCAGTCGTGGACGGCGTAGGAGTGCACGAAGTAGAAGCGGGCGTCGGCGTCGAGGCCGGCGAACAGCTCCGAGCCGGCCGGGGCGTCGACGGTGTTCCAGCCCATGTGGGGCACGATCTCGGCCTGGAGCGGCTCGACCGCGCCGGGCCACTCGTCGAGGCCCTCGGTCTCCACACCGTGCTCGATGCCCCGCGCGAAGAGGATCTGCATGCCGACGCAGATGCCCATGACCGGGCGTCCGCCGGCGAGCCTGCGGTCGATGATCCAGTCGCCGCGCGCCTCCTTCAGCCCCTTCATGCAGGCGGCGAAGGCGCCGACGCCGGGCACCAGCAGCCCGTCCGCGTTCATCGCCTTGTCGAAGTCACGCGTTATCTCGACGTCGGCTCCCGCGCGCGCGAGGGCACGCTCGGCGGAGCGGACGTTGCCGAAGCCGTAGTCGAAGACGACGACGTGTTTGGCGGGAGTGGTCGTGGTGGTCGCCGGTCCCGTGTTCTCGGTGCTCAATTCCACACCTCCAGCCTCATGACGCCCGCGACGAGGCACATCGCGGCGGCGAGGGAGAGCAGCACGATGAGGCCCTTCGGCATCTTCTGCTTGACGAAGGAGATGATCCCGCCGACCAGGAACAGACCGACGACGATCAGGATGGTCGAGAGGCTGTTCACAGCGCGCCCTTCGTGGAGGGCAGGATCCCGGCCGCGCGCGGGTCGCGCTCGGAGGCGTAGCGCAGGGCGCGGGCCAGCGCCTTGAACTGGCACTCGACGATGTGGTGGGCGTTGCGCCCGTACGGCACGTGCACGTGCAGCGCGATCTGGGCCTGGGCGACGAAGGACTCCAGGATGTGCCGGGTCATCGTGGTGTCGTACTCGCCGATCATCGGCGCCATCTTCTCGGGCTCGGTGTGCACGAGGTAGGGGCGGCCGGAGAGGTCGACGGTGACCTGGGCGAGGGACTCGTCCAGCGGGACCGTGCAGTTGCCGAAGCGGTAGATGCCCACCTTGTCGCCGAGGGCCTGCTTGAAGGCGGCGCCCAGTGCGAGGGCGGTGTCCTCGATGGTGTGGTGGGAGTCGATGTGCAGGTCGCCGTCGGTCTTCACGGTCAGGTCGAACAGACCGTGTCGGCCGAGCTGGTCGAGCATGTGGTCGTAGAAGCCGACCCCGGTGGAGATCTCGGTGCGGCCGGTGCCGTCGAGGTTTATCTCCACGACGACCGACGTCTCCTTGGTGACTCGCTCCACGCGTCCAACGCGGTTCATGCGCTCTGCTCCTCCGGGGGTGTGGGGGTGTCCCCCACATGGCTCACTAGTTCACGTACCGCGTCGAGGAACGCGTCGTTCTCGGCCGGGGTTCCGGCGGTCACCCGCAGCCAACCCGGTACGCCGTTGTCCCGGACCAGGACGCCCCGGTCGAGGATCTTCCGCCACATCTTGTGCGCGTCGTCGAACGTCCCGAACTGCACGAAGTTGGCGTCGGACTCGGTGACGTCGTAGCCGAGGGCGCGCAGCTCGACGACCAGCCGGTCCCGCTCCGCCTTCAGCTGCTCGACATAGCCGAGGAGGGTGTCGGTGTGCTCCAGGGCGGCCAGGGCGGTCGCCTGGGTGACGGCGGAGAGGTGGTACGGCAGCCGTACGAGCTGGACCGCGTCCACGACCGCCGGGTGGGCGGCGAGGTAGCCGAGGCGCAGTCCGGCGGCGCCGAAGGCCTTGGACATGGTGCGCGAGACTACGAGATTCGGCCGTCCTTCGAGCAGCGGCAACAGGGAGTCGCCGTGGCTGAACTCGACGTAGGCCTCGTCGACCACGACCATGGACGGCTTCGCCGCCTGGGCGGCCTCGTACAGGGCGAGGACCGTCTCCCGGGGGACCGCGTTGCCCGTGGGGTTGTTGGGGGTGGTCACGAAGACGACGTCGGGCCGGTGCTCGGCGACGGCCCGCTCGGCCGCCGCGAGGTCGATCGTGAAGTCGTCGCCCCGGGGGCCGGAGATCCAGCCGGTGCCGGTGCCCCGCGCGATGAGTCCGTGCATCGAGTACGACGGCTCGAAGCCGATGGCCGTGCGGCCGGGGCCGCCGAAGGTCTGCAGCAGCTGCTGGATGACCTCGTTGGAGCCGTTGGCCGCCCAGACGTTCGTCACGTCCACGGCGAACCCGGAGGTCCGCGTCAGGTACTCGGCGAGCCGGGTCCGCAGCTCCACCGCGTCCCGGTCGGGGTAGCGGTTGAGGTTCCGTGCCGCCTCGCGCACCCGCTCCGCGATCCGCTCGACCAGCGGTTCGGGCAGGGGGTAGGGGTTCTCGTTGGTGTTCAGCCGTACCGGGACGTCGAGCTGGGGCGCGCCGTAGGGGCTCTTGCCGCGCAGTTCGTCCCGGACGGGGAGATCGTCGATTCCGAAGCTCACTGACCAGGTACCTTCCAGCCGAACCTTGCCTTGATCGCCGCGCCGTGCGCGGGCAGGTCCTCCGCCTCCGCCAGCGTGACCACGTGGTGCGCGACGTCGGCCAGCGCGTCCCGCGTGTAGTCGACGATGTGGATGCCGCGCAGGAAGGACTGGACGGACAGACCGGAGGAGTGACAGGCGCAGCCTCCGGTCGGGAGCACGTGGTTGGAGCCCGCCGCGTAGTCGCCGAGCGAGACCGGCGCCCAGGGGCCGATGAAGACGGCGCCCGCGTTGACGACGCGCTCGGCGACGGCGGTGGCGTCCGCGGTCTGGATCTCCAGGTGTTCGGCGCCGTAGGCGTTGACGACCCGCAGGCCCTCGTCGACGCCGTCGACCAGGACGATCGCGGACTGGCGGCCCGCGAGGGCGGGGCGGATCCGGTCCTCGATGTGCTTGGTGGCCTCGATCTGCGGGCCCAGTTCCTTCTCGACGGCGTCGGCGAGTGCGACGGAGTCGGTGACGAGCACGGCGGCGGCCAGCGGGTCGTGCTCGGCCTGGCTGATCAGGTCGGCGGCGACGTGCGCCGGGTCGGCGGTGTCGTCGGCGAGGACCGCGATCTCGGTGGGGCCGGCCTCGGAGTCGATGCCGATGACGCCGGTGAAGTAGCGCTTGGCGGCGGCCACCCAGATGTTGCCGGGCCCGGTGACCATGTTGGCCGGCGGGCAGGACTCGGTGCCGTACGCGAACATCGCGACGGCGGTGGCGCCGCCGGCCGCGTACACCTCGTCGACGCCGAGGAGGGCGCACGCGGCGAGGATCGTGGGGTGCGGCAGGCCGTCGAACTCGGCCTGCGCGGGCGAGGCCAGCGCGATCGAGGGGACGCCCGCCTCCTGCGCCGGGACCACGTTCATGATCACGGAGGAGGGGTAGACCGAGCGGCCGCCGGGGGCGTAGAGGCCGACGCGCTCGACCGGCACCCACTTCTCGGTGACGGTGCCGCCGGGCACGACCTCGGTGGTGTGCGTGGCGCGGCGCTGCTCGCGGTGGACGAGGCGGGCGCGGCGGATGGACTCCTCCAGCGCCGCGCGGACGGCCGGATCGAGCTGGTCCAGCGCGTCCGTGAGGGCCTCGGCCGGGACCCGCACGGAGGTGAGGCGTACGCCGTCGAACTTCTCGGCGAAGTCGATCAGCGCCGCGTCCCCGCGATGATGCACGGCCTCGCAGATCGGACGCACCTTCTCCAGGGCGGCCGAGACGTCGAAGTCGGCTCGGGGCAGCAGGTCGCGCAGGGCGGGTCCCTTCGGGAGGGCGTCGCCGCGCAGATCGATTCGGGAGATCACACGCCCAATTCTCTCAGACCTCGGTCGGCGGCTGTCCGCGCGTTCCAATGGCTGATACGCGTCGACGGCAGAACCCGGAAGATCCTCTTCACGTCTAGCGTTCGGGGCGTCACTCAGCGGGCATCACCAGCATGAACTGTTGTGCGATACACACGAGTGACGGAGACGGAGGAAGGAACAGCCGTGACCGAGGGTGCCGCCATCCGGGACGACGGGGACATCCCGGACGACCTCACCGCCGCCGAGGCCGGTATGTGGCAGGCGTTCCGCAACGGCAGCGTGTACGACCTCCGTAGCGGCGACACCGCCGAGGACGATCCGCACGGCGGCCACCCCTGGGGCCCGGAGCGGACGGTACGGGCCCGGATCGTGGCCTGGCTGCTGCTGGACGGGCCACCCGCGCTGGCCGGCCGGGTGTCCGCGCTCAAGCTGGTCGGCGTGCAGGTCAAGGGCGTCCTGGAGCTGGCGGGCGGCCAGGTGGTGCCGTACGTGGAGATGAAGGGCTGCCGCTTCGAGAAGGAGATCCTGGTGCCGGAGGCCCGGTTCACCACCATCCGGCTGGTGGACTGCTCGGTGCCGCGGCTGGAGGCGGCCCGGCTGCACACCGAGGGCGATCTGCATCTGCCGCGCTGCCGCTTCCACAACGGGGTGCGGCTCGCCGACGCGCACATCGGCACCGATCTGCTGCTCAACCAGGCGGTCGTCTACCGCGACCGGCACGGCCGCTCCCTTTCCGCCGACGGTCTCAGCGTCGCCCAGGACGTACAGGCGGAGATGCTGGAGTCGCACGGGGAGCTGAGTCTGCGTGGGGCGACCGTCGGCGCCTCGCTGAGCCTGCGCGGCAGCCGGCTCGCCAACCCCTACGGCCGCCTCGCCCTGAACGCGCCGCAGCTGACCGTCGAGCGCACCCTCTATCTGACCCCCGCCGGCGTCGGCAATCCGCTGTACACCAGCGGCAGCACACCCGCGCGCGGCACCCGCGTCCAGCGGTTCGAGTGCCAGGGCGGGATACGGCTGGACGACGGGCGTTTCGGGGACGCCGTCGACCTGGAGCGGGCCAGGTTCACCTTCACGGACGAACAGGAACTGTCCCTGCGCCGGGTCCAGGTGCCCGAGCTGCGCTTCCTCGGCGAGCGGCCCGAGCGCGGCAAGGTCGTGCTGTCGGGCGCCCGGGTCGGGGTCCTCATCGACCGGGCGGACAGCTGGCCGGGCCCCGGCAACCTCCAGATGGGCGGCTTCCAGTACGAGAACCTCGTGCCCCGCGACCGGTTCCCGCTGGCCGGACGGCTGGAGTGGGTGGCGGCGGCGACCCCCGAGTACCAGCCGGAGCCGTACGAGCGGCTCGCGACCGTGCTGCGGGCCAGTGGCGACGACGAGGGCGCCCGCGACGTGCTCCTCGCCAAGCAGCGCCACCGCCGGGAGAACCTGCCGCTCGCGGCCAAGCTGTGGGGCTACGCGCAGGACTGGACGGTGGCGTACGGCTACCGGCCGGGCCGGGCCGCGGTCTGGATGGCTCTGCTGTGGGCGCTCGCCTCGTACGCCTTCTCCCACGCGGACCATCCGCCGTTGAAATCCGGTGAGCACCCGCACTGGAGTCCGACACTGTTCGCCCTGGACCTGCTGCTCCCGGTGATCGACCTCGGCCAGGTCGGCTACTGGCAGCTGCGGGGCGGCTGGCAGTGGCTCGCGGTGGTGGTGATTCTGCTGGGCTGGATCCTCGCGACGACGGTCGCCGCGGGCGCCACACGGCTGCTGAGCAGGAACTGAAAAGGTTGTGAAGAGGCACAACCCGAGTCGCCCGCGCTCCGTCTTCCCCTCGAACCACCGACCACGACACCACCGTCGAGGCGTTGTACACAGACGGTGAGCACCGGTCCCGCCGAGCGGACCGGCCGGGCGCAAAGGGGGCGCGCCACATGGACCTGCTGCGTGCGCTCGTGCGCACGGCCCGGATGGCGCGGCACACCTCGGGCCTCGCCGACGGTCTGCCGGCCGACGACGACGTGCTGCTCGACGCCCCCGACGAGCGGCTCGGGCCCGCGCTGGTCGCGGCCGGCCGGGGGGAGTACGCGCCCGCGGCCCGGCTCCTCGCGACGACGCGGGAGGCGGTGGAATGGGAGAACCGCGACCGGTACGCGCTGCGGTTCGCCGCCTTCGCGCGGGCGCGCGACCCCTGGCTGCGCGAGTGGCGGCGCGCCGCCCCGTACGACCCGGACGTCCTGCTGGTCAGGGCCGAGCTGGCGGTGTCCCGCGGCTGGCAATCCCCCGCCAGGGTGGAACTGCTGCGCGAGGCGGGACCGTTGATCATGGCGGCCGCCGAGCGCGCGCCGCGCGACCCCGTGCCGTGGCGGATCGCCCTGGACCACGCGCGGGGCACGGGCGTCGGCCGCGCCGGCTTCGAGCGGCTGTGGGCGCAGGCCGTCCGCCGCTCCCCGCACCACTACGGCTGTCATGTCTCGGCCCTGAAGTACCTCTCCGCCGCCTGGTACGGCTCGCACCCCGAGTGCTTCGACTTCGCCGAACGGGCCGCCGAGGACGCCCTGCCCGGCTCCCTCGTCCAGGCCCTGCCGGTCCGGGCGGCCTTCGCCCATCTCGTCGACGGCGGCGGCCCCGAGGTGCGGCGCGCCCGGCTGGACGAGGCGGCCGACCGGGCCATCGCGCTCTCCGCCGCGTACGAGCCGGGCGACCCGTGGCCCGCCGAGGTCCGCAACCTCCTCACCTATGTCCTGGTCCGCCTCGAACGCTGGCCGGACGCCCTGGAGCAACTGCGCAGGATCGGCCCGTACGCCACCTCGTTCCCCTGGGACCGGGTCTCCGGCGATCCGTTGGGCCAGTTCCTCCAACTGCGGGACGGGGTACGGCTGGAGGTGGCGTCCTCGATGCCGCTGCTGACCCGGTCCGGGAAGCGCGCCGGGAGGCCCGCGGCAAGGTCACAAACCAGTACGAGCGAACGCGCGCGCCCCGACGGCGACTAGGCTCTGGCCTCGTGACCACCGTCCGGCTGCCGCTCTTCCCCCTGAACTCGGTGTTGTACCCGGGGCTCGTGCTTCCTCTGAACATCTTCGAGGAGCGCTACCGCGCCATGATGCGCGAGTTGCTGAAGACCCCCGAGGACGAACCCCGCCGCTTCGCCGTCGTCGCCATCCGCGACGGCCACGAGGTCGCGCCGAGCGCGCCCGGCATGCCGGATCCGACGGCGCTCCCGGAGCGCGGCCCGACCGCCGGATTCGGCGACGACCCGGCCAAGGCGTTCCACACGGTGGGCTGCATCGCCGACGCGGCCACCATCCGGGAGCGCGACAACGGCACGTTCGAGGTCCTCGCCACCGGCACGAACCGGGTGCGGCTGCTCTCCCTCGACACGACGGGACCGTTCCTCGTGGCGGACCTGGAGGAGCTGCCGGAGGCACCCGGCGACGAGGCGGGCGCGCTCGCCGAGGGCGTGCTGCGGGCCTTCCGCCAGTACCAGAAGCGTCTGGCGGGGGCGCGGGAGCGCTCGCTGTCGACGGGCGCGGACCTGCCCGACGAGCCGGCCGTGGTGTCGTACCTGGTCGCCGCGGCGATGATGCTCGACACCCCGGCCAAGCAGCGGCTCCTCCAGGCCCCCGACACCGCGTCCCGGCTGCGTGACGAGCTGAAACTCCTGCGCGCCGAGAGCGCGATCATCCGTAGTCTGCCGTCGTTGCCCGCGTCGGAGCTGACGCGGGGTCCGACGAGCCTCAACTGAGGACGGCTCGCGGACACTGCTACCGGGAACAGGCTGGGATGGCGAAGAAGGCGAAGAAGCAGCAGGCGGGGGGCACGCCGGCGACGGTGGCGCTGACGGCGGCGGGCGTGGAGTTCACCGTCCACGCCTATGAGCACGACCCGTCCCACCCCTCCTACGGCGAGGAGGCGGCGGAGGCGATGGGCGTCTCACCCGAGCGTGTCTTCAAGACCCTCGTCGCGGACGTCGACGGCGCGCTGGTCGTGGCCGTGGTGCCGGTCGCGGGCCAGCTGGACCTGAAGTCGCTGGCGACGGCGGTCGGCGGCAAGCGCGCGGCGATGGCGGACCCCACGCTGGCCGAACGCACGACGGGGTACGTCCGCGGGGGCATCTCCCCCCTGGGCCAGCGCAAGAAGATCCGCACGGTCCTGGACGAGTCGGCCTCCGGCCACGCCACGATCTGCGTCTCGGCGGGCCGCCGGGGGCTGGAGGTCGAGCTGGCGCCGGGGGATCTGGCGGCGTTGACGGGGGCGACGGTGGCGCGGATCGCGAGGGTGTCGGGCGCCTAGGAGCTCGGGGCGAGCTGTCGGTTCGGCGGGTGCGGGTGAGTGGGGGCTTGTCGCGCAGTTCCCCGCGCCCCTGAAAAGCGACCGGGGCTGCGCCCCGTGCTTTTCACGGGGAGGGCGGGCCGCAGGCCCGTCCCTCCAGGGGCGCGGGCCCGTCCCTCCAGGGGCGCGGGGAACTGCGCGAGCAACCACGACGCACCCGCACCCGCCGCCGAACCGCGCACCCCCGAGCTATTTGGCGCCCTCGTACTCCTCGAACCGCTCCGGATCCCGCGGCCCGAACAGCCCCGTCAACGCGAGGTGCACCAGCAACCCCGCCAGCGGCCACGCCAGCAACGCCCCCTTCGCCGCCAGCTTCAGCGGCGCCGAGAACGTCACCCCCCGCCCCGCCTCCTTCGCCCGTGCCACCACATCCGTGCCCGGCCCGAGCCACACCCCGAGCCGCCACGCCACGACCGCGCCCAGCAGCCCGCCCACGGCGAGCGCCGCGACCAGCGGCACACCGCCGCGCCGGCGCAGGAGGAAGACGAGGAGCGCGCTCACCGCGCCCATGCCCAGCGCGAGCAGCGTGAACGTTCCGTCGACGCCGACGGCCTGCTCTCCCTCGGTGTCCTTGAAGTAGACCGCCGACCCGTCGGAGACGAGCGGCACGTGCGGGGCGAGCCACCACCACAGCACTCCGAGCAGCACTCCGCCGACCAGTGTCATGACCGCCGTGACGACGGCGGCCTCCAGCAGCTCTCTCCCCAGCCCGGGCCCGGACGGCTCCTCCGGCCCGTGCCACACGTGTCCCTCGCCGTGTCCGCCGGTGGGCGGCGGGGCCCAGGGGTCGGTCGGCGGCTGGTGGTGCGGCTGCGGCGGAGGCGAAGAAAACGGTGCGGTCACTCTGACATCGTGCCAGTTGCGGCCGTGCGGCGCGTCACCGGACGGCGGCCCTGCGGTACGCCCAGGTCGCGACGGCGAGGGAGACGACACCGACGCCCGCGCACACGGCGAGGTCACCGAGGACGAACGCCCAGTCGGGGTGCGGCCCGAAGGTCCGCGCGAAGGCCTCGACGCCGTAGGTGGAGGGCAGCAGGTCGCGGGCGAACTGGATCAGGGCGGGCATCCGGTCGGCCGGGAGCACGCCCAGCAGCAGCGCCGCCGACATGCCGAGCTGGCCGAGGACGGTGGCGAGTTCGGGGCGCGGGGCGAGCAGCCCCAGCGCGGCGCCGAGCCCGGCGAGGGCGGCCCCGGCGAGCGGGATCACCGCGGCGAGCACCCACAGGTGGGCCAGCGGCAGCCCGAACAGCACACACCCGAACACGGCGGTGACCACGGTGCCCGGCACGGTGAACGACGCGTACGCCCCGGCGGCGCCGAGGACGACGGCGGCCGGCGGCACCGGCAGGGTCGCGTAGTGGTCGAGGCCGCCGCTGGAGCGCAGCTGCCCGAAGTACTGGGCCAGCAGGTTCAGCGCCACGAACGCGACGACGAGCACGGACGAACCGGCGACGACGGCCCGCGCCTCGGCCCCGCCGTCCACCACACCGCGCATCAGGATCATGATCCCGACCGACTGGAAGGTGGCGACGAACAGCAGCGGGATCCGCGCGACCCGCGCCCGGGAGAGCTGCGCCCGGTACACGGCGGCGAGGGAGGGCCACAGCCGGGCGCGGGGCCCCAGCTCGGCGGCCTCCCGCTGCGCACGCTCCTCGACTGCCAGGGCACTGCCCGGCAGGGCCTCGGCGGGTACGACACTCACGTCGAGCTGCTCCTTCGCGCTTCGGCTGTCGCCCATTCCCGTACGGCTGCGGCAGCCCTGGCGTTCACGTCCGTACCGGCCGCCGTCCGGCCCATGCCCGCGCCCCTCACGCCTTGACCAGGCCCTGTGCGTGGCCCGCGCTGCCGCCGAGCGCCAGGTAGACGTCCTCCAGGCTCGGTGTGGCGAGCGTGAAGTCGTCGAGCGCGACGAAGGCGGCGCCGCCGGTGACGGTGGCCACCACCGCGCGTGCCTCCTCGGGGGCGAGCCGCAGTGTCCAGCGGCGGCCGGACTCCACGGCCCGGGGCAGCAGGGCGGCGACCTCGGGCACGTCCAGCGGGGCCCGCTCGCGCCACACCAGGTCGACGCGGACCTCGCCTGCGACCTTCTCCTTCAGCCCGGCCGGGGTGTCGCAGGCGATGACCCGCCCCTGGTCGAGGACGGCGACCCGGTCGAGGACGGTCTCGGCCTCGATGACGTTGTGGGTGACCAGCAGGACGGTGGTTCCGGACTCGGCGCGCCGCCGGTCGACGGCCGCCCACACGGAGCGCCGGGCGACGGGGTCCATCCCGCTGGTCGGCTCGTCCAGCACGAGCAGCGGCCGCTCGCCGACCAGCGCGGTGGCGAAGCAGGCGAGCCGGCGCTGCCCTCCGGACAGTTTCTTCAGGGGCCGTGCGGCGAGGCCGCTCAGCCCGAGTTCGTCGAGGACGGCGTCCCGCTCGGCGCGGGCCCGCCGTACGTCGAGACCGCGCAGCCGCCCGGTGGTCTCGGCGGCCAGCGCCACGGTCAGCTCGTCGAGCGCGGTCGACTCCTGGCCCAGGTAGGCGAGGATGCGCGCGGCCCGCTCGGGGTGGCGCACGATGTCGTGCCCGAGGATGTCGACGGTTCCGTCGTCGGGCCGCATGAGCCCGGTCAGCTGCCGTACGAGGGTGGTCTTGCCGGCGCCGTTGGGCCCGAGCAGTCCGAAGATCTCGCCGCGCCGGACCTCCAGTCCGACCGCGTCGTTGGCCCGTACCTCGGGGGTTCCCGGCGTCCCGCGCCGCCCCCGGGTCGCCGGATATGTCTTGGTGAGGCCCCGCACGGCACACACGACATCCCCGTCATGCCGAACCGCCTGTGCCGAACGCGTACTCACGAGGGACGAGCCTACGGGGTCCCGGGGACCGAATCGCCTCCGGGGCACCCCTGCCGGGGCGCGGGGAACCGCGCGACACGCCGCGGTGAGCCCGTCGCCGCCGACGAACGCGCAGGCCCTGGGCGGTGCCGCGCGCTCACTCCCCGGCCGGTGCGTGCTCCGCGGCCGTCCGCACATCGATCTCGCGCCAGAACCCGGCCCGGATGGCGTATCGGTCGTGCTCGTCGATCTGGTCGTCCTTGTGCGCGAGCAGCCCGAACCGGGCCGCGTACCGCAGCAGCTCCCCGTCCACGCGGTGCGGCACCCGCGGGTACATCGTCGACAGCTTCTGCACATGGGACTGGTCGGTCAGCCGTGAGATCCACCGCCGGGCGAACACCTGTCCCACCTCGAAGGGGTCGCCGCCGACCGTGGTGATGTCCTCCTCGCGGTCGGCCCACCGCTGCTCCGCCGTGGTCAGCTGCGCCAGGGTCGGCATCGCCGCCGCCTCCGGCGGCTCCGCCGTGGCACCGGGCCGGTCCACCCACCCCTTGTCGGAGGACCAGCGCAGCGTGGCGGTCGCCGGGTGCTGCGCGGGGTGCGCGCCGGGCCCCCGCATGGCGGCGAGGTCCTTCGGCGTCGGTACGCCCTTGGCGGCGGGCACCCGCTCGGCGGCGCCGTTGCGTCCCGCGGGGGCCTGTTCGGGCTCGGGTGCCGTCCGCTCCGCGGCGGCGAGGGCCGACTCGGGCAGCGGCGCCGACAGGATCGCGGCGATCTCCGGGCGGGGCACGGGAGGCGGCGCGCAGACCCCGCCGAGGTCCTTCGCCCGTACGGCCTTGGTGATCCACGCCCGGTCGAGGACGCGCCGCTCGTCGGCCTCGGCGACCAGGTCCTCGGACTGGTTGTAGTCCCCGTCGGCGGCCTGCACCGCCCACAGGTGCACGGCGACGCCGTGTTCCTTGGCCGCCATCATGCCGGGCAGGAGATCCCCGTCGCCGGTGACGAGGACCACGTCGGAGCAGGCCCGGTTACGGGCCAGCTCGGTCAGCTCGGCGTGCATGGCGGCGTCCACCCCCTTCTGCGCCCAGCGCCCGTCGCTGCGGGTCAGCGCGCCGAGCCGGACGGTCACCCGGGGCATCACGCGCAGCCTGCGGTGCTCGGGCTGCGGTACGCGGTCGGGGGCGCCGTCGAACCAGTAGATGCGCAGCAGGGGGCGTTCGGTGTCGGCCTCGGCGCGTTCGCGCAGGCCCTGGATGAGGGCCGTGTGGTCGACGGTGATGCGGGAGCGGGAGGGTTCCCCGGCGAGGAGGCTGGCGGCCGCGCCGAGCAGATACCCGGCGTCCACCAGGACGATGCAGCGGTCCACGCGATCCACCCTCTTTCCGGGAGGTGTGCTTAGGGCTTCCTTCGAGTCTGCCCGACCTCGCGGAGGTTAACGGCCGGAACTGGATCATCGGCGTGGCGTATTCGCCGGTCGCGCCGCGCATCGCGCCGCAGGTGGCGACAACGGTCGTCACGGACGGTGATTCCCCGACATGCGCGGCGTGTCGGGCTATGTGAATCTGGTCGCGGCCCTGGCCCCTAGATCACCCACAGGAGGCAGATCACCATGGCCAAGAACAAGAAGCAGGACCGTAAGCAGCCCCAGTCCGAGCGTGGTCAGCAGGAGGTACAGCCGTCCTCCATGGAGTCGGGCGCCGACCAGCGTGTCGCCTCGGTGACCCCCGGCGACATGGCCCGCAAGGGCCGGCAGAAGCGCTTCGGCCACAACTGACATCCGCGTGACGGGCTGATCGCAGCCCCATGGCACCGAGGGGCGCATCCGGAACTCCGGATGCGCCCCTCGCGCGATCACGCCCCTCGGTCCGCCGGGGGCTCAGCCGGCCAGGCAGGACGGGCCGAGCAGTACCTTCAGGTCGCCGAAGAGGGCCGGGTCCGGCTTCACCCGGTGCCGGTCGAGGCGGAGCACCGTGGTCTTGGTGGGCCCCTGGAGCCGGATGCGCACCTCGCTCTCGCCCTTGTGGTGGGTGAGGATCTCGCCGAGCCGGCTCACCATGGGCGGGGTCACCCGGGTGGCGGGGATGGTGAGGATCACGGGCGCGTTGGCGCCCGCGTTGGACAGGTCGGGGACCTGGAGCTCCATCGCGACGAGCCGGGGGACGTCCTCGCGCTTGTCGAGGCGGCCCTTGACGAAGACGACGGCGTCCTCGACGAGCTGGGTCGAGACCAGCTGGTAGGTCGCCGGGAAGAACATGCATTCGATGGAGCCGGCGAGGTCCTCGACGGTGGCGATGGCCCAGGCGTTGCCCTGCTTGGTCATCTTGCGCTGGAGGCCGGAGATGATGCCGCCGATGGTGACGACCGCGCCGTCCGCGTGCTCACCGCCGGTGAGCTGGGCGATGCCCGCGTCGGCCTTGTCGGCGAGCACGTGCTCCAGGCCGAAGAGGGGGTGGTCGGAGACGTAGAGACCGAGCATCTCCCGCTCCTGGGCGAGGAGATAGGTCTTGTCCCACTCGTCGGTGGTGAACTCCACGTCGAGCCCGAAGCCCGGCTCGCTGCTGTCGTCCTCGCCCATGCCGCCGAAGAGGTCGAACTGGCCCTCGGCCTCCTTGCGCTTGACCGCGACCACGTTGTCGATCATCGGGTCGAAGTGCGCGGTGAGGCCCTTGCGGGTGTGCCCCATGGAGTCGAAGGCGCCCGCCTTGATCAGCGACTCCGTGGTCCGCTTGTTGCAGGCGACCGCCTCGACCTTGTCGAGGTAGTCCGGGAAGGAGGCGTACTTCCCCTTGGCCTTGCGGCTGCGGATGATCGACTCCACCACGTTCGTCCCGACGTTGCGGACGGCGGAGAGGCCGAAGAGGATCACGTCGTCGCCCTGGGCGGCGAAGTTCTGCTCGGACTCGTTGACGTTCGGCGGGAGCACCTTGATCTTCATGCGCCGGCACTCGTTGAGGTAGACCGCCGACTTGTCCTTGTCGTCCTTGACCGAGGTGAGCAGCGCGGCCATGTACTCGGCCGGGTAGTTGGCCTTGAGGTACGCCGTCCAGTAGGAGACCAGGCCGTACGCGGCGGAGTGGGCCTTGTTGAAGGCGTAGCCGGCGAAGGGGACCAGTACGTCCCACAGGGCCTGGATGGCCTCGTCGCTGTAGCCGTTCTTCTGGGCGCCGGCCTGGAAGATGGTGAAGTTCTTCGCCAGTTCCTCGGGCTTCTTCTTGCCCATCACACGGCGGAGGATGTCGGCCTCGCCGAGGGAGTACCCGGCGATGATCTGGGCCGCCTTCTGCACCTGCTCCTGGTAGACGATCAGGCCGTAGGTGACCGCGAGGACCTCCTGGAGCGGCTCCTCCAGCTCCTTGTGGATCGGTGTGATCTCCTGGCGGCCGTTCTTGCGCTCGGCGTAGTTGATGTGCGAGTTCATGCCCATCGGGCCGGGCCGGTACAGGGCCGAGACGGCGGAGATGTCCTCGAAGTTGTCGGGCTGCATCTGGCGGAGCAGCGAGCGCATCGGGCCGCCGTCGAACTGGAAGACACCGAGCGTGTCACCGCGGCAGAGCAGTTCGAAGGTCTTGGGGTCGTCCAGCGGGAGCGAGAGCATCTCCAGGTCGATGCCCTTGTTGGCCTTCACCATCTTGATGGCGTCGTCCATGATCGTGAGGTTGCGCAGGCCGAGGAAGTCCATCTTCAGCAGGCCGAGCGACTCGCACTGCGGGTAGTCCCACTGGGTGATGGTCACGCCGTCGGTGTGCCGCACCCAGATCGGGGCGTGGTCGACGATGGGCTCGCTGGACATGATCACGCCGGCCGCGTGCACACCCATCTGCCGGACCAGGCCCTCGACGCCCTTGGCGGTGTCGATGACCTTCTTCACGTCCGGTTCGTTCTCGTACATCGCCCGGATCTCGCCCGCCTCGCTGTAGCGCGGGTGGGAGGGGTCGGTGATGCCGTTGAGATCGATGCCCTTGCCGAGGACGTCGGCGGGCATGGCCTTGGTGAGCCGGTCGCCCATCGCGTACGGGTAGCCCAGCACGCGCGCGGAGTCCTTGATGGCGTTCTTCGCCTTGATCTTGCCGTAGGTGCCGATCATGGCGACCTTGTCGGCGCCGTACTTCTCCGTCACGTACCGGATCACCTCGACGCGCCTGCGCTCGTCGAAGTCGATGTCGACATCGGGCATGGAGATGCGCTCGGGGTTGAGGAACCGCTCGAAGATCAGGCCGTGCGGGATGGGGTCGAGGTCGGTGATGCCCATGGCGTACGCGACGATCGAGCCGGCCGCGGAGCCACGGCCGGGGCCGACCGCGATGCCCTGCTTCTTGGCCCACATGATGAAGTCGGCGACCACGAGGAAGTAGCCCGGGAAGCCCATCGAGATGATGGTGTCCATCTCGTACTCGACCTGCTTCATGCGGTCGTCCGGGATGCCGTCCGGGAAGCGGCGGTGCATGCCGCGCATGGTCTCCTCGCGGAACCAGCTGACCTCGGTGTACCCCTCGGGGATGTCGAACTTCGGCATCAGGTTCCGGGCCTCGAACATGCCCGTGGTGTCGATCTGCTCGGCGACCAGCAGGGTGTTGGCGCAGCCCTCCTGCCAGGCGTCCGAGGAGTCGATGGCGTACATCTCGTCCGTGGACTTCAGGTAGTAGCCGGTGCCGTCGAACCTGAAGCGGTCCGGGTCGGAGAGGTTCTTGCCGGTCTGGATGCACAGCAGCGCGTCGTGCGCGGTCGCCTCGTGCGCGTACGTGTAGTGCGAGTCGTTGGTGACCAGCGGGGGGATGCCGAGCTTCTTGCCGATCTCCAGCAGGCCGTCGCGCACCCGGTGCTCGATCTCGATGCCGTGGTCCATCAGCTCCAGGAAGTACCGGTCCTTGCCGAAGATGTCCTGGTACTCGGCGGCCGACTTCAGGGCCTCGTCGAACTGGCCGAGGCGCAGCCGGGTCTGCAGCTCGCCGGAGGGGCAGCCGGTGGAGGCGATGAGCCCCTCGGACCACTGGGAGATGGTCTCCTTGTCCATCCGGGGCCACTTCTGCAGCCAGCCCTCGGCGTACGCGTCGGAGGAGAGCTTGAAGAGGTTGTGCAGGCCGGTCTTGTTCGCCGCCCAGATCGTCTTGTGCGTGTAACCACCGGAACCGGAGACGTCGTCCCGCTTCTGGTGCGGCTGGCCCCACTGGATCTTGCGCTTGTTGCGGCGGGACTCGGGGGCGACGTACGCCTCGATGCCGATGATCGGGGTGACGCCCGCCTTCTTCGCGGAGTGGAAGAAGTCGTACGCCCCGTGCAGGTTGCCGTGGTCGGACATGGCGATGTGGGTCATGCCCATCTCGTTGCACGCGTCGAACATGTCCTTGAGCCGCGCGGCACCGTCCAGCAGCGAGTACTGGGTGTGGACGTGCAGGTGCGTGAACGGCGGCTTTGACACGGCTTCGGCCTCCAGGGGACACAGGGAAAACAGGCGTGAACGGCTGCCCCACGGGCTGCGGACAGTCTGGGGGACAGCGTCGAAGTCTATGCCTCGGCACTGACACCGTGAGGGCTCTCCCCCGTACCTTTCGTGAAGGAGTCGCGGGCACTCCCGCGCACCCCCGGACGTTGCCCAGGGGACGGACCAGCCGTCCCATTCGTCATGTACCAGGAGGCACCCAGCGATGTCGGTTCCGCAGCTCAACGACGAGCGACGCGGCGAGGAGATCCTCGCCGTCTTCGACACCGCCTTCGGCCGGCTCCTGGCCGCCGACCCGGCCGCGTTCCGCGTGAAGTTCCGGAAGATGGCGGCCTCGGCCTTCGCGTTCTACCGGGGTACGGCGTGCCTCTTCTACCACGACCTGAGCGAGGCGACCTCCGGCTGGGGCGGCGGCGCCGAGGGCACCGGCGCCCTGGGTCCCTACCTGGACGAGCGCACCTCGCGCGTGTGGATCCACGGCGACCTGCACGCGGAGAACTTCGGCACGTACATGGACTCCACGGGCCGTCTGATCTTCAACGTGAACGACTTCGACGAGGCCTATGTGGGCCCCTTCACCTGGGACCTGAAGCGCTTCGCCGCCTCGGTGGCGCTCATCGGGTACGCGAAGGCGCTCGCCGACGAGCAGATCACGGAACTGGTGAACGTGTACGCGGCCGCCTACCGCGAGCGGATCCACGCGGTCGCGACGGGCGCCAAGCGGGACGAGGTGCCGCCGTTCACCCTGGACACCGCGCAGGGCCCGCTGCTCGGGGCGCTGCGCGACGCGCGTTCGCTGACGCGTTTCGGGCTGCTCGACTCGATGACCGAGATCCGTGACTTCGAGCGCCGTTTCGCGCCCGGCGGCGGCTCCATCGAGCTGGACGCGGCCACGCGCTACAAGGTGCTGGCCGCCTTCGACGGCTATCTGGAGACCCTCCCGGAGTCCTCCCTGACCCGCCCCGACTCGTACCGGGTGAAGGACGTCGTGGGCCGCCGCGGCATCGGCATCGGCTCGGCGGGGCTGCCGTCGTACAACATCCTGCTGGAGGGCGCCACCGACGCCCTGGAGAACGATGTGGTGATCTACATCAAGCAGGCCCAGACCCCGGCCGTCTCCCGCCACATCACCGACGAGCGCATCCAGGACTACTTCCAGCACGAGGGCCACCGCACGGTGATCTCCCAGCGCGCCCTCCAGGCGCACGCCGACCCGTGGCTCGGCTGGACCGAACTGGACGGCGCGGGCCAGCTGGTCGCCGAGGTGTCGCCGTACGCGGTGGACCTGGACTGGGGCGACATCGACGACCCGGAGGAGATCGCGGCGGTCGTCGCCGACCTCGGCCGGGCCACGGCGACGATGCACGCGGCGGCGGACGACCTCTCCGGCCAGTCCCTGGTGCCGTTCTCCACGGAGCGGGCCATCGACGCGGCGATCGCCGCCGACGAGCCGGGCTTCGCTCCCCTGCTGGTGGACTTCGCGCACCGCTACGGCGCACGCGCGCGTACCGACCACCAGATCTTCGTGGACCTGTTCCGCAACGGCCGGATCCCGGGACTGTGATCGGCCGGATCCCGCGCCTGTAAGGGAGTGCACAGGCTGTCTTTAAGGCTCTCTTACGGGGGTCCGTGGGACACTCTCCAGCGGTATGGACATATCCGGGACGCATCTCAGAGCCGTGCGCGCGGCGCTGTTCACGGCACTCGTCGTGACACTCAGCACCGCGTCGCACGTCCTGCTGTCCCGGGCCCCGCTGCCGCTGGCCGGCGTGGCCGCGATCACCGCCGCCGTCTATGTCGTCGCGTTCGCGCTGGCGGGCCGCCGTGAGCGCGGCTTCGGACGGATCGCCGCCGTGCTGATCCCCCTGGAGCTGGCGGCGGACACGGTGTTCACGACCGGTCAGCACGCCTGTTACGGCGAGGCGGGCGGCCCGGTCACGGGTCCGCTGCGCCAGGTCGGTCTGGACGTGCTGTGCGGTGGCGCCATCGGTGCCCCGCTGGCGCGCGTCACCGGTGGCTCCGACCAGGCGGCCGCGCTGCTGTCGGGCGCGGGACCGGCCGCCGCCTGGCTGCTGCTCGCCGCGCACATCGGTGTGGGGCTGCTGGCCGCCGCCTGGCTGCGCCGCGGCGAGCGGGCGCTGGCCCAGCTCCTCGGCGCCGCCGTCGCCGCCGGTTTCCGGCCCCTGCTCCTCGCGGTCGCCGCGCTCACGCCGCGGTGCGCCCCGGCGAAGCAGCGGCCGACGCGCACCGCGCACCGCGGGTCCACCGCCCGCACCCTTCTCCTCGCCCACTCCCTGGGGCGGCGCGGGCCGCCGTGCTCGGTCACCTTCGCGTGACCCCTCCGGGTGTTCGGTGAGCCACGGGCTCCCGAGCGCCGCCGAGCACGAGCAGTCCATCCACGTATCCCGCACACCCAGGTGTGCGTGTTTTCCAGGGAGTTCACCCACATGAGCAAGCGGAACAGCCAGACGGCGAAGTCGGCGGCGCGCGAGCGGCTGCGCCTGGAGCGCGAGCGTCAGGCCAAGCGCGCGAAGGTCAGGCGGCAGGCGATCGTGGCGGCCTCCGTCGTCGCGGTCCTCGCGGCGGCCGGCGGCATCGGCTACGCCGTCGTGCAGACCGGCAAGCCCACCAAGTGGGAGGCCGCCGCCGACGCCACGGTGGTCAAGCCCGCCAACACCTCCGGCGCGAACGGCGCCACGGTCGTGATCGGCGACTCCAAGACCGACAACGTGGTCCACCTGTACGAGGACCCGCGCTGCCCCGCCTGCGCCCAGTTCGAGCAGACGGTCGGTGAGACGGTCGACAAGGGCATGCAGGACGGCGACTACAAGCTGTCCTTCACCCTCGGCACCTTCCTTGACGACAAACTCAGCGGCGAGGGCTCGAAGAACGCGCTGAGCGCGCTGGGCGCCGCCCTGAACGTCAGCCCCGAGGCGTTCCTCGACTACAAGGCCGCGCTGTACTCCGCGAAGTACCACCCGGAGGAGACGACCGACAAGTTCGCCGACGACAGCTACCTGATCAAGGTGGCGAACACGGTGGACGCGCTGAAGAACAACAAGAAGTTCCAGGACGCCGTGGAGAAGGGCACCTACGACGCCTGGGCGATGAAGATGAGCAAGTCCTTCGACAACGCCGAGGGCGTCCAGTCGACCCCCACCATCAAGATCAACGACAAGACGGTCGGCAACCCGTCCTCGGTCGCCGACTGGGAGAAGTCCCTGAAGGACGCGGGCGTCACCAAGTAACGCCCGACCCCGTGCCGTTCGCCGTGGGGCGGGCGGGTGTTCCCGGAGGCCGCCAGGAACACCCGCCCGCACGGCCCGCCCGCGACACGAGGCCGGCGGAGACAGAGAGCCCGGCGAAGGGCCCGGCGGACGCCGGCCGGGTTACGGGGCGATGTACGGGCTACGGGACGATGTACGGCTTGACGCGCTTGCGGTAGTCCTCGGGGCGCACCTCGTTGTAGTACTTGTCCGCGTCCTCGCCCTTCGAGGTGAGGATGTAGTACGGGCACTCGTCGGACTCGACCTTGCCGGTGTACGTGTACTGCTCCTTGCCGGTGCGCGCCTCGACTACCCGCAGCCGGTACGTGGTGTTGTACGTCTTGATCTTCAGCGGCTTGCCGTCGGCCTCCATGTCGCACACCTTGCCGGTCGCGGTGGCCTTGGTGCGCTCGACGCAGACGACCAGTTCGGCCTTCTCCGGCTTGTCCATGTAGTCCAGGAACCAGCCCTTGGGGAAGTCGCCGTCGGAGGGCACGCTGCTCGTCCAGCCGTCGTCGTCGCCGTCGCTCCGCATCAGCTGCGCCGGGTGCACGGACTTCTTCGCGCGGTCGTAGGCCGGCAGTCCCTTGAAGCCGAGCCCGTCGGAGCAGACCCGCTCCAGGTCCTGGGTGGTCACCGGCACCTCGGGCGTGTCCGCCGCGGCCCCGCCCGACGACGACCCGCCGCCGCTGCCCGCTCCCGTGGACCCGGTGGACGACGAACACCCGCACAGGGCCACGCCCAGCACCCCGGCGACGGCCCACATCCGGGCACCCTGCATGACGACCTCCCAGCACGACGGATAAAGCGGCAGGCAGGGCATGTCCCCCCAGGCCATGCCCTGTCCCCCTGCCCTGCCGGTAGGAAGCCTGCCCCGGCACCGGGCCCCCGGCCATCGGGGAAGATCCCCCATATAGTTGTGCGGCCTCGGTGAACACGGGTACTAACCTGTACGCCTCGAAGGCGTATTCGACGCGGCGCAGGGAGCCTTGAGGTGTCGTCGTTCTCATCACTGTCGGCGCCCGCGCTGGTCGGCAGGGAGGCGGAGCGGGACCTTCTGGCCGCCGCCGTAGGCGCGGCCCGCGAGGGGCGGGGCACGTCGGTGTTCGTGCTCGGCGAGCCCGGCATCGGCAAGTCCCGGCTCGTCGAGGAGGCGGCGTCCGCCGCGGCGCACGCCGGGGCACGTGTACTGCGCGGACGGGCGGCGTCCGCCGGGCGCGCCGTGCCGCTGCGCCCGCTCGCGGAGGCCGTGTTCTCCGCGCTGCGCGGGGCGGGCGCTCCCTCGGACGGTGACCTCGGCCTCTACGAACCCCTGCTGTCCCGGCTGTGCGGACTCGCGCCGGAGGACGGGGCGCCCCTGGTCGGGTACGCCGAGGCGGTGTTGAGGCTCCTGGCGGTACTGGGCCGTGACGGTGGCTGTGTGCTGGTGCTGGAGGACCTGCACGACGCGGACGCCGACACCCTCGCCATCGTCGACTATCTGGCCGACAACCTCACCGGCCAACGGGCTGTCCTGCTGGCCACGTTGCGCGGCGAACCCGGTCCCGCCCTCGACCTGGTCGAGGCCGCCGCGTCCCGCCGCACCGCCCGCACGCTGCGCCTCGCCCGTCTCGGGCCCGCCGGCACCGCCGAGCTGGCCGCCCGCTGTCTCGGCCACGGCGACGCCGACGAGGTGCCCGCGGCCGTGCTGGACCGGCTGCACGCCGTCTCC
The DNA here is from genome assembly GCF_001418475.1 of Streptomyces ossamyceticus. GTDB lineage: Bacteria > Actinomycetota > Actinomycetes > Streptomycetales > Streptomycetaceae > Streptomyces > Streptomyces ossamyceticus. The sequence continues at coordinate 165 of NZ_LIQX01000025.1, read as the reverse complement.
GAGGGCGTCCCGTTCGTGGTGGAGGAACTGCTGCGGGCCATGGTGGACGGCGGCAGCCTCGTCCGGGACGGCGCCTCCGGCTGGACGGTCACCGGTTCCCTCGACGCCGGGGTCCCCGCGACCGTCGCCGCCGCCGTCCTGCAACGCGTGGACCGGCTGGCGGCG
>NZ_LIQX01000249.1 GCF_001418475.1 Streptomyces ossamyceticus | reverse complement strand
CCCCGGCACCCGCGCCTTCACCCTCGGCGCCCTCCTCGCCCGCCTCCCCATGGGCATGTTCAGCGTGAGCGCGATCCTGATGATCGCCCCCGCCCGCGACTCCTACGCCCTCGCCGGCGCCGTCGTCGCCACCGGCCTCGCCGCCACCGCCCTGGTCGCCCCCCTCACCGCCCGCCTCGTCGACCGCCACGGCCAGGCCCGCGTCGCCGTCCCGGCCACCGCCCTCGCCCTCCTCGGCGGCCTCTTTCTGATCGCCTGCGTCCACTGGAACGCCCCGGCCTGGACCCTCTTCGCCTCCTACGCCGCCACCGCCACCGCCCCCAACACCGGCGGCATGGCCCGCGCCCGCTGGGCCCATCTCCTGAAGGACGACCCGGCGGCCCTGCACACCGCGAACTCCTTCGAACAGGCCGCGGACGAACTGTGCTTCATGGTCGGCCCCGTCATCGCCGCGTTCCTGTGCACCTCCCTGTTCCCCGAGGCCGGCACCCTGATCGGCGGGCTGGTCTGCCTGACCGGCGTCCTGGTCTTCGCCGCCCAGCGCGCCACCGAGCCGCCGCCGAGCGGCCGTACGGCCGCGAGGTCCCCCGTCCGCGCCCCCGGCGTCCCCTCCCTCCTCGCCGTCTTCCTCGCGATGGGCGCCGTCTTCGGCTCCCTGGAGGTCGTCACCATCGCCCACGCCGACGCCCGCGGCGACGCCTCCGCGGCGGGCCTGATCCTCGGCCTCCAGGCGGCCGGCTCCTGCGCCGCGGGCCTGGCGTTCGGCGCGATACGGGTGACGCGTTCCGCCGAGCGCCGCTTCCCGCTCTGCCTGGCCTCCATGGCGACCCTGATGACCCTGCCGTGGCTCACCGCCTCGTCCACCGGCTCGCTCCTCGCCCTCGCCCCGGCCCTCCTGGTGGCCGGTATGGCCACCGCGCCCACCATGGTCACGGCGATGTCCCTGATCCAGGAGCGCACTCCCGAGGGCCAGTTGAACGAGGGCATGACCCTCGCGGTCACCGGCCTCCTCGGTGGCATCGCGGGCGGCTCCGCGCTCGGCGGCTGGATGGTGGACCACGGGCCGGGCCCGGCGACCACCGGCTTCGCCGTGCCGGCGGCCGCCGCCGCGCTGGCCCTGGCACTGTCCCTGGCCGTGTCGAAACGGCGTCCGGCCGTTTTCCGCCCACCCCATTGACGTGTCCACGCCCCACCTTTACCTTCGCCCGTCGAAGCGCTTCGACATCACCCGTCGAAACGATTCGACTGCGCAGCGCACCGAGAACCATCCGACTCCCCCGGAGGCACTGGATGTTGACGGCACGACGGCGTACGACGGCGGCGGAACGGCGCGGCACGAACGAGGAGAGCACCCGACCGACCCGGACCCCGGCCGCGGCGGCGCGCAGGCGCCGCACGGCCGTCTCGGCGGCCGCCCTGAGCGGCGCGCTGCTGCTCTCCTCCAGGCCGCCTTCGGCACGTACCTCCTCGCCTCGGTGCTCGGCCGCTTCCCCCGCGAGATCGTCGAGGCGGCCCGGATGGACGGCGCGAACGCGTGGCAGGTGCTCTGGCGGATCGTCGTGCCCGTCAGCCGCCCCACCCTCGGGGTGCTGCTCGTCTTCTTCATCTGGACGTGGAACGAGTTCCTGCTCCCGCTGGTGATGCTGATCTCCAACGACAACCAGACGGTGTCGGTGGCCCTCGGCGTCCTCCAGGGCCAGCGTCTGATGGACGCCACGATGACCAACGCAGCGGCCCTCCTCGGTGTCCTGCCCGCGCTCGTGTTCTTCCTCGTCTTCCAGCGCATCCTCACCCGCGGCATCGCCGTGAGAGCCGTGAGAGCCGTGAAGTAGGCCGTGACGTAGGCCGTGACGTAAGGAGAGCCCCCCACATGAAATTCACCGACGGCTACTGGCTGCTGCGGGAGGGCGTCACCGCGGCCCACCCGGTCCAGGCCCTCGACATCACCACCACCGACGCGGGCGCCCTGGAGATCCACGCCCCCACCCGGCCCGTCCGCCACCGCGGCGACCTGCTGAAGGGACCGGTCGTGACGATCAGCGCCCACGCCCCGATGCCCGACGTCATCGGCGTCACCCTCACCCACTTCGAGGGCGAACCGCCCCGCGGCCCCCACTTCGAGCTCACCACCGAGGAGTTCACCCCGCACACCGCGTACGACGACGAGCACGCCACGCTCACCGCCGGCGCCCTGTCCGTGCGCGTGGCCCGCACCGGCCCCTGGCGCGTCGACTTCCTCGCCCACGGCCGCACCCTCACCACCAGCGGCCCCAAGTCCATGGGCATCATGCGGGACGGCTCCGGCGCCCACCATCTGCGCGAGCAGCTGAACCTCGGCGTCGGCACCTCCGTCTACGGCCTCGGCGAACGCTTCGGCCCGCTCGTGAAGAACGGCCAGGTCGTCGACGTCTGGAACGCCGACGGCGGCACGGCCACCGAACAGGCATACAAGAACGTGCCGTTCTACCTCACGGACGCGGGCTACGGCGTCTTCGTCGACCACCCCGGCAAGGTGTCCTTCGAGGTGGCCTCCGAGGTGGTGTCGAGGGTCCAGTTCAGCGCGGAGACCCAGCGGCTGACGTACTACGTCATCTACGGCCCCACTCCTAAGGAGATCCTCCGCAAGTACACGGCCCTCACCGGCCGTCCGGCCCTGCCGCCCGCCTGGTCCTTCGGCCTGTGGCTGTCGACCTCCTTCACCACCTCCTACGACGAGGAGACGGTGACCTCCTTCATCGAGGGCATGCGGGAGCGCCGGCTGCCGCTGTCCGTGTTCCACTTCGACTGCTTCTGGATGCGCGAGTTCCAGTGGTGCGACTTCGCCTGGGACCCGCGGGTCTTCCCCGACCCGGAGGGCATGCTGGCCCGCCTGAAACACCGGGGCCTGCGGATCTCCGTCTGGATCAACCCGTACATCGCCCAGCGCTCACCGCTGTTCGCCGAGGGCAGGGAGCTCGGCCATCTGCTCCGCAGACCCGACGGCGGCGTCTGGCAGTGGGACCTGTGGCAGCCCGGCATGGCCCTCGTCGACTTCACCAGCCCGGCCGCCCGCCAGTGGTACGCGTCGAAACTTCAGGCGCTGCTCGCCCAGGGCGTCGACTGCTTCAAGACCGACTTCGGCGAGCGGATCCCGCTCGACGTGACCTGGTCCGACGGCACGGACCCCGAGCGGATGCACAACTACTACACCTACCTCTACAACCGCACCGTCTTCGACGTCCTGTGCAAGCACCGCGGCGAGGGCGACGCGGTCCTCTTCGCCCGCTCCGCGACCACCGGCAGCCAGCGCTTCCCCGTCCACTGGGGCGGCGACTGCGAGTCGACGTACGAGGCGATGGCCGAGTCGCTGCGGGGTGGTCTGTCGCTGGGCCTGTCGGGCTTCGGGTACTGGAGCCATGACATCGGCGGCTTCGAGGGCACCCCGACGCCCGCGCTGTTCAAACGGTGGATCGCCTTCGGTCTGCTGTCCTCCCACAGCCGGCTGCACGGTTCGTCGTCGTACCGGGTGCCCTGGCTCTTCGACGACGAATCGGTGGACGTCCTGCGGACGTTCACCCACCTCAAGCTCGGCCTGATGCCCTACCTGTACGAGGCGGCGCGCGCCGCCCACGACGAGGGCGTGCCGATGATGCGCGCGATGGTCCTGGAGTTCCCCGACGACCCCGGCTGCGCCCACCTGGAACGCCAGTACATGCTCGGCCCCGACCTCCTGGTGGCGCCCGTCTTCAGCGACGAGGGCGACGTCGCGTACTACGTCCCCGAGGGCGTCTGGACCCACTACCTCACCGGCGGGACGGTCACCGGCCCCCGGTGGGTCCGCGAACGGCACGACTTCCTGAGCCTGCCGCTGCTGGTGCGCCCGGGCGCGGTGATCCCGGTGGGCGCGGTGACGGACCGCCCGGACTACGACCACGCCGACGGCGTCACCCTGCGCGCGTACGGCCTCGCCCACGGCGCCCAGGTGACCGTCCCGGTGGGCGACGTGACGTTCACCGTCGTACGGGAGGGGAACGTCCTGCGGGCCTCCTGCGGCGACCCGAGGGCCCCGTGGGGCCTGTGGTCGGACGGTCGGGAGGTCCGGGCGGAGGCCGGCACGGGCTTCCTGACGATGGACGTGGAGCCGGGCCCGGAAGGCGGGGGATCGCGGTGACGGTGAAGATCACGGATGTGGCCCGGCACGCGGGGGTCTCCCCCAGCACCGTGTCGTACGCGCTGAGCGGGAAGCGCCCGATCTCCGCGGAGACCAGGGCACGGGTGGAGGCGTCCATCCGTGAGCTGGGCTACCGCCCGCACGCGGGTGCGCGTGCCCTGGCCAGCAGTAAGTCGAACGTGCTGGCGATGGTGGTGCCGTTGCGGCCCGGGATCCATGTGCCGGTGGTGATGGGCTTCGCGGTGTCGGTGGTGACGTCGGCCCGCGCGCACGACCACGATGTGCTCCTGGTGACCCAGGAGGAGGGTGAGGAGGGGCTGCGCCGGGTCGCGGACACGGCCCTCGTCGACGCGCTGATCGTGATGGACGTCCAACTCCACGATCCCCGGCTGCCGTTGCTCCGCACCCTGGACCGGCCTTCCGTGCTGATCGGCTTCCCCGCCTCGGCCGACGGGCTGACCTGCATCGATCTGGACTTCCGGGCCGCGGGCGAGTTGTGCGTGGACCATCTGGCCGGCCTGGGCCACCGGGTCGTGGGCCTGATCGGCTCACCGCCCGAGGTGTACGTCCGCCGGACGTCGTTCGCGCAGCGGGTCCTCCAGGGCTTCACCGCCGCCGCCACCCGCCACGGCATGACGTCCACGGTCCACCCGTGCGAGGCCACGCCCGCGGCGGCCCGCGAGGTCGCCGAGCGGCTGCTGCGCGAGCACCCCGCCCTCACCGGCGTGGTGGTCCACAACGAGGCCGTCCTGGACCCCCTGCTGGACGCCTTCGAGCACCTCGGTCTCCGTGTCCCGGCCGACCTCTCGATCACGGCCCTGTGCCCCGAGGACCTGGCCACGTCCCTGCGTGTCCCCCTGACGTCGGTCGCCATCCCGTCGACCGAGCTGGGCGAACAGGCCGTCGCCCTGCTGATGAGGAAGCTCGACGGCACTCCGGTCCCCGAGGCCACCCTGCTCCCCGCGCGCCTGACCCCACGGGCGAGTACGGCCCGCCGGCCGGCGGGCTGAGGGGCGGGCGCACAACGCAGCGGGGCCCGGTGGTCTGGTCGACCACCGGGCCCCGCTGTTCCTGCGTCACATGGGAATTGTGGAGATGGCGGGAATCGAACCCGCGTCCAACGGTGCGGAACCAGGGCTTCTCCGTGTGCAGTTCGCTATGAGTTTCTCAGCCCCGGCGATCACGCGAACAAGTCGCCGACGGGCTCAGTCACTGTTTGATTTCCCTCTTCACCCCGTGACCGGGATCAAGGTTTAGTCCCCTAGCTGATGCCAGGATCCGGGTCGGGAACAGCCCCGGGCTGACACTCCCTAAATGAGAGGCTCGGTCTCGCTACCTGGATCAGGCGGCGAGAGCGAAGCGCTGCTCGGGAGAATCGCTCTTAACAGTGGCGATTATTTTTTTCGGCCTGTGGTTTACGAGATCATGGCCGCTTCCTCGACACGCTTCCCCTGCTTCGACATCCGCTGTCGAAACCGATCATCCCCATGTTGTGTTTTCAACCCCTCCGAGGAGGGCGCTCGCACCCGCTGTGAGGTGCGGATGCCATCGTACGTGACCAACGCGAGCGCATGCCACCGTATTCCCGGCGGCCACGCGCGCGTCACCCCGGCCAGGGCCCTTCTGACGGATCTCCGTGGGAGAAGGAGCGGCGTTCGGTGCGTGCTCTGGGGGTACCCCCTGCTCGAAGAGCTTGGGGGAGTGCCGGGCGGAAGCCCTCGTAGCGGAGCTACTAGGGCTTTTGTCCGGTGCGGCGAGAGGGCGTGCCGGGCGTCGCGACGCCGCGGAGATCCGTCAGAAGGGCCCTAGGCGCGCTGCTTGCGCTTCGCAGCGGCGATGGCGCGGTCCGACTCCCGCCGGTCCTGCTTCTCCCGCAGGGTCTGCCGCTTGTCGTACTCCTTCTTGCCTCGGGCGAGCGCGATCTCCGCCTTGGCTCGGCCGTCCTTGAAGTACAGGGAGAGCGGCACGATCGTGTGACCCGTCTCCTGCGCCTTCGCCTCCAGCTTGTCGATCTCCTCGCGGTGCAGCAGCAGCTTCCGCTTGCGGCGCGCGGAGTGGTTGGTCCAGCTGCCCTGGTGGTACTCGGGGATGTGCGCGTTGTGCAGCCACGCCTCTCCCCGGTCGATCTGGACGAAGCCGTCGGTCAGCGAGGTCCGGCCCTCACGCAGCGACTTGACCTCGGTGCCTGTCAGGACGAGCCCGGCCTCGAAGGTGTCGATGATCGCGTAGTCGTGGCGGGCCTTCTTGTTCTGGGCGACGATCTTGCGCTTGCCGCCCTTCTCGCCGTCCCTCGCCTTGGCGGCCGCCCCGCCCTGCTTGGGCTGCGACTCCTTGGGTACGTACATTCCCTTGCTCATAGTGCCGTCCATTTTCGCACTACGCGGGGGTGCCGGGGAAAGCCGATTACTCGTACTCGCCGAGCCCGCTCAGCACCGTCTCGGCCCGCTGGAGGGCGTCGTCGTCGGCGTCCAGGTCGGGAGTGATGCCCCGGCCGTCGACACCGCGGCCGGAGGGGGTGCGGTAGTGGCCGACGGTCAGCTCGGCGACGGACCCGTCGGGGAGGCGGCTCGGCATCTGCACGGAGCCCTTGCCGAAGGTGCGGGAGCCCACGACCACCGCGCGGCCGCGGTCCTGGAGCGCTCCGGTGAGCAGTTCGGCCGCGCTCATCGTGCCGCCGTCGACGAGCGCGACCAGCGGTCTGGTGCTGTCGCCGCCGGTGTCCGCGTGCAGGGCGCGCTGTTCGCCGTTGACGTCGTAGGTGGCGACGAGGCCGCCGTCGAGGAAGGCGGAGGAGGCGGTGACGGCCTCGGCGACCAGGCCACCGGAGTTGCCGCGGAGGTCGAGCACGAACCCGGTGGCGTCCGCGGCCTGCTCGACGGCCGCGCGCACCATGTCTCCGGAGCCCTTGGTGAACGCGTCGACCTTGATCACGGTGATCCCGTCGGCGAGGCTGCTGACGGTGACGTCCTCGGTGGACAGTCGGGCCCTGCGCAGGGTCTCCTGCCAGGTCCGGGTGGAGCGCTGCAGGCCCAGCGACACCTTCGTACCGGCGGCGGCGTCCTCGGCGGTGTCCTGCTCCCCGTCGATCGCGTCGCCGCGCAGTAAGGAGACGACGTCCGTGACGGGGCGGCCGTCGACCTTCTTTCCGTCGACGCTGACGAGCCGGTCCCCGGCGCGGATCCCGGCGTCGGCGGCGGGCGAGCCGTCCTGGACGCGGGTGATCTCGACCCGGCCGTCGCGCTCCAGCCGCGCCCACAGCCCGACGCCGGTGTACTCGCCGTCGAGGGCTTCCTGGAACTCCTCGTACTCGCCCTCGGAGTAGACCGCGCCCCAGCGGTCGCCGCTGCGGCTGACGGCCCGCTCTGCGGCCTCCACGGGGGAGGTGCCCTCGGCCATGGCCTCGGCGGCGGCCTCGGCGACGTCCTGCTGCCGGGCGGCCGGGGCGGAGCGGGGTGCGCCGGTGGCGTCGTCCTTGCGGTACGGGTCGCCGAAGGAGCCGGTCGCGGCGCCGGTGGCGAGCACGCTCGCGAAGACCAATGTCAGGGCCGCCCCGCGGCGGATGCGGCGGGGCTGGGAGAACAGGTCGCGGCCTGACATGTCGGCGAGTCTAGGACAACGGAAGGGGCCGTAACGGTCCTTGCCGGTACGGCCCCATTGGCGTGCGTCACACCATCAGATATGCCGTGACGTGCGGCACACTTCCGCGCGCCCGGTCACACCAGGTTGTACTCGGCGGCCTTGGCCAGGTTCACCGCGTACGCGCCCCACATGCCCCTGGCGAAGAGCCGGTTGGACTTGTCGGTGATGGGGTGCTTCTGCCAGACGGCCTTGGGGCCGTGGGCCGACACGTCGAGGACGAGGTAGCCGTTCTTCTTCACCAGCTTGAAGGTGATGATCTTGCCGGCCCCCTCCAGGTGCCCGGGAAGGGACTTGAGGGTGAAGTAGGTCTTGCCGACCGCGGTGACGCGCACCGGGTTGCAGTCCTTGACCATCTTCAGACAGATCTTCTGATTCTTCTTGACCGTCTTCGGCATGCCCTTGATCGGGAACACACCGTTCATGATCTTGTTCATCTTCTTGAACGACACCTCGGCGGGCGTCGTCTTGCGGATGACCCGGTACGTGTAGTGGTACTTGTACTCGCTGCCCTTGGCGGCGACGGCCGGAGCCGTGGGCGCCTGGGCCGCCTGGACGGCCACCGCGTTCCCGACACCGGCGACCGGAGTGGCCTGCGCCGCCGAGGCGGGTACGGCCGGCAGCAGCAGAGCCGCCCCGATGGCGGCCGTCACCGCCGTACCGGCCATCCTCTTGCCTGCGCCCCCGTTGAGTGCGTGCATGATCGCTCGTTTCCCCTCGTTCACTGTCATTGCTTCCGGGAACCAGAGGTCCACCGGAAGCGCGATCGGTCGGAACGAGCTTAACGATCAAGATTGGCGCAGGTAATCGCCATTGTGTGCCTAGATCGTCATGATCGTGCAACGGGCCTCAGACCCGGAGGTACTTCCGCAACGCAATGAACGCGGCCATGGCCGGCATGATCAGTCCGATCGCCAGGACCAACGGCAGCTTGGTGAGCACGACGTCCCAGCCGATGAAGTTGACCAGCGGGATCTTCTCCGCGAGCCAGTGGTCGACCAGGAGGTACTTGCCGCCGACGATCAGCGTCCCGGCGAAGCCCGCGCCGATCAGGCCCGCGATCGCGGCCTCCATGATGAACGGCGCCTGGATGTAGAAGCCGGACGCGCCCACGAGCCGCATGATGCCGATCTCCCGCCGACGGCTGAACGCGGAGACACGCACCGTGTTGACGATCAGCAGCAGCGCCACGACCAGCATCAGACCCATCACACCGAGCGCCGCGACGTTCATGCCGCCGAGCAGGTTGAACAGGTTCTCCAGGACGTCGCGCTGATCCTCGACCGACTGGACACCGGCCCGCCCGGAGAACGCGGTGTCGATCACCTTGTACTTCTCCGGGTCCTTCAGCTTGATCCGGTACGACTCCTGCATCTGGTCCGGGGTGAGCGACGCGGCCAGCGGGGAGTCCTTGAACTGCTCCTTGTAGTGCTTGTAGGCCTGGTCCGCCGACTCGTAGTAGACCTCCTCCACGATGTCGAGCTTGCCCAGGTCGCTCTTGATCTGCTGCTTCTGCTCCGAGGTGACGGCACCCTTGGAACAGTTGGCGTCCGCCTCCGCGTCCGCCTTGTTGCACAGGAAGATCGACACCTGGACCTTGTCGTACCAGTAGCCCTTCATCGAGCTGACCTGGTCCCGCATCAGCAGGGAGCCGCCGAACAGGGCGAGGGAGAGGGCCACCGAGATGACGACCGCGAAAGTCATCGTGAGATTGCGGCGGAGACCCACACCGATCTCCGACAGGACGAACTGCGCGCGCATGGCGTCTGGTCAAGCCTTTCCGTGGACGGTCGTCGAGCAGTGGTCAGTGCTGGTAGCCGTAGACGCCGCGCGCCTGGTCGCGGACGAGACGGCCCTTCTCCAGCTCGATGACGCGCTTGCGCATCTGGTCCACGATGTTCTGGTCGTGGGTGGCCATGACCACGGTCGTACCCGTCCGGTTGATCCGGTCGAGCAGCTTCATGATGCCGACGGAGGTCTGCGGGTCGAGGTTGCCCGTGGGCTCGTCGGCGATCAGCAGCTTGGGCCGGTTCACGAAGGCCCGCGCGATGGCGACGCGCTGCTGCTCACCACCGGACAACTCGCCCGGCATCCGCTCCTCCTTGCCGCCGAGGCCGACCAGCTCCAGCACCTGCGGCACGGACTTGCGGATCTCGCCGCGCGACTTGCCGATGACCTCCTGCGCGAAGGCGACGTTCTCGCCGACCGTCTTGTTCGGCAGCAGCCGGAAGTCCTGGAACACCGTTCCCAGCTGGCGGCGCATCTGCGGCACCTTCCAGTTGGACAGGCGCGCGAGATCCTTGCCCAGCACATGCACCTGGCCCTGGCTGCACCGCTCCTCGCGGAGGATCAGCCGCAGGAAGGTGGACTTTCCGGAGCCTGAGGACCCCACGAGGAACACGAACTCGCCCTTCTCGACCTCCAGGGACACATCCCTGAGGGCGGGGCGGGTCTGCTTCGGGTAGACCTTGGACACGTTGTCGAATCGGATCACGGATGCACCACAGGCCGTCGGGGAATGGATGGTCGAGACTGTACCGCTACCCGTCCTCGTGAGGGGCGCGGGGAACTGCGCGAGTGACCTCGGCGATCCCGGCGCCGTGCGACGAACGGCACCCGCCCCTTTTCCGGGCGCCCGCGCACGCACCGGAGGAACCTGGCACAGTGGAGGAGGAGGGGACCGGCGAATCAGCGGAACGCACCGGTTCCACGAAGCGTTGAGGTGTGTGTGAGGCCACTGCAAGGAGGGCGAGGCGCATGACGTACGACCGGTTGGTGTGCGCGAACTGCGCGTCGCCCGTCGCCGAGGGCCGCTGCCATGTGTGCCGGGCCAGTCGCGAGCGACTCCAGCAGGAGAATCCGTTCGCGGGCCTGAGCCCGATGACCCTGATCGCCCTCCTGGCGATCCTGATAACGGCTCTGGCGCTGCTCGCGCACCAGACGACGGCATAGGGCGACGACAGCGGACGCATGAGTGACCGGCGGGTGCGCCCCGTCGGCGCGACCGGACACGACGAAGGCCCGGGGCTTACCGCCCCGGGCCTTCGACCGTGTGGGATGCCGTGCGTGACCGCGAGGGGTCAGGCAGCGGCGCCGCGACCGTCCATCAGGCGCGGCAGCAGCCGGAAGCCGATACCGCCGACGATCATCGTGGCGGCGCCGACCAGCAGGAACGTGGTCTCGGCGGCACCCGTCTCGGCGAGCTCACCGCTCCCGGAGCCCTGAGCCTCGGTCTCGGAGCCGGTGTCGGTCAGCTGCGAGGAGCCCTCTTCCTGGACGACCTCGTCGTTGCCGCCGTCGGGCTCGGTACCGCCGGAGGTGGCGTCACCGCCGCCGGTGGTGGAGGAACCGCCACCCGAGGTGGAGTCACCGCCGGTGGAGCTGTTGCCACCGGAGTTGCCGTTACCACCGGTGGAGCTGTTGCCACCGGAGTTGCCGTTACCACCGGAGTTGCCGTTACCGCCCGAGTTGCCGTTGCCACCCGAGTTGCCGTTACCGCCGGAGTTGCCGGTCGTACCGGTGGTACCGGTCGTGCCCGTGGTGCCGGTGGTACCGGTCGTGCCCGTGGTACCGGTGTCACCGGTCGTGCCCGTGGTACCGGTGGTGCCCGTCGTGCCGGTGGTGCCCGTGTCGCCCGTCGTGCCCGTGGTACCGGTCGTGCCCGTGGTACCGGTCGTGCCGGTGTCACCGGTGGTACCCGCCGTGCCCGTCGTACCGGCAGTGCCGGTGGTGCCCTGCGTGGCACCGATGGACGTGCCGTCCGTGTCACCCTCGGTGTCGACCGAAACACCGACGTCGGCGGAGACGCCGTTGCCGGTGTTGACGCCGATACCGACGCCGAGGTCGAGCGCGGAAGCGGCACCCGCGGCGGTCAGCGACGCGCCGGCGGCGATCACGGCACCCGCGGCTATTCGCGCCACGCGGATCCGCGTCTTCTTCGTCATATGGCTGCTACCCCCAGTAGCTCATCAGTAAATGGAGCAGCGCCCGGGGCCGCGATCAACGGGGGCCGTCGGTAGCCTGCAAGATCCCCCGGTTCACATGCGTCCCAGTAATGCGCATGCCACGCGCCAGCCTTCCCAGTTTTCGAAGCAACGTCAAGGTCGTTGCGTACGCGATGTCCTGTTCATCGGGTTTGACCGCGACAACGTCGTGTGAGTGTGACGTAAAACCCAGACATCCCCCAACAGACAAGGCAACTGCCGTCGCGTGGACGGCAGTTGCCTTGTCGATAAAGCGCTGAAATTGTCCGGGGTGCGGGCGGTGCCGCGCCTCTTACTTCTCCTGCTGCTTGCGCCAGCGAATTCCGGCCTCGAGGAAGCCGTCGATCTCACCGTTGAACACGGCCTCGGGGTTGCCGACTTCGAAGTTGTTCCGCAGGTCCTTGACCATCTGGTACGGGTGCAGGACGTACGAACGCATCTGGTTGCCCCAGGAGTTGCCGCCGTCGCCCTTGAGCGCGTCCATCTTGGCCTGCTCCTCCTGACGGCGCCGCTCGAGCAGCTTCGCCTGGAGGACGTTCATGGCCGTGGCCTTGTTCTGGATCTGCGACCGCTCGTTCTGGCAGGAGACGACGATGCCGGTGGGGAGGTGGGTGAGCCGCACCGCGGAGTCGGTGGTGTTGACGCCCTGACCGCCGGGCCCGGAGGAACGGTAGACGTCGACCCGCAGCTCGGACTCGTCGATCTCGATGTGGTCGGTCTGCTCGACAACGGGGAGGACCTCGACACCGGCGAAGGAGGTCTGGCGGCGCCCCTGGTTGTCGAAGGGCGAGATCCGGACGAGACGGTGCGTGCCCTGCTCGACGGAGAGGGTGCCGTACGCGTACGGCACCTGCACGGCGAAGGTGGTCGACTTGATGCCGGCCTCCTCCGCGTACGACGTCTCGTAGATCTCCGTCTTGTAGCCGTGCTGCTCGGCCCAGCGCAGGTACATCCGCTGGAGCTTCTCCGCGAAGTCGGCGGCGTCGACGCCACCGGCCTCGGCGCGGATGTTGACGAGCGCCTCACGGGAGTCGTACTCGCCGGAGAGGAGCGTGCGGACCTCCATCTCGGCGAGGGCCTTCTTCACGGAGGCGAGCTCCGCCTCGGCCTCCGCGCGAGTGTCCGGGTCGTCCTCCTCCTCGGCCATCTCGAAGAGGACACCGAGGTCGTCGATACGACCACGGAGCCCGTCCGCCTTCCTGACCTCGGCCTGGAGGTGGCTCAGCTTGCTGGTGATCTTCTGCGCCTCGTCCGGGTTGTCCCACAGGGACGGCGCGGCCGCCTGCTCCTCGAGCACGGCGATCTCTGCCCTCAGCTTGTCGAGGTCCAAAACGGCCTCGATCGACTCCATGGTCGACGAGAGGGACTTCAGCTCTTCGGATACATCGACGACTGCCACGCCCCCAGCGTAACGGCTACGGCAACGTATCCCTTCCGGGTGCCGACAGCGCCTCACGGCTCGGGGGTACGGGCGGCCCGGGGG
>NZ_LIQX01000248.1 GCF_001418475.1 Streptomyces ossamyceticus | reverse complement strand
CTGCGCGACTCCTACCGTGAGGCCCACCCCGACCCCGTGCGGGCCCCCGGCCACACCTGGTCGCCGATCCACGTCGAGCACGAGGACGGCAGCGGCCGCCCCGAGCCGCAGGACCGCATCGACTTCGTCCTGCACCGGGGCCTGGCCGTGCTCGACTCCCGCACCTACGTGCGCGGGACCCCCCGCACCTGGCCGGACGTCGAGGACAACGACTGGCCTTCGGACCACGCGGCCGTCGTGACGACGTTCGCGCTGGGCACGGCCCGCGGGGAGTGACGGCCGAAATCCCCTGGGCCGGGCGGAACCGCGCGGCTAGCATCGGTGCCATGACCTGGCGACATTGATCCACCAGCCGTGCCTCCCGAGGGCCGCCTCGGACGCCGTACCCCCGACGTCCGAATCGCCCCCGCGGGAAGGCCCCATGACACTCTCACCTGCGCGTGCGCCCCGCGCCGCGGACCTCCGGGCCACCGGTGTCCGCCGGCTGACGGCCACGCTGTACGGCTACGCGTTCCTCGACGACTTCGTGCTGCTCTACCCGGTGTACGCGCTGCTGTTCAGCGACACCGGTCTGTCCCTCTGGCAGGTCTCCTCGCTGTTCGCCCTGTGGTCGATCACCGGGATCCTGCTGGAGGTACCCTCCGGCGCCTGGGCCGACGCCGTCTCCCGACGGCTGCTGCTGTGGCTCGGCCCGCTGCTCACCGCCGCCGGCTTCGCCCTGTGGGTGATCGTTCCGTCGTACGGGGTGTTCGCCCTCGGCTTCGTGCTGTGGGGGGTGCGCGGAGCGCTCGGCTCCGGTGCCCTGGAGGCGCTGGTCTACGACGAACTGGACCGGCTCGGCGCCGATGACCGGTACGCGCGCGTGATCGGCCGGGCCCAGGCGGCCGGGATGGTCGCCGTGATGGCGGCGATGGGGCTGGCCGGGCCGGTGCTCGACCTCGGCGGCTACCCGGCCGTCGGCGCGGCGAGCGTCCTGGTCTGTGTGCTGACCTCGGCGCTGGCGACCCGGTTCCCCGAGCACCGCCCGACGGCCGCCGTCGGCGCCGACCGTGCCTCCACTCTCACGACCCTGCGGACCGGGCTCGCCGAGGTCCGCCGCAGCCGATCCGTGCGCGGAGCCCTGCTCCTGGTCCCCGCGGTCGGCGCGGTCTGGGGCGCCCTCGACGAGTACACCCCGCTGCTGGCCCGCGACACCGGCGTGGCCCAGCAGACCGTGCCGTACCTCCTGCTGCTGATCTGGGCCGGACCCACGATCGGCAGTCTGCTGACCGGTGTGGGCGAACGCCTCGGCACGACCGGACTCGGGGTGGTCCTCGCCGTCTCGGCGTTCGCCCTCGCCGGGGGCGCCCTGACGGCGACCCCCGCCGGTGTCGCCCTCGTGGGTGTCGCGTTCGGCGGCTTCCAGCTGGTCAACGTGCTCGTCGACGCCCGGCTCCAGGACCGTGTCGAGGGGGAGTGCCGGGCCACCCTCACCTCGGTCGCGAGCATGGGCACCGAACTGGCCTCGGTCGCCGTCTTCGCCGGGTACGCCCTGCTCGGCGCACACCACGCCCACAGCACCGTCTTCGCGGTGTTCGCGGTGCCCTACCTGGTGACGGCACTGATCCTGGTCGCGAGAAGGGGGACGTCCACGGCACGCACCTGACACCCGCCCAGCGGGGCTCCCTCTTGCCCTCCGTGAGGGGGCAGCCCCGCAGGGTCTCGGAGGACGGGAAAGCACCGCCCGCGGCGCGCAACGAATCGCCGCGGACCGACCCCAGGACGCAACGAACCGCTCACCGGCGCGCAACGGCTCCTCCTTGTCCGGCCTGGTCAGCCGCCCGTACCGTCTACATGACCCCCAGACCCCCCTCCTTCCGGTGAGGAACGCGCATGCGCATCGCCCTGCTCCAGAGCTCCGGCCGCCCCGGCTCGGTCGTCGAGAACCTCAAGGTCCTCGACGAGGCCGCGGGCCGCGCCGCCGCTGCCGGGGCGGGGCTGCTGATCGCCCCCGAGATGTTTCTGACGGGGTACGCGATCGGCGACGACATCGCCCGGCTCGCCGAGCCCGCGGACGGCGACTCGGCCGACGCGGTCGCGGAGATCGCCGTACGCCACGGCCTCGCCGTCGCGTACGGATACCCCGAGCGGTCCGGCGAGGTCGTCTTCAACTCGGCGCAGCTCGTCTCCGCCGACGGCGCCCGGCTCGCCAACTACCGCAAGACGCACCTCTTCGGCTGCTTCGAGCGGGACCACTTCACGCCGGGCGAGCAGCCCGTCGTCCAGGCCGAGCTGGACGGCGTCCGCGTCGGGATCATGATCTGCTACGACGTGGAGTTCCCGGAGAACGTCCGCGCCCACGCCCTCGCCGGCACCGACCTGCTGGTGGTGCCCACGGCCCAGATGCATCCGTTCCAGTTCGTCGCCGAGTCGATGATCCCGGTGCGGGCCTTCGAGAACCAGCTGTACGTCGCGTACGTCAACCGGGTCGGCCGGGAAGGGGAGTTCGAGTTCGTCGGGCTGTCCACGCTGGCCGGGCCCGACGGGGTCGCGCGCACCCGCGCCGGACGCGACGAGGACCTCGTCCTCGCCGACGTCGACCCCGCGCTCGTCGCGGCCTCCCGAGAGGCGAACCCGTATCTGACGGACCGCCGCCCCGGCCTCTACGGGTCCCTGGTCTGACCCTCTTCCTCCCTCCCCGCCCCGCCGCTTTCCCGCAAGGAGTCCGTACCCCATGACGTCCACCGTGCCCAACGCCATCGAGCACGCAGACGAGCAGCAGCCGCCGATCACCATGTTCGGCCCGGACTTCCCGTACGCGTACGACGACTTCCTGGCCCACCCGGCGGGCCTCGGCCAGATCCCGGCGACCGAGCACGGCACCGAGGTCGCGGTCATCGGCGGCGGGCTGTCCGGCATCGTGGCCGCGTACGAGCTGATGAAGATGGGCCTCAAGCCGGTCGTGTACGAGGCCGACCGGATCGGTGGCCGGCTGCGCACGGTCGGCTTCGAGGGCTGTGACCCCTCGCTCACCGCCGAGATGGGCGCCATGCGCTTCCCGCCCTCCTCCACCGCCCTCCAGCACTACATCGACCTGGTCGGCCTGGAGACGCGGCCCTTCCCCAACCCTCTCGCGGAGACCACGCCCTCGACCGTCGTCGACCTCAAGGGCGAGTCGCACTACGCCGAGACGATCGCGGACCTCCCGCAGGTCTACCGCGATGTCGCCGAAGCCTGGAACAAGTGCCTCGACGAGGGCGCCGACTTCTCCGACATGAACCGCGCCATACGCGAGCGGGACGTCCCGCGCATCCGTGAGATCTGGGCGCGGCTCGTGGAGAAGCTCGACAACCAGACCTTCTACGGCTTCCTCTGCGACTCCGAGGCCTTCAAGTCCTTCCGGCACCGCGAGATCTTCGGCCAGGTCGGCTTCGGCACCGGCGGCTGGGACACCGACTTCCCCAACTCCATCCTGGAGATCCTGCGCGTCGTCTACACCGAGGCCGACGACCACCACCGCGGCATCGTCGGCGGCAGCCAGCAGCTCCCGCTGCGCCTCTGGGAGCGCGAGCCCGAGAAGATCGTGCACTGGGCGTACGGCACCTCCCTCGCCACGCTGCACGAGAACGGCGAGCCCCGCCCCGCTGTGACCCGGCTGCACCGCACCGCCGGCAACCGGATCACCGTGACCGACGCGAACGGCGATATCCGCACCTACCAGGCGGCCGTCTTCACCGCCCAGTCCTGGATGCTGCTGTCGAAGATCGACTGCGACGACTCGCTCTTCCCGATCGACCACTGGACGGCGATCGAGCGGACCCACTACATGGAGTCCAGCAAGCTGTTCGTGCCGGTCGACAGGCCGTTCTGGTTGGACAAGGACGAGACCACGGGCCGGGACGTCATGTCGATGACGCTCACCGACCGGATGACGCGCGGCACGTACCTCCTCGACGACGGCCCGGACAAGCCCGCCGTCATCTGCCTCTCCTACACCTGGTGCGACGACAGCCTGAAGTGGCTGCCGCTGTCCGCGAACGAGCGGATGGAGGTCATGCTGAAGTCGCTCGGCGAGATCTATCCGAAGGTCGACATCCGCAAGCACATCATCGGCAGCCCGGTCACCGTCTCCTGGGAGAACGAGCCCTACTTCATGGGCGCGTTCAAGGCCAACCTGCCCGGCCACTACCGCTACCAGCGGCGCCTGTTCACCCACTTCATGCAGGACCGGCTGCCCGAGGACAAGCGGGGCATCTTCCTCGCCGGCGACGACATCTCCTGGACGGCCGGCTGGGCCGAGGGCGCGATCCAGACCGCGCTCAACGCCGTCTGGGGCGTCATGCACCACCTCGGCGGCACCACCGACGCGACCAACCCCGGCCCCGGCGACGTGTACGACGAGATCGCGCCCGTGGAACTCCCGGAGGACTGAGCCGGCCGCCGCTCAGTCCGGCAGCGGCGTCAGGAGCATCCGCCCCGCGCACCCCACCGCCGCGTCCAGGCGGTGGGCCAACTCCTCGGCGAGATCGGGGAGCCCGCGCAGCGCCCACAGGGCCCTGGCCGCCGCCCAGGTGGCCTCGCGGGCCCGCTCCAGGCTCCACGACCCGAGCAGATGGGTGAGCGGATCGGCGACCTGGAGGAGATCGGGGCCCGGCATCAACTCCTCGCGGACGCGCTCCTCCAGCGAGACAAGGAGATCGCCCACGTCCTCGAACTCGTCCTCCAGGTCGACGGGTTCACAGCCGAGCGTACGACAGGCGTCCACGACGGCGAGCGCGAGGTCGTGCCCGATGTGCGCGTTGATGCCCGAGAGCGCGAACTGCAGCGGACGTACGCCGGGATGGCGCCGGAGCTGGAGCATCGGCCGCCAGCACGCGGGCGCGGGGCCGCCCTCCGCCACCCTCAGGTACCGCTCCGCGAAGCGCACGTCGAGGGCGATCGCGGCCCGCGGATCCGCGAAGCGACCGGCGTCGACCCGCCGGCCCACGGCCTCCGTGACGGTGAGGTAGACACGGTTGAAGACCGCGATCCCGTCCCGCTCGGGCAGGGCGGCGTCGAGGGCCCGCATACGGGCGACGACGGCGTCCACCGAGTCCACGGAATTGGTGAAATGTTCCAACTGCGCCATAAGGGGCAGGGTCCCAGGCCTAGGCTGACACCGATGCCGCCGTGCCCGGCACATCCCCGGATCGGGGGAACGCGGGCCCGTGCGGCGAGTACCGGGAAGCCGGTGAGCTCGGTCCGGGGAGCAGGGGGGAGCACCACGTGGCAGGCTTACGCGCCCAGCGACTGGCCGCGCGCCGCGCCGCGCACCGGCGGAAGGTGCGCCGAGGCGCCCTGATCGCTGCCGCGTCGCTCGTGGCCGTCGCCGGCACCGTCACCGGCGCCATGGCCGGACAGGGTCCGGGCCTCGGCGGCGCCCCCGTCGCCGTTCAGTCCGGCCATGGCGCCGGTGACGGTGCCGGCGACGGCCACGAGCGACGCGGCAGCGATCAGGGCGCCTCGGCGCACCTTCCGCCGGTTCGCGGCGCGGCGCGCGGCCAGTCGCTGTGCGCGTAAGCCTGCCACGTG
>NZ_LIQX01000247.1 GCF_001418475.1 Streptomyces ossamyceticus | reverse complement strand
GGCCGTGGCCGCGTACACGTCGGCAGCGGGCGAGGCGGGCGCGCCGGTCCACTGCTCCGGGGCCATGTAGGAGGGGGTGCCGGCCGCACCGGCCTTGGTGCCGGCGTCCGCCGCGATCCCGAAGTCGACGAGCTTGGACGCGCCGTCCGGGACGACCATGACGTTCTCGGGCTTGTAGTCGCGGTGGACGACCCCGACGCGGTGCGCGTCGGCGAGGCCGAGCAGCGAGCCCTTCAGGATCGCGAGGGCGGCCTCCGCGTCGAGGGGGCCCTCCCTGGTGAGCAGGGTCCGCAGCGAGACGCCGTCCACCAGCTCCATCACGATGGCGGCGCCGTCGGTGCTCTCGACGTACTCGTACAGCTCGGCGACGTACGGGCTCTCCAGGCCGGCGAGGAGCCGTGCCTCGGCGCGGAAGTCGCGTACGAAGCCGGGCCGGTCCCGCAGTGACTCGCTGAGGTACTTCATCGCGACCGGGACACCGGTCTCCTCGTGCACGGCGAGGACGACCCGCCCGCTCGCCCCCGCCCCGAGTTCCAGTGACTCGGTGTACCCGGGCACCGCCCATGTGTTCATTCCAGCCCCCCAAGGCCGCCGTGCCGCCGGAACCCCCACGCCCCGGAGTAGGACCACGCGTCCTGAGACACATATTCGGCCACTTCGGTTGCGGTCCGACACCCGCGGTCCAGCCCGTGGACTTTCGCCGCGGGTGCAACCGAACCGGGGGCTCGACAGGAACGGATTACATCCGGACACGGCGCGATGGTGGAGGCCCTCGGTGAAAGAAGCGGTGCGTATCGGCAGGCATCCCTCGGCGGAGCCCGACCTCCAGGAACTGGTGGGCCTGGTGGCCCTGGGGGACGAGGAGGCGTTCGCCCGGCTCTACGACTCCGTGGCGAGCCCCGTCCTCGGTGTCGTGGTCGCCGTGCTGCGCGACCGGGCGCAGTCGGAGGAGGTGGCGCAGGAGGTCCTGGTGGAGGTGTGGCGGACCGCGCCCCGCTACCGGTCCGACCGGGGCACGGCCATCAACTGGATCCTCACGCTGGCCCACCGGCGTGCGGTGGACCGGGTGCGCTCGGTGGACGCCGCGGCCGCCCGTGACCACAAGGCGGCGCTGCTGGCGCGGCTGCCCGAGTACGACGAGGTGGCGGAGTACGTCGAGGCGCGGCTGGAGCGCGAGCAGGTCCGGCGCTGTCTGCGCACGCTGACCGAGGTCCAGCATCAGGCCGTCACCCTGGCGTACTACCGGGGGCTCACCCACCGTGAGGTGGCCGAGGCGCTCGCGGTGCCGCTGGGGACCGTCAAGACCAGGCTGCGCGACGGCCTCATCCGGCTGCGCGACTGCCTGGGGGTGACCGCATGAGGACCGTGGACCCGCACCGGCTGACCGGGGCGTACGCGCTGCACGCCCTGTCCCCGGAGGAGACCGTGCGGTTCGAGCGTCACCTCGCGGGCTGCGACGCCTGCGCGCAGGAGACGGCCGAGCTGTCGGCGACGGCGGCCCGTCTGGGACTCGCCGTCGCCACGGCGACCGCGCCGGGCATGCGGGACCAGGTGCTGCGCCGGATCACCACCGTGCGGCAGGAGACACCCGGCGGGCCGGGGCAGGGACGCCGTGGTCGGGCCGGGCTGCGGGCCCGGCCGGTCTCCCGCTGGGCCCTGGCCGCCTGCCTCGCGGCGGCCTCGGCTCTCGGCGGGACGGCCGTGTGGCAGCACGAGCGGGCGGAGGACGCCCGTGCGGAGGCGCACAGTGCCGCGCGGACGGCGGACGAGATCGCCGCCGTGCTGGCCGCGCCGGACGCCAAGGTGCGGGCGGCCGAGCTGGTCGGGGGCGCGTCCGGTGCCGTCGTCGTCTCCCGCGGCGAGGACCGGGCCGTGTTCGTCGCCTCGGGGATGACGCGCCCACCGGGCGGCAAGGTCTACCAGCTCTGGTTCGACGACCGTGGCGGCATGCGGTCGGCCGGTCTGATGGACCCGGGCCGCGCCGACCAGACCGTCCTGATGCGCGGGGCTGTCGACGGCGCGTCCGGCGTGGGCATCACCCTCGAACCCGAGGGAGGCTCCGACCACCCCACCTCCGCCCCGCTCGCCCGGGTGCCGTTCCCCGTCTGACCGGGTGAGGACCGCAGACCATAGGGCGGCGTACACGAAGAGGAGGCCCCTCCTCCCCTGCTGGGGAGCGGGCCTCCTCTTCGTGTACGCGGCTCAGCCATGCCCGGCCGGCTCAGCCATGCCGTGCCTGCTCAGAGCACGGGGAAGCCGTTCGTGCCGTAGGACTCCTCGGGGAGGGGGTCCGGTGCGTCGGTGGGGTCGAGGAGATGGGCGACGAGGGTGGTCGCGGTGCGGTGCCAGAACTGGCGGCGGCGGAGCATCGCGTGGTCGCCGCCGTGGACGACGGCCATGCCGGCGCGTGCCGCCGTGTGCTGGGCCCGGCGCACGCAGTGCGCCGAGTCGGAGGGTGAGGTGATGCGGTCGCGGTCGCCGTGCAGGGCGACGACTCGACGGCCCGCCAGGTGGTCCACGGGCTCGTCCGGCGGCCACCACGGCGCGAGGGCGACGACGCCGGCCACCTGTGGGTGACCGGCGGCGCGCAGGGCGGCGCGGGCGCCCATGGAGTGGCCGAGCAGGACCGTGGGGACGGGGCCGACGCGTGCGCCGAGGTCGTCCAGGGCGAGTTCGGTGTCCCGTACGGGGTCGGCGCGCAGGTCGTTCCAGCCGCGCAGCCGGTAGCGGACCTGGGCGACCAGGACGTCCCGCTCGGGCAGGGCGGCGGACACCGCCCGTACGAAGGGGTCCATCCGCAGCGCGGCGAGCTGCCAGGGGCGGGCGGGGCGGTGGCTCACCGCCTGCCCGCCGTGCAGCACCAGGACGGCCGCCCTCGGCCGGGTCGGGGCGGCCCTCAGGAGGAGCGCCTGTCCCGGCCGCGGTCCGTACGTCATCGTGCTCCCGCCCCCTCGCGCGTCCGCTTCGGCGGCCGGGGGAAGAAGCCGCTGGTGCGGGCCTGGTACTCGGTGTAGCCGGGCCGGTCGGCCATGTGCTTCTCCAGCAGCCGTTTGCCGCTGCCCCGGGTGAGCAGCAGGCTCATCACCACCGGTGATACCACGGAGACCGCGGCCGCCGCCGGGGAGTCGCAGGCCGTGAGGAACAAGCCCCACCAGACGCAGAAGTCCCCGAAGTAGTTGGGGTGCCGGGTCCACGACCACAGACCACGGTCCATGATCTTTCCCCGGTTGGCGGGGTCGGCCTTGAAGCGGGCCAGTTGGGCGTCGCCGACCGCCTCGAAGCCGAGGCCGACCGCCCACAGGGCCGCGCCGGCCCAGGTGAGGGCCGACGGGGGCTCGGGCACGTACTGCGCGGCCTGCACGGGCAGCGACACGAGCCACACCAGGGCGCCCTGGAGCAGGTAGACCATGCGCAGGGCGTACGCGTTCCGGTTGCCGGGGGCCTTGGCCAGCATGGCCTCGTAGCGGGGGTCCTCGCCGTGGCCGCGGCTCCGGCGGGCGATGTGCACCGCGAGGCGCAGCCCCCAGATCGCCGTCAGCGCGGTGACCAGCAGCCGCCGCGCGGGGTCGCCCTCGCCGGCGGAGGCGACGCAGGTGACGACGGCGACCGCGGTGAAGCCGACGCCCCAGGCGATGTCCACGATCCGGTGCATGCCGAGGCGGACCGCGACGGCGAAGGTGACGAGCATGACCGCGAGGGCCGCGGCGGCGGCCCAGGCGAGGTTCGGCGCGAAGGCGCTCCACGGGAAGTCGCTCACGGCCGCTCCAACCCCTCGTACCAGGTGTGCGTGGTCGCCGGGAGGCCGCTGTCGCCGTCGGGGCCGGGCCGGACGGCGAGGATCTGGTCGACGCCCATCCGGCCTTCCTCGAACGCCAGGGCACTGCCGACCAGGTACAGCCGCCACACGCGAGCGGTCTCCTCCCCCACCAGCCGGACGAACCGCTCCCAGCGGTCCTCCAGGGTGCGGTGCCAGGCGCCGATCGTGCGGACGTAGTGCTCGCGCAGCGACTCGGTGTGCCGGACCTCCAGGCCCGCCCCCTCCAGCAGGCCCACCGTGTCGCCCAGGGGGCGCATGTGCATGTCGGGGGCGATGTACGCCTCGATGAAGGGCCCGCCGCCGGGGGCGACCCGGCCGCGGGACATCTGCTGGACCAGCACCCGGCCGCGCGGCCGGACGAGGCGGTGCAGGGCGGCGGTGAACGCCGGGTACTCGGCGTCCCCGACGTGCTCCCCCATCTCGACGGTGGCGACGGCGTCGTAGGGGCCGCCCTCGATGTCGCGGTAGTCCTGGCGGACCACGTCCACCAGGTCGGTCAGACCGCGCGCGCGGACCTGCTCCCGCACGTACGCGGCCTGTTCGCGGGCCAGGGTGACGGCGGTGACCCGGGCGCCGTACCGCTGGGCCGCGTGCAGGGTGAGCGAGCCCCAGCCGCAGCCGATGTCGAGGAGCCGGGCGCCGGGTGCCAGGGCGAGCTTGCGGCAGATCAGCTCCAGCTTGGCCCGCTGGGCGTCGGCGGGCCCGAACGCGGCGTGCTCCGAAGCCCAGTAGCCGCAGGAGTAGGCCATGGTCTCGTCGAGGAGGAGGGCGTAGAAGTCGTTGGAGAGGTCGTAGTGGTGGCTGATGGCGGCCCGGTCGCGGGCCCGGCTGTGCAGGCCGCCGCGGAGCCGGGCCTGGGAGGCGGGGGCGGCCGGCCGTGGGCCGAGCGCGCCGAGCCGTACGGCGGTGGCGACGGCGCGCGCCCGGTCGGCGGGTGTGAGCCTCGGCGGGCGCAGACGCAGCTCGCGGTGGGCGGCCCACGCCGTGCGCAGGCCGTGCGCGAGGTCGCCCTCGATGTCGAGTTCGCCGGTGACGTACGCCTGGGCGAGGCCCAGTTCGCCGGGCTGCCACAGCAGGCGGCGGAGCGCGCGCCGGGACCGTACGACGACCACGGGCGCGTCGGCCGGGCCGGTCTCGCTGCCGTCCCAGGCGCGCAGCCGCACCGGCAGAGGGCCGCCGAGGGCGCCCTCGGCGA
>NZ_LIQX01000246.1:14971-15098 GCF_001418475.1 Streptomyces ossamyceticus | reverse complement strand
CGCGGCGCCCTGTGGCGCACGCTCACCACCTCCGAGGACGGCGCCGACCCCGCACTCGCGCCCGCCGTGCGGAAGGTGTGGCTGGACACCCCCGTCGAGCTCACCGATAAAGGGAGTGCGGCCGGCG
>NZ_LIQX01000246.1:0-14902 GCF_001418475.1 Streptomyces ossamyceticus | reverse complement strand
CGGCCACGGCACCCATGTCGCCGGGATCATCGCCGGGACGGGCGCCGCGTCCGACGGCCGGTACGCCGGTGTCGCGCCCGGCGCCGAGGTCCTGAGCGCCCGCGTGCTGTCCGGCCCCATCGGCTCGGTCTCCCATGTCATCGACGGCATGGAGTGGGCGGCCGACGAGGGCGTCGACATCGTCAACATGTCCCTCGGAGCGCGGGCGTTGAGCGACGGCACCGACCCCTGGTCGCTGGCCACCGAGGCTCTGCTGGAGCACGGTGTGCTGCCCGTGGTGGCGGCCGGCAACGACGGACCCCGCTCCTACACGGTCTCCCCGCCGGCCGCCGCCGAGGGCGCGCTGGCCGTGGGCGCGGCCGGCGGTGACGACGCCGTCGCGAGCTTCTCCAGCCGCGGCCCGCTCTTCGGCGACCACAGCGTCAAGCCCAACATCAAGGCCCCCGGTGTCGCCGTGACGGCGGCCCGCGCCAAGGACACCCCCATCGGCGACATCGACCCGCCGGGCCCCGAGGGGCCCGTCGACGACTCCTACACCCGGCTGTCCGGTACGTCCATGGCGTCGCCCGCCGTCGCCGGGGCCGCCGCCCTGGTGATGCAGGCCCACCCCGACTGGACACCCCGCCAGGTGGCCCTGGCGCTGGTGTCCAGCGCCCGGCCCACTGCCGGCGAGAGCGTCTACGACCAGGGCTCCGGACTGGTCGACGCCGAACGGGCGGTGGACCAGCGGGTCACCGCCACGTCGTCCGCGCTGGACTTCGGCCGGCTGTCCTGGCCGCGCGCCGCGGAGGACACCCGGCGCAAGGTGTCCTTCACCAACGACACCGCCGAGGACATCACCCTGGACCTCTCCCTCGACGTGAAGTCCACCCGAGGGAACCTGCCCACCGCTCTGCTCGCCCTGGCCGAGGACCAGGTGACCGTCCCCGCCCGGGGCACGGCCTCCGTGGCCGTCGAGTTCCACGACAACGGCATCCGCACGGGCGGCGCCCTCTCGGCCCTGCTGACCGCCGAGTCCGGCTCCACGGCCGTACGCGTCCCGGTCGGCCTAAGCCTCGAACCCGAGAGTCACCGGCTCACCCTCGACCTCCGCGACCATCTGGGCGAGGGCGCCGACGGCATCTCCCTCGTGGACGTCCTGCCCCTCGACCGGTCCCTGGAGCCGTTCGAGGAACCCCAACTCGCCACCCTCGCCTCGAAGATCACGGTCCGGGTCCCCGCGGGCACCTACGCCGTCTCGGCGTTCATCGGCCGCCACGAGGACGACTCGTACTGGTTCGACAGCGACATCGTGCTCGCCGGTGAGCCCCGCGTCCGTGTCGACAAGGCGACCGAACTGACGCTGGGCGGCACGGCGGCACGCAGACTCGCCCACAAGGTCGACGACCGCGAGGCCGAGAACATCTACCGCCAGGTCGGGGTCGCCCAACGGCAGGCGAAGGCCCCTTCGGGGGAGCGCGGCCCGCTCTCCCTCCACACCGACGTGCAGTTCAGGCACCGGGCTCCCGACTACTGGGCGGTGCCGTCGAGGACCCGCGCCAAGGGCAACCGGTACACGGCGTACTTTCGCGAGGACCTCGCCGAGGGCTATGTGTACGGAAAGGCCCCCGACGGCGCTCCCGGCGACGGCGAGTACTCCTACCCGACGGCCACCGGGCCCGTGTACTACCTCGCCGCCTCCCGCGAGGGCCGCGTCCCGGCCGACCTCACCGGACGGGTCAGGGACTCCCAGCTCGCGCGGACCACGGTGCGCTACCACGCCGCCGAGCAGACCGGTGACTTCGACGGGCCCTTCCCGCGGAAGTCGAAGCTGGCCACCGCCACCGTCAAGGGCGTCCCGGTCGGCGGGCGACGCGTCAACGTCCCCTCGCCCGGCACCCGTACCGAGTTCTTCACCGCGTCCAAGGACGTCGCCTGGGCGCAGGAGCTGCGGTGGAGCTGGCAGAACGCGGACAGCTTCGACCCGCTGGAGCATCGCGCGCTGCTCACCCGGCCCGAGGTCTTCCGGCCCGGCCCCCGCACCGAGCACTGGAACCGTCCGGCGGGCGCCCCCGCGCTCGCCCCCGACGGCCGCCAGCTCATTCGGACCGGGGACACCGTCACCGTGGACCTGCCTCTGGGCGGCGACTCCGACCCGCGGCACCTGTTCACCAGCGACGATCTGTACGCCACCTACTCCTACACCCTCAGCCGCGGCGGTGAGCAGCTCGCCAGGAGTCGCGACGGTGCCGAGGAGTCACCGCGGAACACCGCCCTCGCCGCCTGGGACGTGCCGGCGGACACCGGGACGTACACCCTCAGGGCCCACGCCGACCGCACCCAGTGGAACGCCGTGAGCACCGAGGTCGACGGCGTGTGGACGTTCCGCTCGGGGCGGACCGCCGCAGACACGACGGCCGCGCTGCCGCTGACCGGGGTGCGGTTCGCGCCGCCGGTCGACAAGTGGTCCCGTGTCGCGGACGGCCGTACGGCCGCTGTGCCGTTCACGCTCCAGCGGACCGGTGACCAGGCGCGGGGCCGGGTACGCGCGCTGACCGTCGAGGCGTCCTTCGACGGCGGTGCGACGTGGCGGCGGGTGCCGGTGGCGAAGAACCGGGCGCTGGTGGCGCATCCCTCGCTCGCCACGCTGCCCTCCGAGCACCTCGACCGCAACGGGCACGGCTCCGTCAGCCTCAGGGTCAAGGGCACCGACCGGGCGTCGACCTTCGCGATCACCGTGAAGAACGCGTACAAGCTCAAGAAGTCCTGACCGGTCGACCGCCGGAGGGCCGCCGCACCCAAGGGCGGCCGGCTCTCCGGCGGTCTCTCACCCTCCGGCGGTCTCTTACTGCTTCGGCGCCCCCGCGCGCAGGGCGTCCATGACGAGATCCATCAGACGACCGGCCCGGGCCTGCCAGTCCTCGCTCGGGCCGATCTGCCAGAGCCCCGCGATGGCGAGGAAGAAGTCGTCCGCGCTCACACCGGGCCGGATGGTGCCGGCTTCCTCGGCCGCGCGCAGCAGCACCTCGGCGGCCGCGAGCACCGGGGCGGGGCCGGGTCTTCCGGGGCTTCCCGGAGCGCCCGCGGCCTGCCGGATGGCGTCCGCGAGACCGACCTTGGTGAGGGCGAACCGGGCCAGACGGTCCATCCACTCCCGCAGCGCCCGGTCCGGCGCGTGGACCGCGAGCAACTCGGCCGCGCTGTCGGCGACCTGCTGCATCTCATGCCGGTAGAGCTCCAGGACGAGAGCCTCGCGGTTCGGGAAGTGGCGGTAGAACGTGCCCTGCCCGACGCCCGCCTTCTTGGCGATGGCGCTCAGCGGCGCGTCCGCGGACCGGGTCAGTTCCTCCAGGGCGACCGCCAGGATGCGCTCGCGGTTCCGCCGTGCGTCGGAGCGCAGAGGCGCGTCCTTCTCCTCTGTCACGCGTCCTCCTCACCGGCCTCTGACCGGAATCCGTCCTTGTTGATCCGGACATCTGTCCGTTAAGTTGTCCGGGTAGACGGACACCTGTCCGCTTGCTGCATCCTAGCGCTGCCCTCGCGCCGCGCGGCACCCTACCGCCCCTGTCCTCGCACCCCTCTGCCTGCCGGAGCCTCCCCCGGGCCCGCTCCGGATACGCGAAAGAAGGCTGTTCATGTCCTCAGCCCCCTCCTCGACGTACAGCGCCGTCACCCTGACCGTCAACGGCGAGAAGCACACGCTGACCGTCGACCACCGCACCACCCTGCTCGACGCCCTGCGCGAGCGCCTCGATCTGACCGGGACCAAGAAGGGCTGCGACCAGGGACAGTGCGGTGCCTGCACCGTCCTCGTCGACGGGCGCCGGAACGTCTCCTGCCTCCAGCTGGCCGTGGCGGCCGAGGGGCGGGAGATCACCACCGTCGAAGGTGTCGCCGAGGGCGACCGGCTGCACCCGGTGCAGGAGGCGTTCCTCGAACTGGACGGCTACCAGTGCGGTTACTGCACCCCCGGCCAGATCTGCTCCGCGATCGCGGTGATCGAGGAGCACGCGGCGGGCTGGCCCAGCGCCGCCACCGACGACGTACGGCCCGAAGCCGGTCCACCACCCCTCACACCGGAGGAGATCCGGGAGCGCATGAGCGGCAACCTCTGCCGCTGCGGCGCGTACGTGGCCATCGTGGAGGCCGTGGCCCGCGCCGCCGCCGACCGCTCGGCCGCCAAGGAGGTCGCCGCGTGAGGGAGTTCGACTACCGGCGCGCCCACGACGTCCCCGGCGCCCTCGCCCTGCTCGACGCCGAACCGGAGGCACGCTTCCTCGGCGGCGGCACCAACCTCGTCGACCTGATGAAGACCGGCGTGGAACGGCCCGCCCGTCTCGTCGACGTCCGCGACCTCCCGCTGGACCGCGTCGAGTCCACCTCCGACGGCGGGCTGCGGATCGGCGCGACCGTCACCAACAGCGACCTCGCCGCCCACCCCGAGGTCCGCCGCCGCTACCCCGCGCTGACGCAGGCCGTCCTCGCGGGCGCCTCCGGACAGCTGCGCAACATGGCCACCGTCGGCGGCAACCTGCTCCAGCGCACCCGCTGCGGCTACTTCGCCGACATCACCAAACCGTGCAACAAGCGGGTCCCCGGCAGCGGTTGCCCCGCCATCGAGGGCGAGCACCACAACCACGCCGTGCTGGGCGCCTCCGAGCACTGCGTGGCCACCCACCCCTCCGACATGGGCGTGGCCCTGGCTGCCTTCGACGCCGTCGTGTCCTACGAGACCCCGGACGGGCCGGGCACTCTGCCGTTCGCCGACTTCTACCTGCCGGTCGGCGACACCCCGCACCGGGAGACGGCCCTGCCGCCCGGCGCGCTGATCACCGGCGTCACCCTGCCGCCCACGCCCGTCGCCGCCCGCTCCCGCTACCGCAAGGTGCGTGAGCGCGCCTCGTACGCCTTCGCCATCGGCTCCATCGCCGCCGCCCTCGACGTCCAGGGCGGCGTCGTGCACGACGTGCGCCTGGCCTTCGGGGCCGTCGCCTCCCGGCCCTGGCGGGCCCGTACCGCCGAACGCGTCCTCATCGGCGCGACGGCCGACGCCGAGACCTTCGCCGCCGCCGCGGACGCCGAACTGGCCGCCGCCCGGCCCCTGCCCCACAACGCCTACAAGGTGACCCTGATGCGCAACCTCGTCGTGGCCGAACTGACCCGACTCACCGAGGAGGCCGCCCGATGACCACCGCCCCCACCGCACGCCAGGGCGCCGTGGGCACCGCCCACACCCGGGTCGAGGGCCGGGACAAGGTGACCGGGGCCGCCCGCTACGCCGCCGAGATCCCCTTCCCGGGGCTCGCCCACGGCTGGCTCGTGCTGTCCACCGTCGCCCGCGGCCGGATCCGCTCCCTCGACACCGCACCCGTGCTGGCGATGCCCGGCGTCCTGGCCGTCCTCCACCACGGCAACGCCCCACGCGTCGAGACCGACTACACCGGCCTCCTGGGCAAGCCGGACCCGACCACCGCCGTCTTCCAGCACGACCGGGTGCCCCATCTGGGCTGGCCGGTGGCGCTGGTCGTCGCCGAGACCTCCGAGCAGGCCAGGGAAGCCGCCGAGACGCTCGTCGTGCACTACGACCGGGAGCCGCACGACATCGCGTTCACCGCCGACCACCCGCGGGCCTACCCGGCGGCCGGCTACGGCCCGGCGGCGACGGAGAAGGGCGACCTGGAGGCCGAACTCGCCGCGTCCGCCGTCGTCGTGGACGCCGAGTACACCACCCCCGAAGAACACCACAACCCGATGGAGCCCCACGCGGCGACGGCCCGCTGGGAGGACGGCCGCCTGGAGGTCGTCGACTCCAACCAGGGCACCACGTGGGTCGCCGGGGAGCTCGCCAGCCTCTTCTCGCTCGACCCGTCCGCCGTGCGCGTGCGCTCCGAGCACGTCGGCGGCGGCTTCGGCAGCAAGGGCGTCCGCGCCCATCAAGTGGCCGCCGTCATGGCAGCGACCGTCCTCCAGCGCCCCGTCCGGGTCGCCATGACCCGCCGTCAGATGTTCTCCCTCGCCGGCTACCGCAGCCCCACCGCCCAGCGGATCAGGCTCGGCGCCGACGCGGACGGACGACTGCGTGCCCTGGAGCACCGCTCCCTGAACCTCACCTCGACGGTGCACGAGTTCATCGAGTCGAGCACCGCCCCGTCGCGTGTGATGTACGACGCCGACGCCCACCACACCGTCAACCGCGTCGTCCGCCTCGACGTGGGTACGCCGACCTGGATGCGCGCGCCGGGCGAGGCGCCGGGCTCGTTCGCGCTGGAGTCCGCGTTCGACGAACTCGCCGAGAAGCTCGGCGTCGACCCGATCGACCTGCGTCTGCGCAACGAGCCCGAGCGGGGTCCCGCGTCGGGCCTGCCCTTCGCCGGCCGCAACCTGTCCGCGTGCTTCCGCGAGGGCGCCCGCCGGTTCGGCTGGGCCGACCGTGACCCGCGGCCCGGTGTCCGCCGCGACGGACGCTGGCTGCTCGGCACCGGCACGGCGGCGGCCTCCTTCGCCGCGGGCGCCGGGCCCTCCACGGCGGCCGTCACGGCGGAGGCGGACGGCACCTTCACCGTGCGGATCAACGCGGCGGACATCGGCACCGGCGCCCGTACCGCGCTGACCTTGGTCGCCGCCGACGCGCTGGACGTCGCGCCGGACCGCGTCCGGGTGCGGATCGGCGACAGCGACTTCGGCCCGGCCATGATCGCCGGCGGCTCCACGGGCACCCGCTCCTGGTCCTGGGCGATCAACCTCGCCGCCGCCGAACTGCGGGAGCGGCTCACCCCCGGCGGCACCGTACCCCCCGAGGGCATCACCGTCCGCTCGGACACCACCGCCGCCCTCGGCGCCCTCGCGCAGAAGGAACGGCACTCCTACGGCGCCCAGTTCGCCGAGGTCGCCGTCGACCCCGCCACCGGAGAGGTCCGCGTGCGCCGCATGCTCGGCGTCTTCGCGGCCGGCCGTATCGTCAACCCGCTCACCGCGCGCGGCCAGTTCACCGGCGGCATGATCTGGGGCATCTCCATGGCCCTGCACGAGGAGGCGGTACGGGACCGGGCCACGGGCGGCCACTACGGCGCCGATCTCGCCGCCTACCACGTGGCCGCGCACGCCGATGTGCCCGCCGTCGAGGCGCACTGGGTCGACGACCACGACCCGGACGACCCCGTCGGGATCAAGGGCATCGGGGAGGTCGGCATCGTCGGCGCCGCCGCGGCCGTCGCCAACGCGGTCTGGCACGCGACCGGCGTACGCCACCGCCACCTGCCCATCCGGCCCGACCGGGTCCTCCTCGCGGGAGCCCCGGATGCTTGACCTCGCCGCCGAGCTGCACGAATGGGCCGAGCAGGGGCGGGACTTCGCGGTCGCCACCGTCGTCTCCGTCGGCGGCAGCGCGCCCCGGGGTCCCGGAGCCGCGCTCGCCGTCGACAGTGAGGGCACGGCCATCGGCTCGGTCTCCGGCGGGTGTGTGGAGGGCGCGGTGTACGAGCTGTGCCGGCAGGCCCTCGCGGACGGCGAGACGGTCCTCCAGCGGTTCGGGTACAGCGACGAGGACGCCTTCGCCGTCGGGCTGACCTGCGGCGGTGTGATCGACATCCTGGTCACGCCGGTCATCCGGGCCGCGGTGGACGCCCGGGTGTTCCGGTCGGCGCTCGCGGCCGTCGCCGGGGACGGAGCGGCCGCCTTCGCGCGGGTCGCCCGGGGCCCGGCCGAACTCCTCGGCAGGGCCCTGCTCGTACGGCCCGACGGCGGGTACGAGGGCGGGCTCGGCGGCCACCCCGAGCTGGACGCGACGGCCGTGGCCGAGGCGCGGGCGATGCTGGACGCCGGGCGCACCGGCACCGTCGACCTGTCACCGGACGGATCGCACTGCCCGGGCGGGGTCACCCTCCTCGTGGAGTCGTCCGTCCCGCCGCCCCGGATGATCGTGTTCGGCGCGATCGACTTCGCCTCGGCGCTGGTCCGCGTGGGCAAGTTCCTCGGCTACCACGTCACCGTGTGCGACGCCCGTCCCGTCTTCGCCACCAGGACCCGCTTCCCGGAGGCCGACGAGATCGTGGTGGACTGGCCGCACCGCTATCTCGGCCGCACCGGGACCGACGCGCGCACCGTCCTGTGCGTGCTGACGCACGACGCCAAGTTCGACGTGCCTCTGCTGAGGACGGCGCTGCGGATGCCGGTCGCGTACGTCGGCGCGATGGGCTCCCGGCGCACGCACGCCGACCGGGAACGCCGACTGCGCGAAGTGGGCCTGAGCGGGCGGGAGCTGGCCCGGCTCAGGTCCCCGATCGGGCTCGACCTGGGCGCCCGTACACCCGAGGAGACGGCCCTGTCCATCGCGGCGGAGATCGTCGCCACCCGACGCGGCGGCACGGGCGTACCGCTGACGGGATCGGGCACCCCCATCCACCGGGCGGCGGGGGAGCGGGAAACCGTGGCAGCGGCATGGGCGGTGGGGGCGGCCTGAGCGCAGGGGCGGCCCTGCGCCCGCACCGGTCGGGTGCCCACGCGGCACTGAGCAACTGAGTATCCGGGGCGCCGCGAATGAGTACGCGGTCAGGTGCCGGGCCGCCCCCACCGCTGGTGCACTGTCGTCATGAACACGCACACCTCGCGTCCGCGCCCCCTCCGGCACGTCACCGCCAAGGCCACCGCCACCGGTTCGGCCCTGGCCGTGGCACTGATCCCGCTGGTGGTCGGCGCGTTGGTGGCGCGGCAGCTCGGCGGGGACCCGATGGCCTCCGTCAACGCGCTCATCGCGGGAGGCGGTGAGCGGGCCAGGATCTCCCCGGATCAGCTGCCCGTCCTGCGGACCCTGCGCACGGCACCCCGCAGGACGGTCGGCCGGCTGACCCGCCGGCAACTCCTGAGCCGAAGCGGTGGCGCGCGCGAGGACGCGACGGCCGGTCACCTCACGTCGCGCTGAGCCGAGTTGGCCATTTTTCGATCTCCTGTGCGAGTTCTGGTTCGAGTTTCAAGCAAGTCTTAAAGATTTCGTGTAGAAGACTGTGAGAACTCCGGAAGACCGTTCGAAGTGAGTGCGCGCGTGAGTGAACCGACGACAGGCCCAGTCTGTCCCCAGTGCGGTACGCCCCGGGCGGCGGACGGCACCCCGGCCTGTTCCTGCGCCGAGCAGGCGTCCGAGGCTCACCGCGACTCCCGAACGGCACAGGCGGCGGCCGCCGAGGACTTCGACCCCGTACGGATACGGCCGTTCGTGAAGGTCGGCGACGCCCCCTCAGGCGCCCACGACACGGCCGACGCACCAGACCCGGCCGGCACACCCGACACAGCCGGCGCACCGTACACGCCCGGCGCACCCGGCTCCTCCGACGTCCACGACACCCCCGGCCTCCACGACCCCGCGTACCCGTCGGACGACCCCACGGAGGAACTGCCTGCCCATGGCGGGCACCCCGGGCCGCCCAGCGCCCCGGACGAGCGGCTCCCTGGCGGAACCGGCCATCACGAGGGCGGGCGGCGACGCCGGAGGGCGCTCGCGGTGGGTGCCGGAGCCGCCGCGGTGGCCGCCGTCGTGGCGGCGGGCCTCGTGAGCGGCCTCTTCTCGTACGACGCGCCCGCACGGGACGGCCTGGCGGACGACGTCCGGGCCCGGCTCCCGGAGGCGGCCTCCCAGGCATCCCAGGAGGACACGGCCTCGACGCCCACCTCGTCGGGCACGGCCTCACCGAGCCGGTCGACGGGCACCCCGAGCGCCTCCCCGGACGCGACCCCCGACGAGAGTTCGGCCGCCCCGAGCGGCTCCGGACGCCCGACCCGGACCCCGTCCAACAGCGACGCGACGCGCACATCGGGCCCCCAGCCGACCGGGAGCGCCGAGCAGAACCCCGTCCTGGGACTGGGCGACCGGGGCCCCGAGGTCACCGAACTCCAGCTCCGTCTGCGTCAGGTCGGCCTCTACAGCGGGGACGCCGACGGCGAGTACGACCGGGAGGTCGAGAGCGCCGTCCGCGGTTACCAGCTCACCCGCGTCGTCCTCGACGACGAGTCGGGCGTCTACGGCATGCCGACCCGCGTGGCGCTCGAGTCCGAGACCTCGGAGCCGTGATCCGCGCGTCCGGAGCGGCGGCGGTGAGCGGCGCGGGCGGCTGCGCGGCGCGCGTCGCAGGTCAAGACAGACGGGCGGGGCGGCCGGTCGGGCACCGCGTGAAAGGGGCGACTTCGGGTCCCCGGGAGGCGGAAACCATCGGCCGGGGCAGACGCGGCGCCGCCCCGCGCACTCGCGCTCCTCGGCCGCGTCCGGCCACGGGGCGCACGACACCCGCCTCACGCGAGGGGCCGCCACGGCACGGCATGGCGCGGGGATTTCACCCGGCCACGGCGCGGCCCGTACGGTTCCCGGGAACGCGGTCGGCCGTATGGGATCTGGAGGTGGTTCTCCGTGAGCTCTCATGACGCTCCGGGCGACCTGGCCGTACGGCTCACCGGCCGTGCGTCCGTCGGCGAGCGCCCGCTCTCCGGCGCCCTCACCGAGGTGACCCTCGACGACGGCCGGGTGGTGATCGTCAAGCGGGCCGACGGACCGGACGCGGCGCGGGCGGAGGCGGCCGGACTGCGCTGGCTGGCCGAGGCGGGCGCGGTCCCCGTGCCCGTGGTCCACGGCCAGGAGGGGGACCGCCTGGTGATCGACCGGATCCGGCAGGGCCCACCTGACGCCGCGGCGGCGACCCGTCTCGGGGAGTCCCTGGCCGCCCTGCACACCGCGGGAGCGCCCGCCTTCGGCGCCGCACCCCCCGGCGGCCCGGAGCACGCCTCCATCGGGCACGCCCCCCTGCAGAACGCCCCCGGCGCCGACTGGCCCGGCTGGTACGCCGAGTACCGGGTGTTGCCGTATCTGCGGCTCGCGGTTGACGACGGTACGATCCGCCCGGCGGAGGCCGCCGTGTTCGAGGAGGTCTGCGCGCGGCTGCCCGACCTCGCGGGCCCCGCCGAGCCGCCCGCCCGCCTGCACGGCGACCTGTGGAACGGCAACGTCCTCTGGGGCGCCGACGGCCGTGCCTGGCTCATCGACCCCGCCGCGCACGGCGGTCACCGCGAGACCGACCTCGCGATGCTCGCCCTCTTCGGCTGCCCCCACCTCGACCGGGTGCTCGACGGCTACCACCGGGCGACGCCCCTCGCCGTCGGCCGGCAGGACCGCGTCGGCCTCCACCAGCTCTTCCCTCTGCTGGTCCACACGGTGCTCTTCGGCCGCGGCTACGCCGAACAGGCCCTGGACGCGGCACGGGCGGCGCTCGCGCGGTGAACGCGGGCGCCGCCCGGGGCGACGTGAACGGCGAGGAAAGCGAAAGGACTCGTTTCAAGGAGGAATGGAGAAGGAAGCCCCTTCATGGCCTCGCCTTCGGCCACGCTAGCACTCAGCCCGGAATCAGGTCGCGCAGATTTTCGAGGGTGATGATCCGGGAGTCCGGGTGCAGTCCCTCGGGGCGTTCGAGGCCGATGTACGTGACCGGCTCGTCCGGGACGGACTCGCCGCCCCAGGACTCCACGGCCGTCGTGCCGTCGGCGTCCGTCATCAGGCCGACGAGGTACCGCACCGTGAGCTGCTCCCGCTCCATGACGGCCCGCACCACCCGCGACACCGACGCCTGGTTCTCCTCGACCCGGTTGCCCGACGAGACGCCCTTCAGGTACAGGTGCAGCCACTTCGCCCTCCACCGGCCGTCCGGCTCCCGCTCGAACGCCAACGGCAGCGCCACCCGGCCCGGCCCGCGCAGCTCCGACTTCATCCGCACGGTGCGCGGTTCGAACGGACGGCCCTTCTGAGCCGCGTCCCGCAGCATGAACCCGAAGAACGACTCCTCGGCCTCGTCGAACCCCTCACCCGCGTAGATGTTCACCTGCGGAACGACGAACGTACCGCGCACCCGGTCCAGGCCCAGGTCGATGAACTCCGAGGCCCCGTCCGGCGCCTCGGTGATGTCACCGGAGTGCTCGCCCCCGATCGTCTTGAGCGAGGTGTAGGAGAGCCAGCTGTCGGTGCTGTAGTCGGCGTTCAGGAGCAGTGCCGACAGGTCGTAGTCGGTCCGCCGCCCGCGCTCCTTCCAGTACACGAAGAAGCGCAGCAGCTCTCCGTCGACCACCGACGCGGAGCCCCGCGGCAGCACCCCGAGCCCGGCGGTCGTCGCCCGGCCGCTGAGCGGCAGCGCCACGTCCAGGACGTCCGGGTCGACCAATAGCCGGGCCGGCACCGGCAGGCGGTGCCGCAGCTCCGCGTCGAGGGCGGCGATCAGGCGCTCGCGGTCCACCGCCGGCACGGCCGGCCGCGCGTCGGCGGCGACCCAGGCCCGGCCCCGGCGGTTGACGAACACCCGGCGCTCGCCGGACTCCCGCTCCCGGTTGAGCAGATGCTCGCGCACCGCCAGCACGACCCGGCCCGACACCTGCGGCGCGACGTCCACGGCCGCGGCCACCACGGCGTCCCGCTCCTCCTGGTCGGCGGCGATCCGCAGCAGGTGGTCCAGGGCCCGGAACAGCTTGCCGGGTGCGGACCGCAGCAGGCCGACGGCGCCGGGGACATCGCCCTCACCGAGCAGTCGCTGCGCGCGGCTGTCGAGGGACAGTGCCTCCTTCTCGGCGCGGGCCACGGCGAACACCTCGGCGGCGTGCGGCCACCGCGGGTACTCGTGCGGGTGGAGGCGCTCACCGAGGCGCTTGAAGGGCTCGCGGTACGCGCGCACGTCGCAGAGCTTCGCGGGACTCTCCGCGACCACGGCGTCCAGGCCGGCGAGAAGCGCCCGGCGCACCGGACGCGGCAGCGTCCGGAACCGCGTCGGCTCCCGCAGCGTCACGTCACCGCCCGACAGGGCGCAGGCCAGCCGCAGCACATCGGTGACGGTGTCCAGGAGCAGGTCGGCGCCGACGGCGAGGCGGGCCTCGTTGACGACCGCGCGGTTCTCCCGGACCGGGATCGCCTCGGGCTGCGGACCGTTCGCGCACCGCTCCGCGAGGAGCTTCAGGTCGGCGAGGTGCTCCTCGCCCAGCGGTGTGGTGCTGCCCGCGAGCGCCAGGTAGAGGGCGGTGACCTCGTCGTCCAGGGTCTCGCCGAGGTGCAGGACCGTCAGCCGGTCACCGGCCGAGGCGATCAGTTCGTCCTGCACCGCGAGCATCTCCTCGTACGTGTGCTGGTAGCGGCCGTACGACGGCAGGCTGAGCAGGTTCAGCACCCCGTGCGCCAGCTGGGAGAGCACGCTGCCGCGCGCCTTGCGGTCGCGGAGCGCCTCGGCGACGCACCGCGTCCAGAACTCCTCGGTGTCCGGCACGTTCGCGGGGAAGTCGATGAAGTACGTGTTGTGCGCGACGTGGTCGCCCACCATCTCGCGCACCGTGCGCAGCGTGCGCGTGGCGGTGTGCACCACCGCGGCCCGCGACAGTCCCGACAGGTGCGCCAGCAGGTCGGCCGACAGCTTGAACCCCACCGACAGCAACGCGGCATCGAACTGCCGCGCGGCGGCGGCGCCGTCGCCCGCGGACCCCTCGGGGGCGGGCAGACGACGGGTGTGCCGGAGAACCACGGATGCGAGACGATTGGCCATTCCGGGATGATCGCAGAGGTGTACGAATCACCGCACAGGAGTTTTCCTGCCGCCCCGCGTCCGGTGCGTGAGTGACGCCCTTACGTACTTGAACCTCAGACCACGCGGCATGGTCCCGAACCGGGTGAACGCGGGCGGCGGACATGTCGCGTCGCTGATCGATGTTCACGGCCGACGCCGTGGGCCGGGCGGCGGCCTGCGAGGACGGGGTCCGCGCCGTCGAGTCACCCCCGCACGCGGCGAGCGCGCCCAGCAGCACCGCGCCCACGACAGCAACGGTGCGGACCACGGCAATCGGAGACATC
This sequence comes from Streptomyces ossamyceticus, assembly GCF_001418475.1. Lineage (GTDB taxonomy): Bacteria > Actinomycetota > Actinomycetes > Streptomycetales > Streptomycetaceae > Streptomyces > Streptomyces ossamyceticus. Next base: position 1,071 of record NZ_LIQX01000246.1, on the reverse strand, counting down.
CAGGAGAGCGAGCGCGCTGCGACCGGCGTCCCCCGGCTTCGAGGCGCGTGCCGTCGGAGGCGGGCGGTCCCGCGCCGGTCAGCGCGTCGGCGTGCCGATCCGCAACCGGTTGCCGTCCGGGTCGCGCAGTGCGATCTCGCGCGCCCACGGGGCCTGTTCCACCGGTACACCGAACGCGGAGGCGAGCGAGTCGACGTCGCGGACCCGCAGATGGACCAGGGTGTCGGGACGGGCGTCGCCCTCGTGCTCCGACAGGAACAGCCGTATGCCGCCCCGGGCGACCTCGACGAACGCGGGGAGCCCCGGTGCGAAGCGGTGCTCCCACTGCTGGGCGAAGCCCAGCCGCTCGTACCAGGCGACCGCGGCCGCGGCGTCCGCGACACGGAGAATGGGGATGACTTCCTCGTCGACCTCGTCCATGCGGCCCATGGTGGCAGCCCCCACTGACAACGCCGCCGGCCTCCGCCGTCGTCAGAGCGTCGCGTGTGTCTCCCGTCTGCGGCGCGCGTGGTCGAGGAAGCCCTCCAGGGCCAGCTCGAAGGCGGCGTCCGCGCGGTGGTCGCCGATCGCGTCGAGCGCCTCGGTCAGGCGCGGCGTGGCCGTCTCGTCGGCGATCTCCCACATGGCCTCCGGCGCGGCCAGATCCAGGGCCGAACCGAGGACGACGTTCTCCAGGGCGACCAGCACCGGCATCACGTCGGCGAGCGGGAAGCCCGCGTCGAGGAGCAGCGTGACGGCACGCTCGTACTGCTCCAGGACACGCGGGGCCCGCACCGGGGACGTCATGAGCAGCGGGATGGCCCGGGGGTGGGCGGCGAAGGCGGCNNGCCCAGGCCGCGAGGGCCTCGTCCCAGGGGCGCAGCTCCAGCGCGGAGACGTCGATGCCCTCGGCGACCCGCTCGCGCAGCAGTTCCACGATGCCGTCCCGGCCGTCCACATGGTGATACACGGAACCGGTCTGCACCCCGAGCCGCCGGGCGATCTGAGGGACGCTGAAATCGCCCTGCGCGTCGACGAGTTCGAGCGCGGTGGTGGTGATGCGCTCCCGGTCCAGCAGGGGTGTGCGCGGCC
>NZ_LIQX01000245.1 GCF_001418475.1 Streptomyces ossamyceticus | reverse complement strand
GGGTGGGGGACGGCCATCTCCGCCAGCAGCAGCGCCGCGTCCACGGCCTTGGTCGCACTCGGGCACAGCACGGCGGCGAGGATGGCACGGGTGGCGACATCGACGGCGATGTTGTGGTGGTGGTTGTGGGTTGACCGTTGACCGCTTCGAGTTGCTGCGGTCATGGCGGGTGGGTGGGGGAGGGTTCAGCGCTGTCGGTTTATGCCTGGCTGGTCGATGTGGGTGATGTTGTGGCTGGTTTCGAGGGCTTGGCGGAGGCGGGCGTTGTCCAGGGCGAGGCGTTGGATGTGGGCGGCTGCGTAGTGGAGGTTGTCGGTCAGGGCCCGGTTGGCGCGGCGGAGTTTGGCGTTTCTGGCGGTGAGGACGTCGTAGGGACTTGGCCGTGCATCGTGGTCGGCTGATGAGGCTGGATGGCTGCGAAAAGCCGTGATTTGTTGGGTGAGTTGGGGGAAGTGGCGGCGGAAGGTGGTGTTGCTGAGGCCGAGTTTGGCGGCGAGGGCGAGGACGCTGGGGCGTTTGCCGTTGGTGCGGCAGTCGTTGAGGTACTGGTCTGTGACCTGGCGGGCGCGGGTTTCGGTGGGGATGGCGGCGGGGCGGGTCATGCGCTCTCCTGTGCCGTGATGTTGTTCCGTTTCAGGAATGCGGTGATCTCGTCGCGGCGGGCATGCAGCCGGTGCTGCAGGAGCGGTGGCAGGGGTGGGCGGGTGGTGAGGCGTTGGCCGATGCGGTTGATTTCGCGTTGCCAGGCAGCTGTGTTTTCGGGGGTGAGAGCGACGTTGCGGCAGGCCAGGGGCTTGCAGCCGCCGTGGTCGGGAAGGCCTTCGCTGCGCCGGTTGCGGGCTTTCTCGCACAGGGCTTTGGCGTGGTCGTGGACGCAGGTGACGTACTGGCCGGGATAGACGGCTGGATCGTGCCGGGCCATCAGCCGTCGCAGCCGTGCTTCGTCCAGGATGATTTTTCCGTCGAAGCGGGCGCGGGTGCCGAATTCCTGCAGGCGGCGGGCGGCTTCGTCGGCGGCGGGGCCGGTCAGTGTGGTGTGTTCGTGTGCGTCGATGGCGGTCATGAGGTGTTCGCCGCGGGCTGGGGCTTGTTCGCTTTCGACTTCGGCGCGGAAGCCGGAGTCGCTGGTGCCTGCGTAGCCTTCGAAGACGTGGATGCAGTGGTGGCGGTAGGCGAGGGCTCCGGCGATGACGCCGCCGGGGCGGCGGGCGATGTACCAGGCCAGGGTGCACCGGAACTGCCTGTTCGTCAGGTGCCATTGCTGTTGGTCTATGGCGGGAATGCCGTCGCTGCGCTGGTTGCGTTGGCAGTAGTCGTTGATCCAGGCGGTGTACCGGTTCAGGCGGGCGTTGGTGGCGCCGCTGCTCAGGACCTGGTTGACGGGGTCCGGGAGGGCGCCGGGGGTGTGGGGCAGGGGCGCGAAGAGGTAGTCACTGCCGGGCGGCTGCAGCTGCTCAAGGACGGTGATGGCCCGTGCGGCAGGTTCGCCGATGTTCCAGGTGGCGGGAGTGCCGGCCGGGTCGCTTTCGCCTTTGAAGGCGAGGCTGTGCATCTTCCACCGGTAGGGGTGGCCGTCGGCGTCGCGTTCGACGGTCAGGCAGCCGCGTTGGAGGTGTTTGAGTTCGCTGTCGCGGGCGCCGGAGAGGAAGGCCAGGGCGATGTAGCAGGCGTCCTGCAGGAGGCGGGCGAGGTTGGCGAGGCTGTCGGGTTCGCTGTAGTCGGCCAGGATCGCCTGGATCCAGGGCTGGCCGTCGAGGCGGCCGCGGATGGGCTGGTCGCTGACCGGCTGGGGGCGGATACCGAGGAGGGCAGCGGTCTCGTCGATCATGCGGCGGTGACGGCTCACCGAGATTCTGCTGCATCCGACGGCGTGGGCGATCGCCGTCAAGCTGGGCTTGCCGCGCCAACCGGGCAGTGGCTGCCCTGTGGCGAGCTGTTCGTCTAGCCAGGTCCGCACCAGTCCGGAAACCTGGCCATAGGCGGGCGGCTTAACCGGCGGGGCAGGGGTGTGCCAGGCGTGGTCGGCGGCGAGGATGTCGGCGCGGAAGTCGTCGATGAACCGCATGGACCAGACGAACAACGGTCCCAGGACTTCCTCGGGGATGCGGGCGGTGGTGTTTTCCCGCCGGTGCGCGGCGTTTTCGCTCCATCCGTCGATGTGGGCGGGGTCGAACCGCAGGGCGTCGCAGGACAGGCAGCTTCGCCAGAGCCAGAACTTGCGGGCGCCTGCCCGGGCACTCTGGCGGGCACCGGCGCGGGGGAGGGACTGGATCAAAAATCGCTGGTAGTCCTCAAGATCCGCGCCGCTGAGCTTCTCCAGTCGCCCACTGCGGGCGGCGGCCCAGCGCAGGAAGCGGACGTGTTCAGTGAAGACGGTGCGGACGGTCGCGGCCGCGGGCTGCCTCTCACCGACAGGCGCGGGTCCGGACAGCATGGCGTAGCAGAGTTCTTTGCCCACGTGGCGATGCGTGGCGGGGATGAGGCGGAAGTCGAGGATGAACCGGCGGTCGTGTTTCTTGACCATGGCCGGACCCAGGTTCCACACGTCGTCAGTGAAGCGGGACGTCTCCTGTAGCCGGCTGCCGGGCTTCAGAGGACAGCCGTGGAGGACAAACGGGTTGCCCTCCTGCGCGTGAGGCGGCAGCGAGACGGCCGCGGGCTGGCTGTGCGGGGCGGTGGTCACGGGGTCTCCCACGGGTTTTCAGCCAGGTCGAGCAGTGCGCCGTGCGGCTGGTGGGTCTGGGCCTGCTCGAGTTCGGCCGGGGTGAATCGGGTGAGGATGTCCTGGCGGATGGCGACCCAGGCCGGGCCGTAGCGCTGCCACCACTGCTCTTCGGACAGTTCGCGTCGGCGCTGGGCCAGGGCGTGGCTCAGGGCGAGCAGGCGGGGCAGGTGGTCCCGGGTGATCAGGCAGTTCCCGCAGTGGAAGCAGTCGAGGAAGGAGACCTGGCACGGCTGCTGGGTGAGGGGGTGGCGGTCGTGGTCGGCGCAGGCACTCCAGCCCGTGTCCAAAGCGCCGTCCGCGGCCTGCCGGGCAGCCGATGGTGCGAGCCCGGCCTCGGTCAGTGCCGTGGCGTCGGCCGGTCCGGGAAGGACGCGGGGTCCGCCGCCGGCCGCCTGTACGGCTCGCTCGTGGGCCAGGCGGGCTGCCTGCTCGGCGTCGGCGAGCGCCTCGCCGAGGACTTCCTCGGCCCAGGAGGTGATGACCGGATCGCCGCTGAGGTAGTGGCGGAACAGCACGGGCATGGTGTTGGACTTGGCGGCCGAGGGCAGGTGGCCGCCCATCCGCTTTGTGCGCCGCACCTCCATGCTGGTCTTGATGCGGTTGAAGCTCACCTGCAGCGGCAGGACTTGCCCCGGGCCCGGTGCGCCGTTACGACCGGGCTGTGGATCGGCCAGCAGCGGACGGCGCCGATCGGCGGCCCAGGCGCTGGGCAGGATCGGGGTTCCCCGCAGGGAGTGCTCGAAGGGCGCGCAGTGGTCGTCGGCGACCCCCAGCCCGGCTCCGTGTCCGTTGCGCCACACGCACCACAGCAGCGGTGATGGCGAGCCGTGCAGCCGGCGGCTGCGGGCGGTCAGCTCCAGCAGCAGGAGGTAGAACCCGCCGGGTGTGTGCAGTTCCCGGCCCGGCGCGCCGATCTCCCAGGTGACGGTCTCCGACCAGCGGCTCGCTCCCCGCCGGCGCTTGACGATGACCACCTCGACCGCCCGGTCGTCCAGCATCCGGTGCGCCACGGGCAGTTCCTTGACCGTCTCACCGTTGCGTTCGGACAGTGCGGCCGCGAGCAGCAACAGCGGAGGAAGATCTCGCAGCGTCAGGAACAGACGGCCGGCCAGGGCAAGACGTTCGGGAGCGAACGGGTTGGGGCGGGCACCGGGTGGTGTGGGGACCTGGCCTGTGGCGGCCATCTGCTCCAGCATCCGTCCCAGGGCGCGGTCCTCCTCGTCCAGGGCCTGCGGGTCCCTCTGGTAGCGGCGCAGTAAGTCCTCCCCGGCCCGGATACGGTCGCGGATTCTGCTGGCGTCCGCCCGCAGGGCAGCCATCAGCCGGGCCAGTTCACCGTCGGAGTATCCGCTCGTCAGCCGCTTGGTGCCGTCCGTCTTCGGTGGGGCGGCGGTGCCAGTGGCCGCCATCGGCGTCCGGGGCGCGGGCAGGCGTCGCCGAAGGTGGTCGATCACCTGCGGGGCGACCTGTTCGCACAGACCGGGCCGGGTGAACAGCAACCGGGCCCGGGTGAGGTCCTGGCGCGCGGTGGCCGGCGAGGTCGCCATCCGGTGGGCGTGGAAGGCCGTCACATGCTCGGGCGTGAGCTCGCCCGGCACCGTGGGCGGTTGGGGCAGCGAGCCGAGAAACCGCATCAGGCGGACCAGGGACCCCCAGCCGGTCCGCGCCGCGGCGTGGGTGCGCAGCCCTCCGGCCGGGCCGGTCCGCTCGGCGAACGCGGCGGCCAGGGCCTGGTGCCAGCCCGGCAGCGGCAGCCGGGAGACGTCGAAGATGGCGCGGCGGCCGTCGTCCCCGTGGAAGGCCACCACCATCGTGCCGTCCGCCCCTTGCTGCACGGGCTCGGCGGGTGCGTAGGCGCCATGGGGCAGCGCTGCCGGACGGCCTGGCCCGGTGCTGCCCCGCCCCCGCCGGCTCACCTGCTCACTCCGCCCGCGTTGGCCGGGGCGCGCAGGTCGTCGCCGATCCGCTGCAGCGGGGTATCGCGCGGGTCCTCCCAGGTATCTGGCACCAGCGCCATGCGCGTTTCCATCTCCAGCTCCTGCAGGGCGTGCAGATACACGGTCGTCGTCACCACGGAGCGATGGCCCAGCCGGCGGCGCACCCAGTCCAGCGGGTCGCCGAAGATCCGCGTGTAGTGGCCGCGCTGGCCTTCGTTGAGCTCGCCGAGGGCTGCGATGTGGCCGCGCTGCAGCTGTTCCAGAGTCACCACGGCGAAGCTGTGCCGCAGCAGATGGGCATGACAGGACAACGTGACCCCGCGCGCCTGGCAGCGCTTGTTGGCCTCGGCGAAGACGCTCTTCCACGTCGACACCGCCAGCGGCTGCCCGCCCTCACCGAGCCAGAACAGCGCCGGCTCCAGGCCGTCCTCACCCTCCACCAGCAGCCGGCGCCGTTCCCCCGCCGTGAGCTCGGACAGGTTCACCACGCGGCGGATGCTGCTCCCGGTGATGCGGGCCAGCTGCGGCCGCGACGGGTCGTCGATGACCAGCGGACGACGCCATCTGCGGTAGACGCCGGCCGCGCGGGCGTCCTCGACCACCTGAGCCCGATCCAGTTCCGCGTAGGCAGCCAGCTCGCCCACCACGCTGTGCGGGACATAGACCCAGCGGGCGGAGAAGAACTTTGCGATCGCCCCCGGCAGCCAGAAACGCTGATAGCCGCCCGCCCCCGGCCCGGTGGGCACTTCCAGCCTCGTCAGGTGGCCTGCTCGGACAGCCGCATGCCGGTACGCACCATCAGGTCGGCGAACGCCGCATTCCGCGCCGCCCAGCGCCCCCGAAACCGCCGCGACGGCAGCCCGTCGGGCCCGTATCCCCGCAGTCCCACGTCCCGCCACAGCCGGTATGACGCCGGTGGCAGCCACTCGATGCGCTCACCGCCCCGGTCATGGGCATAGGTCGCCGGAACCGTCGCCGGAACGCGGGCGGCAGACGGCACGCCCCAGGGCGCGGCCCTGGACAGCCGGTGCGGGATGGGCACCGCGCCTATCTGCCCCTGCCGGACGGCCCAGACGTAGAACTGGTTGATGTGGGAGACGTCCTGGCCCCACGTGCCGCCCGACACCCGTGGCCCGGCCGCGTCCCGCCGGCGCCACTGGTGATATGCCAGATGATCAGCTTCGGTGACCTCCCGCCACCCCCGCCCACCCCGCGCCCGGTACACGAATGTCAAGAACCTGGCCAAGGCCCGGGCCCGATTGGCGTTGCTGTTCCATGGCGCGACCACCAACTGCGGCCGCTGGAAGTAGGAGTTCAGCGCCACGTCGTACTCCCACCGCGGAGACAGCAGGAACGGCAGTCCGTCCGGCAGGCCCGCCTCGTCCAGCCACACGCCCAGGTCGTCTGGCAGTCCTCGTAGCTCTGGCGCGGCAGTTTTCGGCTGCACGACATCCCTCGAAGTGAAGTGCACAGTCCATGTCGGCTCACGCATCCTGGCGCTCCTCTCGGTGGGAACACGGCCTACTCGCGGAACTGACCATCGCTTGTGCACGGCCGGTCAGTGACCGCTGTACGAGCCAAGCTGGGCGCGGCTCCTTCACCGGCAACATCGGCGAACGCGTCCTCAGTAAGGAGTGGATGCCTCAGGATGGACGGTTGCGCTTGGCAAGCGGGATAGTCCGGAGGCTGCCCCCACCGACTGACTGCCGCCTGTACGGGACGCCTCGCCCAGCAGACCAGCCAGCCGGACCATGGCAGGACCCAGCAGCGCGTCGACGACGGCCGCCACCTCGGGGAAGACGACCGCGTCGCGTCCCACGATCCGCCACCGCTCCAGTTCCGTCCCGGCGGCACCGCCCGCGACCTGGTGCAGCCGCCGCGGCCAGACCGTCTCCCGCTCCCAGCGGAAGGCATGCTCCCACCATCGGGCCACCACCGCGTGCGCCAGCGTGAACACCCGTGCCGGCTCGGCCCCGGCCCGCACAGCTCGCCGAGCCACACCGGCCCACCGCCGCTGCGCCGCAGTCACCTCCGGCAGGTGCCGCAAGTCCACATACTCAAGAAGATCCGACGATCAGGCCCGGTGTGCCCGGTCGCTGCCGGGTCAGTAGTCGAGGTCGAGGTAGTCGATGTCGTTGAGGGTGACGTCGGAGAGTCCCTGGGCGCGGGCTCCGCCGTCTTGGAAGTAGATCTCTTTGAGTCCTTCGGCGATGATCTGGCGCATCTGCTGGTCGCTGGCCCCGGTGTTGCGGGCGTCGAACAGGCGCTGCGCGAACTGCGGGGGGAGATGTACGGTCAGGCGCCGGAAGCGTCCGTCGTCGGTGGTGCCGATGGGCGCGGTGTACCCGAATCGGGCCCTCGTCTCTACGGTGATCCCGGTCGCGGTGGCGGCCTGCTTCTGCCGGCGTTTGCGGACCTGCGGCTGCCAGCGCTGGCGTACCGCGTTGTCGATCCGGTCCGCGATCGCCTTGGGTGGGTGCTTGCGTTCGCCTTTGCGGTAGCGCTCCACCGACCGCTGGCTGACTCCGAGTTCCGCCGCGACGGCTTTGGTCGTCTTGAGCTGCTTCACCAGGAAGTTGATGCGTGCCTGGAGTGTCTTGGGCGGCTGGCGGGTGAAGCCCTCCCGGTCGGCGCGTTCGATGGCGTCGTCGATCTCTCCCACAGCGCCTACTCGCCTTCGTCCAGGACGGCGTCGCCGCCTTTGATATGGCGGGCCGGGTTGTAACCCTTCTCCATCAGGTCGACCGCCCACAGCATCGGCTGGACGCCTTCGAGCTTTGCCAGGCCGGGGGTGGGGCCGAGGCGGAAGGCGCCGGGCTGGGGCTTGCCGGAGGCGGCATAGGGGAGGAAGTCGAGCGGGCTGTCGCCGGGTGAGGGGTAGACGACGCAGTCGGAGAGCACGGCGAGCGGGTACAGGCCCGTCATCGTGGCCATGTTGCGCATCTTGCGGTGCATGTTGACCCGGGCCTTGGAGATGACGGCGGCGCGGATGTCGGGCCGCCAGGTCGGGCGCTGGAGGGCCGGCCACCGCTCGCCCTCCTTGTGCTTCTTGCCCTGGGGGCGCTCGCGGAGTTTGCCGATGCCGCCCTTGACGGTGGCCTTGATGGCCGCGAGGACGGCCGCCATGGCGGGGTCGGTGTCCTTGTGTCGCTCCATCGCGGCGAGGAACTCGGCGTCCGAAAGGTCCTTGGTGACGCCGAGGTCGGCGAGGGTGTCGACGTAGGCGTTCTTGAGCCGGTCGTGCCACGGGTCCAGATAGGCGCCGGTCTCGCGCCGCAGGTACGCCTCCAACGGCTGGACGTTGTAGCCGAGTTCCTGGGCGTAGGCGACGGTGTGTGTCTGGTACCAGGCAGGTCCCGTCGGCCGGGTTCCGTCCGGCGTGAAGGGCGAGGGCAGACGCGGGTCCACCTCGACGTGGGACAGGTCGACCAGCCAGGAGCCGGGAATCTTCGGGTTGAACGTCGGGCCCACGAAGTGGTCGGGGGCGGACAGGCCGACGACCAGACGGGCCGCGGCGGCGAGGAACGCGGTGTTCAGGTCCAGGCCGACTGCGAACGGGAGGGTGCACTCCTCATCGGTGAGCAGGTCCACCGGCCGCACCCACTGGTACGCCTCCTCGTTCAGGAACCCCCCGCTCCAGCCGCTCTCGACGACGACCAGGTGCTCAGGGGTGGCTTCCGGCGGCGCCGGGTCCATCGGCTCGGTGCCCAGTGAGCCGGGGTTGTGGCCGGGCACCCAGTTCCCCGTCTGCGGGTCCTGCACCGCGCGGGTGGGCGGCCGCAGCGCCGTCATCAGCTCCAGCCCCGACACGGCCGTCGACCCTCGCGGAGTGATGACCCGCTGCGCGTACACCCCCAGGACGCGCGCGATGTCGGCCGGCTCCATCTCCGCAACGCCGGGCCAGGCCCGCTCATCAAGGGCATCCCAGGCCAGGATCGCCAGCTGCACGCACTGCCGCTCGCGCCCCTGGACTTTGCGGTAGATCCTTGCCCAGGGGCCGAACCCGCGCTGGGTGAGCCGCCATTTCGCCTTCACCACCTGCTTGACTGTGAAGTCGCACTGTTGTTGCGGTGACCGCATGCCGGTGACTTGCGGTGCCGCAGATGGTTTGCGAGGGGTTCTGGACCCTGCTCGGGGCGTTTACCTGCGGTCCTGCAGATTGAGGTGAGACTGCCGCAGTTGTGGTGAGAACCCCTACTGCGGATAAGCAGTAGACAGGCACGCCCGTACTGCAGAAGCCATCCATCCCAGGTCGGATGGGTGGGCGCCAGCAACCCCGATGACGGGGTCGGTGAGGACAGCATGGAGGTCTTCGGGGTAAGAATCGGAGTCCCAGACGAAACACAATCCCAGCAAGCACCCCGCCCGGCCGGGGAGACTTCCGCAGCGATGGGCGATCATCCTGACCGCCTCGGCCGGGGCGGCCGCTCGGGCGTTACTGGCGCTCGGCGCCTTCGCCACGGCGATCACGCTCCTGCACACCGTCGGCCACACGGACATAACATCGCAGCCGAAGCAGTCTGGACGCCGATGAGCCCCCGCGGGGGCATCTTCAGCTCACAGGGAGTGCGACACATGCAGGCAGCACGGGCCGGGGCGCTGGGCGGAGCCACGAACGAGGCCGGGGCCACCCACCGGGCCGGCATCGCCGCGCTGCTGGTCACCTACGGGCTGCTGGGGGAGGGGGTGCCCTGGTTGAAGTCCTCTGCTCCAGTGGTGACGCTGCGTCTGGAGGCCGACCGTCACGTCGACGATGTCGTGGTCGATCTCGCGGACGACACGTGCGCATACATGCAGGCCAAGCTGTCCGCGTCCCCAAAGGCATTCCAGGACACTGTTGACCAGTGGTGTCGGTCCATCACATCGGGGGAGTGCCGTGCAGGCGACGAACTGCTTCTCGTCGTCACCCGGGCACCCAAAAACATCCAAGTTCTCGCCGAGGCATTGACAACGCGGCGTGCTGGCGCATCCCCCACCAGTGCAGAATCCCGGGAGCTTCAGCGGCTGCAGTTCCTCGCGGCCGGCCAGGGCCTCAACCAGCAGGATACGACGCTGCTGCTGGATGCGGCGAAGATCCAGATCCTGGATGCCCGTGACGACCAGCGAGAAGAGTTCCTGGGTGTTGCCTGCTTGACTGCGGCTGTCGTTCCCGTCGGTCATGGACAGGCGGCCTTTCGCGCCCTGCGTGCCGCGGTCCGGCATCAGGCCGAACAGCGGGCCTCCTCCCAGCTGCCCGCCTGGCTGAGCTGGCTTGCTGACGCGCAACTGCCGCTGGTGGCCGACCGAGAGGGTGCTGCCGCTGCCCGTCTGCAGGCCAGACTCCTGGCCGTGCGCGCCTACCGCGAGTCCTGGGCGGCCCAGCAGGACCTCCTCCCGCTCGGTCATCTTGGTTTTGGTGTTGAATCCATGACGGTCGACGGGGTGACAGGCAGCCTCACGGCCGATTCCCATCCCCCGCGCGAGGTACGCGACGGGCTCGCCGACGCGGTCCGGCGCCAGGGGCGGCTGATGCTCGTCGGTCGGCCAGGATCGGGCAAAACCGTTGCCTCACGCCTGATCGCGGCCCGTTGGGCCGCGACCGACCTGGCTCCCGTACCGGTGTGGCTGCGCTTGCGCGACCTGGTGCCGCTGCTGAACGCGACAGGTCCCAGCCGCTTGGACCTCGCTGACGTGGTCCAAGCGGCCACCGACGAACAGGTGCTGCAGGAAGCCCTGATCGAATACATCGAACGCGGCGAGGCGCTGCTCCTGCTGGACGCCCTCGATGAAGTACTCGACCGGCAGGACGCAGTTATCGAGGCTGTTGCCGACCTGATCGGCCGCCTGCCCGCCGAACTGGACGTGGTGATCACCACCCGGCACTCCGCGGCCCCGGCGGCCGAACGGCTCGAGCTGCCCGTCTACGAACTGCGAGAACCCACAGACCTGGAGGCTACGCTCGATCAACTCCTGCACACCGTGGCCGCCAAGTTCGCCGGGCACGAAGACACCGATGTGTGGATCGCAGACCGCACACAGCGCATCGAGCAATCCCAAAGAGCCGAGCCCGACCTGTGGCGGGTGCCTCTGCTCGCCACGCTGATGGTGCTGCTCATCGCCCAGAGCCCGGCAGCAGCCGTGCCCAGCAGCAGAGCCGGCCTGCTCAGTGAGGTGATCAACAGCAGCGTTCGCCGCTGGGAGACGGCCCGTCCCTACCGGCCCGTGCCAGACACGGACCCGGACCTGACCGCCGAGGTCCTGCTCGATTGCTTCGACGACATCGCCCACCTGATCGCTGCTTCCGGCAGCGCCTCCTGGCAGGACACACACGCAGCTGTCACCGCCCGACTGCAGCAGCACTGGGGCAAGCCGGCCGGCGTGGCGGCAGCCATGGCCCGGCACGTTCTGGAGTACTGGGACGCGGCAGCAGGGATCTTCATCACCGACACGCCCAACGGACAGCTCACCGCCCGCACCCGTCTCTTCGCCGAGATCGGCGAAGTGCGCTGGGCTTTGAAAGACCAGGACGGGATCGCCGAGTGGATGCAGGAGCTCCTGGCTGACCCCGGTCGGCACGAGTGCGGACGCCTTGCCGCCAGCCTGTCACCGACCGCCGCACACGCCCTTGTCACACGCGCCCTCGACGACGGCGGACGACTGCTGGACTTGGTGCATGACGCCGTCACCGATGGAGCAGTCTTCGAGCCCGACGCCCTGCACGCCTGCAGCCAGGCCCAGCTGGACCGCCTGGACACTGTCCCCGACTCCTACCCGGCACCCAAAGAGCACGGCCTGTTGGACTTGAACCGGGGCCGCTCTCCTCGCGCCGAACTCGCCGCCCGCCTTGCCGACGACGAACTGGACCCGGAACAGACGGGGCAGCTGATCACTGCTGCCGGCCAATGGGGACCCAGGCAGCAGGCGGTGATCACGGCGCTCTGCGCCCAGCGGCAAGCCCGTCAGCGCGGCACCGCACTCACCGACCGTGAGTTGGACACCTTGGAGGCAGCGCTCGTTGCCGCAGCCGGATCCGACCCGAACTCTCTCTACCGCGTTCTCGCCGGCCTCGACGAGCTCGTGCATGCCGCTGTCGTTCACCTGCTGCCGCAACGATCCATCAGCGCCGACGTCTTCACCGACGCCGCCTACAAGGCGAGCTACAGGACCGTGCAATGGCTAGAGACAGAGCTGCCCAGGCTGGGACACCACGCCGCCTCCCAGGCCCTCAAGGCGCGGCGGAGGACGCCCTTCAATGCCCGCCAGCTGGCGGAATCCTTTGCCGCGATCGCGGAGCCCTTCGACCTGTTCGCGGAGCTCGACACGACACCCGTCACGCTCACCCCGGACCAGGCCTGGCACCTGGACGCCGCCGCCGGCTTCATCGAGGTTCTCGGCATCGCCGATGAGGCCGCGATGATCCCTGCCGAGGCGCTGCAACAACAGCCGGAACTGACCGAGCGCATCTGCCGCATCGTGCTGGACTGCATTTCCCCCAGCACCGCCCTCATCTGCGCCCAACTGCGCAGTCTGCGCGATGAGCGCCCCCAGCATCCAGACTGGGGACTGCTCTACCTGCCGGGCACCCGCACTCCCACACTCACCCTCACCCCGAGCACCGTGGACACCGGCCTCGTGATCGAAGCCCTTCAGGGAGCAAACCCCTGGCTTGTCCACCTAGCGGTACAAGTGGCCGGCTCCGCTTCCTCGGTGGATGCATCCTTGCAAGACCGGCTCCTGGCAGTACTGCCCGAACTGTCTGCCCAGGTCCGCCTGCACGCCGGAACCCTGCTGGCCCACCGCTGGCCCGATCTAGCGCTGCCGCAGGACGACCCCGCAGTCCGCGCTGGAGCGGCACGCATCCGCGCCTTCACCCTTGCCCGCGAAGGGCGCCACCGCGAAGCCAGAGGCCTTCTGTCCGACCCCGATCTCCTCGTGCGCGAGCATGCCGCCCGCTTCCTCAGAACTGCCCCGGCGGCTGACGAAACCGAACTCAAGGAAGCTCTGGCGACTCCCGCCACGCAATGGACGTGCACGCGCTGCGACATCACGGTGCAGGCCGACGCCGACCAGTGCGCCAACCGCCATCCTCGCCCCAGCCCCCGCCTCACCCCCTGAACCCGCAAGAACTCGCGCAAGTGCGTACCCGGCGCATCCGCGCAGGACTGACGGCACTGCGCGAGGCCTGACCGATGCCGGGTGAGCAGCCTGGGGAAGCGGTTCCTCCTGGGTCTGAAGACCTCGGGGTGCCTCGCCAGATATTGCTGAACGGCGCAGCTGGGACAGGGAACGAAGCCCTCCGTACCGCGGGTCGATACCCGAGGAGTATCGCGCCAACATTGTTAGGACGCAGGGCACGACGGTGGCTAGCGAGAACCTCGTGACGTCCCTTCATTCGCTACCTGGCCTACACCAACGCCCCCGACCCGGACTTCACCGCCGAGTTGTTCTGGAAGACGGCCCAGTCCTCCAGCTACCTCGCCGCCGCCCTGGGCCCGACCTCAGCACTTTCGCGAAGAGCGGCGGCAAGCTGCTCCTGTGGCACGGCTGGAACGACCAGCACATCTCACCACAGGGGACCCTACGACGCCGTGCGCAGGACGATGGGCGCGAGGACGGCCGACTGCTTCGCCAGCTGTACATGTTCTCGGGCGTGGCCCACTGCGGCGGCGACGGACCGAACACCTTCGACGTCCCCACCCGGCCATGGCATGGACCGAGACCGCCACCAAGCCCGGCCCGATCGTCGCGAGCACCTCACGGACGGCACGATGACCCGCTCTCGCCTCGTGTACCCGTACCCCCGGGGCGCCCGCTACGACGGCACCGGCAGCGTCGACGAAACCGCCAACTTCCTGCCGTACGACCCACCGACGCGGCCGGACGCGGACGCCTACCGCTGGCTCGGTGAGAGTCTGTACTCCAACGGCTACCAGATCTGGTGCAAGGTCGTGGACGGCAAGCTGGTGTGCCGCCCGAAGGACACCTGGCGCACCGAACAGGAGTGAGCCGCCTGGCGCGTGCGAGCGGATCGGCCGCGTGGAGGGTACACCCTCGGCGGCCGGCCCGCGGATACGTTCGTGGACATTCCCGACGTGGTCGCGCTGGGCGTCCTCGGCGGTACCGAAGGCCGTCACGGTGAGACAGCCCTCAAGGGGGCCCGGGGCAGGAGAGCACGCCCCGGCGCAGCGTCAGGAGCGGGGTGTCGGTTGCTGGGCGGCGAGTGTTTTCTGTGGCGGGGCATGCCACCAGGGGAGCGGTCAGGTGGTCGCGGTTGTTCCGGCGCGTCGAGTACGACGAGGAGCGGGTCGCGGACAGGGCCTGGCGTGCCCGCGTGCTGCGCGCTCGAAGTGGGTGGAAGGTTGGGGCCGTCCGTCCCCTACCGCGTGCTGGTGCCGGGCAACCACGGCAACGTCGGATGCCTGCCCGGCGGACCGGGGCGGGCGTACTTCTCAACGCGCTCGCACCCGACCTTCTTCCCCGCTGACCATCCTGGCCGTTCATCACCAGCTCTGGATCCGCTGTCTGGCATCCTTCCTCAACAGCGCTGACAGCGTCGGCCTCAGCCTGCGCAGGAGCCTCCCCGCCGACCGACCCGGACTGGCGCGTGCGCGTCAACCTCGCCCGAAATTGCCTGAGGACACAGCCTCCACCCCGGGACGCGATAAGAGGTCAGCCGTCAAGTCCGCCAGGCAGCCCGACGGATCGCGCTGCTGCCCGCCCTCGACGTCGCGTAGAGCCCTTCCCGCCGACTCGTCGTGCACGCTGGTCCCTTTCCTGCGCGCTGGCCGCGCGGCTGCGGGCGGCCGTGGGCTGGGGGAGGCTAGTCCAACGCGGCGATGAGGGGTGCCCACAGCGGGTGGGTGTTGGCCGGGACTACAAGGTGTGCCTGGTGGCGGGCGCGCGTCATGACCACGTAGAGCAGACGTGAGTTGTTGGGGAATGGCTCGCCTTCGTAGCCGTACCATTCGCTGTCGGCGAGCAGCAGGATGGTGGTGTCGGCTTCGCGGCCCTTGGTCTGGTGGAGGTTCATCACCTGTACCGGCTGCGGGCGCGGCCGGGTGTCGCCCACCAGGGTTTCGTCGCGGGCGTGGTGGAGCTCCTCGGCCACTGCCGTGATGCTCTGGTCTTGTTCGAGCATGCGCAGTGCGCGGCGGGTGGTGGGGGCGGCCTGGAGCCAAGCTTCCTGGCCGCGGAAGGTTCCGATGCGTGCGTAGGCGCCCGTGACGATCTCGGCCAGGCGGTCGATGTCGGCGTTCGGGCCGGTCCCCGCCGAGCGTAGATCTAGCGCGAGTGCCCGCAAGGCGCGTTCCAGTGCAGGGTTGGACTTGTCCAGCATTTGGCGTGCGAGATCAGGGAGCCCACGCCTACGCAGGCAAGCGGTGACGAACACGGCTAGTGCCCGCCGGACCTGAGTGCGCTTCTGACCGAGCGCGTGCTGGATGAGGGCGAGTTGGGCGGAGAGTGCTTCTGCGTGGGCCTCCGTGAAGCCGACCTGTTCGTGGACCAGGCCGGCTGCGGTCAGGGCGTCGGACAGGGAGGTGGTGGCGATGTTGGTGTGGGTGAAGATGCTGACGGTGTGCTTCTTCTGGCGGGCGGCTCGGGCGAGGTTGATGACCTGCGCGTAACCGGTATCGTCCGTGATCCGGGTTACGGTCAGGCGGCCCTGCTGGGCGGCCGCGAGCAGGGCGGGGTCGGTGAAGCGGCGCTGGCGGGCAGCTTCCGCGGCGGCGGGCAGCACACCGGAGGGGTCACGGTAGCTGGCCGCCTCCAGATCGATACGGCGGGCGCCGGGCAGTGCCATGGCCTCCGCGATTCGGGCGGCGGGATTCACGCCGGGTTTGAACGAGCCCTCGTAGATGCTCTGGTTGACGTCGCCCAGCAGGATGCGACGCGCTTCGGGGGAGATCTGCTGCAGGAAGGCCCACTCGGTGGCGTCGGTGTCCTGGAACTCGTCGCAGATGACGAGGGTGTAGCGCCCGGCGTAGTGGTCGCGGACCTTGTCCAGCGCCAGGAGTCGGCTGGCGGCCGGCATCAGCTGGCTGTACGTGAGCCCGGGAGGGGCCCCGGGCACGGTCTGGTTGGCCTGGCTGAGCACGCTTTGCGGAGGTGGATAGCCGTAGTGTGCACCGAAGCCGGTGATGACTCTCCAGGCGAAGCCGTGGAAGGTCGACACCTCCAGCCGTGGCCGCAGCTCTCCGATGACGGTCGCAGCCCGGTCGATGATCTGGGCGACGGCGGTACGCGAGAAGGAGAGGAACAACACCCGTGTGGTGGCCGGTAGTTGGGTGCGATACCCGCGCCGGGCCGCTTCCTGCCGCAGCTGCAGCAGTTTCTCGTCCTCTGCTTCCAGATGGGCGCGGGCGGCAGCTACCGCGGTCGTGGTCTTGCCCGTGCCGGCGCCACCGCTGACCACCAGTACCGGCGCAACGCTCTCGATCACCGCGCGCTGGTCCGCGCGTGCCTGATAGCCCATCAGGCGCCCGCCGGCCGGGACACTGTGGGCACATCGATCAGACTCTGACCGCTGTAGGAGGAGTCGGCGGCCAGTTCCAGCAGGGCCAGCGTCATGGACACCACCGGCGGGTGCGGGGCGTTGGGCTCGGCGTAGAGGGCTTCCAGGAACTGCTCGTGCAGGCCCTGTTTGTGGATCACCTTGCACAGATTGGTCACCGCGGCCTCGGTGAGCTGGCCGCCCATGGGGTCGGGGATGCCGTACTCGGTGAGCGTGGCGCTGGCGTCGGCGAGCGCCTGCAGCGGAAGGCCGTCGGCCATGGCTTGCTCGATGGCGCCGGGCGGCAGCCGCACCACCGCGTCGCAGGCGGCCTGGACCTTGGCGAGCTCGTCGCTGGTCTGGACGCTGTCCTTGTCGCGGTCAATCACCGCCAGGACACGGAAGCCCAGTTGGCGTGCCAGGTTGGCGACGCGGGGAATCTGGCTGATGCCCCCCTCGCCTCCGGTACCGGAGGCGACCAGGCGCACTCCGTGGGCGGACAAGGGGAGGGTGGAAGGGGGTCTACGGCGGTCGACCATGCTCAGTACGGCCACGTCGTGCGGGCCCTCGGTGATGGCGACCGTGGGGGCAGTCAGTGCGGCCAGGAGCTGGGTGTGCCACTGCCGCATTGCGATCAATGCTTTGCGGTCCATGATCCTGGTCAGCTGGTGGTGGGAGCGGACGCCGCCGTGCCGCACCAGCCGGATGACCTCGGTGGGCTCGAAGGCCCGGGCGGCCTCCGGCCGCCGGGTGGACAGCCACACCTGCCCCGAGCGGGCACGCAGCAGGGCCGCCAGGTGCTCGGTGGCCGGAGCGTCCAGATGGTCACCGAAGTCGTCGGCGAGCACCACGGCCCCGGGCACGGTCGCCAGCAGCATCGCCTCGGCCATCGACAACACCGCGCTGACCGTGCTGCCGTGCTGAGCCAGCCCCAGCATGCCGCCTGCATCCAGATGCAGAGCCGCGCGCAGGGTCCGCAGCAGTGCGGCCACCGACCCGTCCTCGGTGCGGAAGCCGACCTGCTCCGCGGTGAGCGGAGCATCGCCGATCCGTTCCCCGGTCCCGCCGACCGCGAGTACCGCGTTGACGGCCTCGGCCACGGCCGGATCGGCCGACAGCGCCGACACAGCCTCCGCGACGGCCTGGGCCAGTGCGTCGAACGCAGCGGCACCGGCCTTGGCGTCCCGTTCGTCGAGGATGCGCCGCAAGCCGGCACCCGCACGCAACTGCAGGGGCTGGCCGGCATCGAGGGTGACGACCGGCAGCATCCGCCGGGTGGCGGCAGGAACCCGCGAATACTGACCGAGCGCCGGATTGCTACGTGCCGGGAAGTACACCACCGACTCCAGCGACTCGGCTACCTCGTCATAGCTGAGGCGATAGGCCAGCCGAGCGCACAGCGGAGCATCCGCAGACGCGTCAGGATCCTCGCTCGCGCACCCGGAGTCCTCCAAGGGCTCCAGGACCCCATCGAGCAACTGCTGCACATCGGGATCTAAATCGGTCAGCGTCACCTCGACCTGCGCGGCTTCCACCCGCTGCGGCACCGCAGAGAGGGCCTGCGGTGCAGTGCCGGTGTTGCCGGACGCGCCCTCTTCCGCCGCATCATCCGCACCGACAGCATTGGCGGTTGTGGCTTGCACGACTGCCTGCGGCTGTCCATCGGCCGCGTCATCGCCCGCCTCGGCCATCGCAGAGTCAGCGCTGTCGGGGATGACCGGCCGCTGGTGCAGATCGGACAAGGAGGCGCCACGCGCGGCATCCGGATCCAGGACCCGGGCAAGGGCCGTGATCAAGTCGGTGCGTCCGGCGCGGGGTACCCCCGCCACCAATACATGGTTGCCGGGACGCACATCCAAGTGTCCCCAACCTCTGAAGCCCTCAATCAGCACCCGTGTTACACGCACACAGGCATCTTTAACACGGCATGTCCCTGCAGTCTGCCTACTACGCGAAATCACCCGGGTACGAACGTGCCTCCTGGGCGAGGCGTGGCTCTCGAGAGTTCCGTGGGGTACCCGCAGCACGGCCGGGACGTGGACGGCCGTTGTCAGCGGCGGCTGTCAGAATCTGTCGTCATGGGCAAACGGCGAAGCGCTACCGAGGTGGCTGTGGTTCGGGCTCGACTGAAGGCCGAGTTCGTGTCCAACCTGTCCAGCCCAGGTATGGCGCTGGAAGACATGCGACTGTCTTCCACGGACCAGTGCCAGTGGCGCTGCTCCGCAGATGGATGCGGTCACCAGTGGCCCGCCCAGTTGCGGTTTCGGACCCGTACCGTCAAACCCTCGGGGTGCCCTGATTGCTGGAAACGCCGCAACCGGGCTCCCGGCCCGGGTGAATCACTGGCCGATCTGAATCCTGCGCTGGCACGGCAGTTCCGCCGCAACCTCAGCCGCCCCGACCGTGGCCCCGACACGCTGCGCCTGCAGTCCCATGACCTGTGCGAGTGGGAGTGCACTCAAGGGCATTTCTGGCCGGCGACGCTCGCCAACCGCACCAATGGACGCGGCTGCCCGGACTGCACCGGCCACGGCCGCTCCCCGTTCGAGTGCAACGTCGCCATGCTCGTCGAGGCCGCCTCCGGGCTCAACGTGGAACTGGACCACCGCCTCCGCCTGCCCGGGCGCGGTCAGGACCGCTTCGACCTGTACCTGCCCGAGCCGGCCCCCGGCCTGCTCATCGACCTGGACCCGGAGTGGACCCACAACAGGCCAGGAAGCCTGGAGCGTGACACCGCCAAGACCGCGGCAGCACTCGCCGCCGGACTCGACGTGGAACGCGTCCGCAGCCGCGGCCTGCCGCCCGTCCCGGTGCACGGTCTGCCCCACCATGAGGCCGGGCCGGGGGTGAACCCCGAAGACTGGGCGAAAGCAGTGGGCGTCGTCCTGCGACGCCGCGGCCTTTCCTGGCGACAGCTCACGCCGGCCGAGATCACCGCGGCGCTCACCAAGGGGGCGCAGCTGTGGCAGAAGGCGGTGGCCGGCCCCGAGGTATCGGCGGTGGACGTGGCCCCCTACCTCAAGGAGGAATTTGTTGCGAACCTCACCAACCCGGGCAAGGCCCCTGATCGGATGCCGCCCGGCTGCAACGACGTGTGGCTGTGGCGGTGCCCGAAGCCGGACTGCGGCTACGAATGGAAGGCCGTACTGCACAGCCGGGCACTTGCCGGCCGAGGCTGCAGCCAGTGCGGTCACGCACAGGTAGGCGCGGCAAACAGCAGGCCCGGTCCCGGTGAATCACTCGCCGAGGTCAACCCGACGATGGCCGAAGAACTCATCGAGGTCGTCGGCCACCACGACTGGACCGCGATCGACCTGCTCCCCACGTCGAACAAGACATGCCAGTGGCGGTGCCCCGAACCGCACTGCCGACACGAGTACCCCGCCCCTCCAAGCCGCCGCACAGGCCAGTCGAGCGGATGCCCCCGATGCGCCCGCCGACGCACCGTTGCCGCCAGGGTGCGCCCCAAACCCGGTAAGTCCCTGCAGGACGTGCACCCTGCCATCGCCGACGAGCTTGTCGAAGTGATCGACGAACCGAACCTGACCGCGAAGGACCTCAGGCCGAGCTCCGCCAAACTATGCCGGTGGGCCTGCTCGAAGCCCGACTGTCCGGGACGCTGGGACGCCACGCCCGATCAGCGCTCCCGCCGCGGTGGCACTGGCAAACGCTGCCCTGTGTGCCACCCGCCGCGCAAAGGCCGTACACAGCAGTGATCCCGACCCAGGTCACTCCGTGTCACACCGCCGCTTGCCCCGTTGGCGCAGCCGGCCCACATGCGCACCTCAACCAGCGCCGTTGACAGGCGCCAGAACCCAGCGGATGAAGAGGACTGAGCCGCGATCCCGTGCTCGTCTAGCCGGAGGAAGCACGTCATACTTGCCTCGCGCAGGGGAGCGCAGGGGGACGGCTGGGCGGAGATCGTGTTGACATCGAAGACAGCACACAGCGCTGCTCCCAGCGCGCTGGGTTACCAGCATCAGACGTGGTGGGCTCTACTGGAGCTGCTACGTCTGGGGGATACTCGGCCGGATGCAGCAATCTCGCTGGAGCTGTTCGACGACGTCGCCTGGGAAGAAGGCGGCAACGCAACTCAGCTGCTGCAGATCAAGCATCACCTGAAGGGGCAGCGCACGCTCACCGACGCCTCGGCCGATCTTTGGTCCACGTTGAAGGTCTGGATGGACACGGCTGCTCCAGCCGACCCTGATGGTCCCCAACTGATCCTCGTGACCACTCAGACGGCGGCTGAAGGCAGTGCTCTCGCAGCCCTGCGGTCCGATACCCGGGATGAAGATTTCGCGCTCAGCGGGCTTGTCATGGCAGCTCTGGACCTGGAATCGACCCGCACGCGACAAGCCCGCCGGGAGTTCCTTGCTCTGGGGCCCGCCGACCAGCAGGCATTCATCTCTCGGATTCACGTCCTCGACGGTTCTCCCCGGATCGACGATGTCCCCAAGCTCGTTCGGTCGGAGCTGCACTGGGCGTTGCCGCGCGGGCATGAGGATGACTACCTGGCGATGGTCTGGCGATGGTGGGACGAGCAGGCTCTGGCCATGTTGCAGGGCGGCCAACGTAGCGTGGACGTCGCTGCGGCCCATGCGGCAGTTGCCGGCATACGAGACGGGTTTACCAGGGCGATGCTCCCCACGTCCGTTGAACTGGACGATGTAGACAGCCACGCCGTGGCCGAAGCGTACGCAGGTTACCCGTTCGTAGAACAGATGCACTGGATCGCCTATCCTCCCCGCAACCTCAGAAGCGCCATCGTGGACTACTACCGAGCCCACACACAGATCGTCCACTGGCTCGACCACGCCCACCTGTCGCGTCACGAGCTTGTGAGGTTCCAGCGTGAACTGCTCGACGCGTGGGCGTGCGAGTTCGAGTGGATGGAGCAGGAGATCGGCCCTGAGGCCGATGAGGCCACCAAACAACAGGCTGGCGCGCAGCTCCTGCGCCAGCTGATGGGTAAACCGGGGGCCTTCCTCAGCAGGAGGTATCACGACGCGTACTTCGGCCGAGGCCAACACCACATCCTCGCCGACGAAGGACGCATGGGCTGGCACGCTGACTTCCAGGAGAAATACAACCAACTGCTGGCGCAGTCGTGACCACCGTGCCCCCGACAGGGCAGATTCACGCCCCGGCAATCGACACGGGCTGGGCGGAGCGCGCCCCAACCACAGACGCCATGTACAACCCGGCCCTCATCGCCTGTCTCCTGTCCGCCGCGGCAGACGCCCATCTGCAGCAGACTTCGTCCGGCATGCCTGTAGCACTGTCCTTCATCATCGCTCCGATGACATTGCACCGCCTTACGAGACAGTCTTGCCAGACCGCGAGAATCACCACTCACCTCAGGACGTGGGTGGAGCGTAACCCCCTCGTATGCGTGAGGTTCCCCGAACGCGCGCAAGACCTCGTTGCCGTCGTCCGGCAAGGCCTCAGGTTCGCCCTGCGGCATGAAGTTCTCTGCTTAAGCGGGGATGTACTCTTGCCCAGCGGCAGGATGCCCGTCCGAATCCCGGATCACCCTGAGCTGGAGGACATCCTCCGCACCAGCCGCCTGCTAGGGCGTTGGCTGGCCAAGAATGACACCGCGACTGTCTTCGCGCTGATGGGCGTGAAACCCTGACTTCGTGCAGCTCCTAGCCATTGCCCTGTACAGCAGGGACGGACGCCGTCAAGTGCTTGACTTCAAGCTAGGCGCCCTCAACGTGATCACCGGAGACTCTGCCACCGGCAAGAGCGCCCTGCTTGACATCATTGACTACTGCACAGGCCGTGACACACTCCAACTGCCTGTAGGCCCCATCACCGACGCCGTCTCCTGGTATGCGGCCTTGTACCAACTGGACGGCACACGGGCCGTCGTGGCGAGGCCAGCGCCCAAACCGTCAGGTAAGAGCCGCCAGGCGATGCTGACTTTCGGCGCCGACCTGAGCCTCCCCGAGGTTGATGAACTCGCCATCAACACCGACACCACGACGCTGCGCCGACACCTCGGCCGACGCATCGGGATCACCGAGAACCGTCGCCATCAAGCCGATCACCGAGGGCATGCAGAGATCGGAGCTCATCTCGGGCACGCGATGCTGTTGTGCCTGCAAGGGCAATCGGAGATTACATCCAGAAACGGGCTTTTCCATCGACAAGGCGAACCTGGCATCGCCGAGGCGATCAAAGCCACCCTGCCGTACTTCCTGGGTGCGGCTACCTTTGACCAGGCCCGCAAAGCAGCCCAGTTGGCCACCGCCAAAGTGCAACTCGCAGAAAACGAAGCCAACTACGACAGAGTCATAGCCGCAAGCGGCGTTGCGGAAGCGACCAGCGAAGCGCTCTGGCGGGAAGCGCACACGCTGGGATTCGTTCCTGCGGAAGCGCCACCGGATCGCAACGCCATGCTGGAGGCACTAACCGCAGCAGTGACATCCTCATCAGAGCTGCGGTCCGGCGACACTGGATACGAGCAACGCATGGCACACCTCCAACGGGAGTGTGAGCGGCTACGCGACAGCCTCCGGGCACTGGCCGCCGATCGACAGACCCTCATCTCCGAAGGTACTGCAGCCGACGAGTTCGCAACCTCCGCACGCATCCCGCTAGACCGGCTCGCCAGCCTGAACCTGCTTCACCGCAGCAGGCAAACAGCAGGCGCACTACAAAGCGACGATTCTTTCTGCCCCCTTTGCGGTTTCGTAATGCCGAACTCTGACCCCACGATTGAAGAGCTGAGGCACAGCCTGCATCGGCTGTCCGAACAGCTCGACGGCGTGGAGGCGACTCGTCCCGCCCGGCACGCGGCGCTCGAAGCGGTCTCACGGCGCACCACCGAAGTCCGCCAGGAACTCCTCGCCGCCGAGAAAGCTTTGAAGGCCCTGACGGCAGGTGCAGAAGCCTCCTTGTCTCTACCCCAACGGGCCCAATCCGACTTCGCCAGAGGACGCATTTATGGTGTTCTGAGCACACTGCGTCACACTGACGAAACGGGAGTGGCCCGCCTGCGCCGTCTGCGAGATAGTGCCAGAGCGAGAGTGAGTGCACTGGAAGGCGAACTTGCCCCCGAACAGGAGTACCAAGCGCTCAGCGCGCGTCTCGTCCCGATCGGGCGGGATATGGCCGAGTGGTCGCGCCGACTCATGCTGGAGCACGGGGGCACCGACGTCCAACTCGACGCCGATGAGCTGACCGTCACATTAGGAACCGGCTTGAGTCGGGTCCCGATGTCGCGCATGGGAAGCGCTGCGAACTGGATCGGTTACCACGTTCTCGCCCACCTGGCGCTACACCGGTACTTCGTGCTCCACAACCGACCCGTCCCTCGCATCCTGATACTGGACCAGCCCACGCAGGCCTGGTACCTGCCTGATGCGGCCAGCGAGGCACCCGGTACCGATCTTGATGCAGCCGAACAGCTATTCCGGCTGATCAATGACATCGTTCGCGATCTCGCCCCGCACCTGCAGGTCATCGTCTGCGATCACGTAAGCCTGCCTGTTCCATGGTTCCAGCAGGCCGTCGTGCAGAACTGGCGAGGTGGCCACAAGCTGATTCCACAGAGTTGGATTGACAGCGCTGCTGATCAGCTAGGGACGTAGAGCGCGCCTGATCTAGGGTCCGTCTTCAAACGG
>NZ_LIQX01000244.1:951-1370 GCF_001418475.1 Streptomyces ossamyceticus | reverse complement strand
CCCCCGCCCTCTCGCGCCTCCGGCGCATCGCCTCGATCACGCCCCGTGGGGAGTTCCTCGCTCCGCCCCGGATGACCGCCACCGCCGTACGGCTGTTCGTGCAGGTGTGTCTGGTCGTCTACCTCTGGCGGGGGCTGTACGCGAACACCCAGTCCAGCGCCGGGCTCGACGAGGCCCAGGCCGTCGGGTACGCCGTACTCGCCGTGCTGGCGGGCCGGATCCGGGGGCTTGACCGGCGTGCCGGGCGCGACACCGTCATCCAGCATCTTCACTTCGGCACGATCGTCTACTGGTACCTACGGCCCATGCGACCCCAGCGCTACTACGCGCTCCGTGCCCTCGGCGACCAGGTGTACGGCTTCGGCTGGGTGCTCGGCGGTTACGTGCTCTGCCTCGCCGCCGGGGTCGTCGCCCCGCCC
>NZ_LIQX01000244.1:646-885 GCF_001418475.1 Streptomyces ossamyceticus | reverse complement strand
GGTTCATCACCCTCAGCGCGTTCCTGCCGTTCCAGGCGACCCTCGGCGTGCCGCTCTCCATCTACGTCGGCCGTATCGGGGTCGGTGACGCGTTCGGACAGATGGCGATCCAAGGGGTGTGGATCGTGCTGCTCGCGCTGCTCACCCGCCGGCTGTGGGACATGGCCGGCCGCCGTGTCGTGGCCCAGGGAGGATGACCATGACCACAACGTCCACTCCGTCCACTCCGTCCATCGGCG
>NZ_LIQX01000244.1:0-638 GCF_001418475.1 Streptomyces ossamyceticus | reverse complement strand
GTCTGGCGGATCACCAAGCTCAACTTCAAGGCGCGGCTGGAGTACCGGGGCGAGTTCCTGATGGGGGTCGCCATCGGGGCGATCTGGCAGGTCTCGATCATCGTCTTCGCCTCGGTGCTGCTCACCCGGTTCCCCGGGCTCGGCGGCTGGTCCAGCTCCGACGTCCTGCTGATCGCGAGCATGCGGATGCTCGCCCACGGGCTGTACGTGCTGTTCCTCGGCCGGATCCAGTACATGAACATCCTCGTCCAGGAGGGGATCGTCGACCCCTGCCTGATCCGGCCCATGCCGGTGTACCGGCAGGTCCAGCTCGCCTTCTTCCCCGTCAACGCCATCGGTGACCTGGTGGTCGCGGTCGGGCTGTTCGCCGCCGCGCTCCAGCGGAGCTCGCTGGACTGGACGGCGGGGCGGATCACGTACGTCGTGGCGGGGGTTCTCGGCGGGATGCTCGTCGAGGCCGCGCTGTTCACGGCGCTGGCCGCCGCCGCGTTCCACTTCCCGGCCACCTCGTACTGGGCCCAGTGGCTGGAGGAGCTGATGGGCACCTTCGGCAGCTATCCGCTGAGCATCCTGCCGAAGGTCGCCTCCGCCGCGTTCACCTTCGTCGTGCCGCTCGCCTTCATCGCGTACTTCCCGGC
>NZ_LIQX01000243.1 GCF_001418475.1 Streptomyces ossamyceticus | reverse complement strand
TCGGGCGGTCGGGCGGTCGGTGGATCTTCTGAGAGCAGAGCACCGTTCCGTACCGGGCGCCCGGCGGGCAGAGTCGGCGGTATGAGACTTCTGATGCTGGGTGGTACGGAGTTCGTGGGTCGCGCCGTCGTGGAGTCGGCGCTGGCCCGCGGCTGGGAGGTGACCGTCTTCCACCGGGGACGGCACGAACCCCCCGCCGGGGTGCGGTCGTTGCTGGGCGACCGCACCGCTCCGGACGGGCTCGCGGCGCTCGTCGACGCCTCCGCCGTCGGCGCCTCCGGCGAGGGCGGCTGGGATGTCGTCGTCGACACCTGGTCGGCGGCGCCGCGAGCCGTCCGGGACACCGCCCGCCTGCTGGCCGGTGCGACCGGACGGTATGTGTATGTGTCGAGCTGCTCCGTGTACGCCTGGCCACCGGCCCCCGGGTCCGACGAGAGCGCGCCGCTGGTGCGGGGCGCGGCGGCGGACGCCGGGCAGTCGGACTACGCCCGCGACAAGCGGGGCGGAGAGCTGGCCGCCGTGGAGGCGTTCGGCGCGGACCGGTCGCTCCTCGTCCGGGCCGGGCTGATCCTCGGGCCGTACGAGAACATCGGGCGCCTGCCGTGGTGGCTGGGCCGGGTCGCCCGGGGCGGGCCGGTGCTGGCGCCGGGACCGCGTGACCTTCCCGTGCAGTACATAGACGTCCGTGATCTCGCCGGTTGGGTCCTCGACGCCGTGGAGCGGGGGGCGAGCGGGGCGTACGACGTCGTCGGGCCGCCGGGGACGGCGACGATGGGGGAACTCCTCGACGCGTGTGTTCGGGTGACGGGCGGACCGGCGGACCTGCGGTGGACCCCGGCGGAGGCGGTGCTCGGGGCGGGGATCGAGCCGTGGACGCAGTTGCCCGTGTGGGTGCCGGAGGGCAGCGACCTCCATGGGGCGCTGCACCAGAGGGACGCCTCCCGTGCCGTACGGGAAGGGCTGCGGTGCCGGGGGGTCGAGGAGACCGTGCGGGACACCTGGGAGTGGTTGCTGAGTCTCGGCGGGGTCGCGCCGCAGCGGCCCGACCGACCCGTGGTGGGGCTCGATCCGGAGGTGGAGGCCAAGGTGCTGGGCGTGTAGGGGGTGTGCGGGACGCGGACGGGCAGCCGACCGCCCGTCCGCCTGCGTGCCCGCGTGCCTGCGTGAACGTCGTGCCCCGATGCTCCACACGCCGTGAGCGCTCGACAACTCGTAGTCGCGCGGCGGGTGTTGAAACCCGGTCTCCACACGAATCTCTCATCAATTTGTGAGTCGGCTGAACACTCCTGGGACTCACCGCGTATCTGAGGGCGCCGCTTCACTCCTGTCGGGCGCCTCGATGCCCCGCAAGGAAGTCAGAGGAGTTCCATGGGACGCAACACACGGAAACGACGTTCGCCGCTGGCCGTTCGGGCCATTGCCGCATCCGCGGCGCTCGCGGTAGCGGGCGGCGGTCTGGTCTGGGCGAATTTCTACGCCTCAGCAGGCGAGTCGAAGTCCAAGCCGAATACCACGTTCGCCGCTGCCCAGGTGGCCACCATCGCCTGCCCGGACGTCGGCCAGAAGCTGACGAACGTTCCCCGCCAGGCGCGCGCGGGAGTCGCCAAGGAGCTGGCGCTGCTGGACCGGCAGATCACCGAGGCCTACAAGCGTCTGGCGGAGACCCGCCAGGCCCAGTCCCGGGACGCCAACTTCGTCAACAACGCCATTCTCGGCCCGCTGAAGTCCAAGCGGTCGGCCACCATCGACCGGATCGGCATCAACATCCGGCGCGTGGGCGGCCAGGTTCCGCAGGGCATGGCCCAGCTCGCCACCTGCCAGAGCAAGACCGACCAGGCGCAGACCAACGCCGGTGGCGCCCAGCAGGGTGGCCAGCAGCAAGGTGGTCAGCAGCAGGGCGGCCAGCAGCAGGGCGGCCAGCAGCAGGGCGGCCAGCAGCAAGGTGGCCAGCAGCAAGGCGGTCAGCAGCAGGGTGGTCAGCAGGGCAACAACGGCCAGGGTCAGGGCCAGGGCGGCAACGGCCCGGTGGCCGGGGACTTCATCAACATCAACCAGGTCCAGCCCAACGGCGGCCCCAAGGGCGTGAACGGCAACGGTCTCGCCGCGAACGGCAACGGTGGTTCGCGCGGCTCCTTCACCACGAACTGCGGAAACAACAAGAACGAGATCCGCAACTCGGACAACGTGATCGTGGCCCCCGGTGTCAGCAACGGTGCCCAGCACCAGCACGACTACGTCGGCAACCAGAGCAACAACGCCTTCGCGAGCGACCAGCAGCTGGCCAACGCGCAGACGTCCTGCCAGAACCAGGGCGACAAGTCGTCGTACTTCTGGCCGGTCATCCGTATCCAGGACGGCACGCAGGACATCGACCAGGGCAAGCCCGGTGGTGGCCAGGACAAGAACGTCGGCAAGATCGTCGAGCCGAACCAGGTCCAGCTGAAGTTCGTCGGCAACAAGCGCGGCCCCGTCGTCGCGATGCCGCAGGCGCTGCGCATCATCACCGGTGACGCCAAGGCCTTCGTGAACGGTCTGGGCAACGCCAACACCAACTGGAGCTGCACGGGCTTCGAGAACCGTGTGGTGACGGACAAGTACCCGATCTGCCCGCAGGGCAGCTCCGTGGTGCGGACGTCCTTCTTCCAGAGCTGCTGGGACGGCCAGAACATCGACAGCGCCAACCACCGCACCCACGTGAGCTTCGTCAAGGGTGACGGCAGCTGCGCCAACGGCTTCAAGGCGATCCCCCAGCTCCAGGTCCGCCTGGTCTACAACGTCCCGGCCCCGCAGATCCAGAACGGGCAGGTGAAGAACGCGTACGCGGTCGACTCCTTCCCGGAGAACCTGCACAAGCCGATCACCGACCACAACGACTTCATCAACTTCTTCAACCAGAACACGATGAACAAGATGGTCAACTGCATCAACAACGGTCAGAACTGCAAGTAGTACCGAAGCGGTCCTGAACGACCGAAGCCGGCGGTGGGAATTCCCACCGCCGGCTTTCGTGTGTGCCGTGTGCCGGGCCCGCGTGGTCGAGTGGTCGAGGACGGCGGGCGCGGCGCCGGGCTATCCGCTGTGGCCGCCGCCGCTGTGGCTGCCGCTGTCGTTGTGGCTGCCGCCGGGGTTCATGTGCTCCGAGCCCTCCTGGACATCCCCGCCGAGGGTGCCCTGGAGCCCGGCGACCGTCTTCTTCTCGCCGACGGCCACCCACTTGCGGCCGACGAGGTAGTAGCCGCCGTAGTCCTTGGCGCCGGCGAGCCACTCCGCCTGGCCGCGGTCGGTGGCGAAGGTGGCGAGGACGAACTTGCCGTCGAAGTCGCCGTCCTTGTTGGTGCAGAGGGCCTGGCGGATCGTGTCGGCGTCCGTCTGCATGTCCGGCTTGCAGCCCACCTCGCCCGCGATGTGCTCCAAGGTCCCGGTGGCCGTTTTGGGAACCGCCGCGGCCTCGTCGTCGCCCGAGCCGCAGCCGGTCAGCGCCAGCAGGGCCAGGACCGCGCCGATCGCGCTCCCCGCGAGCCTCTTCCTCGTCA
The DNA here is from genome assembly GCF_001418475.1 of Streptomyces ossamyceticus. Taxonomy (GTDB): domain Bacteria; phylum Actinomycetota; class Actinomycetes; order Streptomycetales; family Streptomycetaceae; genus Streptomyces; species Streptomyces ossamyceticus. The sequence continues at coordinate 651 of NZ_LIQX01000243.1, read as the reverse complement.
CACTCATTCGTACGTACCTCCGGGTCCGTTCCGGCGACGTGAACGCGCCAGCTCCGTGCGCACCGTTGTTCACGGACGGTCGCCCCGTTAGCGTGCCGCCACTGTCGACACAGGGGGCACACAGACATGAACAGTCCGTCGCGACGCACGGTGCTGGGCTCGGCCGGTGCCATCGGCCTCGGAGCCTTCCTGGAATGGTCGGCCCCGGCCCACGCCGCGGAGAGCCCCGGCGGGGGCCCCGTCTTCGATACGGCTCCCGCGCGCTCGGCGCTCAATCGGCTGCTGCCCGGTCACGCCGGGCAGTTCCGGCTCAGTCTCCTCGACCGCGACGGCGCGGTCGACCGCTTCCGGGTCACCGGCACCACGGGACGCATCCAGGTACATGCCACCACACCGGCCACCCTGCTCATGGGCGTGCACTGGTACCTCAAGTACGTCTGCGGGGCCCATCTCGCCTGGAACGGCAGCCAACTGAACCTGCCCGCACGGCTGCCCGCCCCCGCCCGGCCCTTGGAGAGGTCGACCGTCCTCCCCCACCGCTTCGCCCTCAACGACACCAACGACGGCTACACCGCCCCGTACGCGGACTGGCCGTACTGGGAGCACCAGATCGACCTGCTGGCGGCGCACGGCTGCAACGAGGTCCTGGTC
>NZ_LIQX01000242.1 GCF_001418475.1 Streptomyces ossamyceticus | reverse complement strand
GGGGCGGGGGGAGGGACGCCGGGCGGTGGCACGGCGGACCACGAGGGCGGGCGAGGGCGGCGCCGACGGCACGAACACTCGGCGGCGCCGCCCTCGCCCGCCCTCGTGGTCCGCCGTGCCACCGCCCGGCGTCCCTCCCGGCGCCCCGCCGAGGGTTTCCTCGCAGACAGGTACGCCACATTCCGCTTAGCGTCCGACCGTGGCGCTCCCCACCGGTGTCACGCCCCTGGGGAGCCCGTGCGTTGGCCACTCCTGTCGCCCGCTGTGACATTCCGTTTGGGTTTTCGGACCGTCAACCGGAAGACTGCCCCCGTGACGTCCCGTAATCCGCGCGACTCCAGGCTCCGACTCGTCAGCCCGCGAACCCTGGCCGCCGCTCCCCGAGCAGCAGTGACCCAGCGCCGCCGACCGGCCCCCAGGCCTCCGGAGGGCACCCCGCCGCCCGCGGAACTGGCCCGGATGGCCCGCACCGTCCTGGCGGACGCGGCCCGTGTCGCCCGCTGGGCCGACGCAGCCCTGCGCCCCGGCCGCGAGGGCGCCGGCTCCGACGGCAAGGGCACCCTCTCCGACGCGACCGCCGAACGGGCCGCAGTCGACCTCGGGCTGACCCCGGATCAGGTCCGCCACGACTGGGACACGGCACGCCTGGCCGGTCTCGTCGAGGTGCACGGCGACAGCGCGCGCCCCGGCTGGCGGCTGCGGGCCTGGCACCGCGACGACAGTGCCGTACTGCGCGGCTGGGTGGCCCTCTTCGACGCCTGGTCCCTCGCCCACCCCGAGCCCGGGGTCCGCGCGCCCGCCGCCGTCGCCGAGGTCGTCTCGGCGATGCCGCAGGTGCTGTCGTTCCTCATGCTCTCCGCCGGGCCCGTCCCCGTGGACCAGCTCCTCGACCTCCTGGAGCAGAGAGTCACGGAACTTCGCACCGAGCGCTGCGAGATCCCCTACGGCCCGCAGCCGGAGCCGGGTGCCGAGCCCGCCGCGGAGGCCGCCGCGGAGGACACCCCGCTCGCCCCGCTCCTCGACTGGGCACTGCGGGCCATCGCCTCCGTCGGCGCCCTCACCTACGGCGACGGGCAGGCCACCCTCACCCCGCTCGGCAGCTGGGCGGTGTGGGTGAAGCTGGAGCAGATCTGCGTCGCCGCGCAGAGCCCCGCCGGGAACATCGAGGTGTCCGCCGAGGACATGCTCCGCGGCTGCGCCCAGCTCCGCCCGAACGCGGCCCGCGCCGAGTACCGAGCCTGGCTCGCCGCGCGCACGGTCGGCGCCGCCGTCACCGAACTCATCGACGCCGCCCGCGGCGAGGACGCCCTCATCCGGGGCCTCGCCTTCGAGGCGCTGCGCGTCGTCGGTGCCCCCGCCGAGCCCGATGTGCGCACCGTCGCCGACGAGACACCGCTACGGCCCTACGCGCTGCTCTGGCTCGCCGAGCACGACGGCGCCGACCCCGAGGACGCCCACGAGGTGCTCACCCGCGAGGAGGCGACCTGGCTCTGGGTCGACACCGCGGCCGCCGTCGCCGACCACGGGGAGGCCCCGCTGCTCGTGCGGCACCTGGAGTCCGCCGTGCAGGCCACCGTCCCCGCGCTGCTCGACGAGGTCCGCGCGGTCGGCCATCCCCGCACCGTCCAGGTGCTGGTCGCGCTCGCCGCGGCGCACCCCGACCCGGCCCTCGCCAAGGCCGTCCGCCGCGCCGCCTTCCAGGTGCACACCGGAGGCAGCTGAGCCCGCGCCGTGCCCGAACGACGGCGGCGCCGAGGCCGAAGCCGACGTCGCGGAGCGGAGCGGAAATCGGGGCGGGGGTAGCTCGGCCAGGCCCGAAGGGCGACTGCGCCGACGTCGGCGGAGCGGAGGCCCGGCCTCGGCTCAGCCGCGGTCGTCCGGGCCGGATGCGCTTGCGCCACGCCCGGTCCTGACGTCACCGAGCCGGAGCGGAGCGCGACACTCCGCCCGGCCCGGCCGCGTCTCAGCCGCCCAGCTCGGGGGCGTACGTGCCGAAGCTCCACACGTTGCCCTCGATGTCGCGGGCCATGTAGTCCCGTGAGCCGTAGTCCTGGTCCGTCGGGGGCATGAGGATCTCCACCCCGTGCTCCACGGCCCGGCGGTGGTGGGCGTCCACGTCGTCCACCACGACGTACACCCCGGCGGGGCCCGCGCCCTTCATCGCCGCGTCGAACGCGCTGCCGGTGCCCCGGGAGCCGAGCATCACCACACCGTCGCCCTGCGTCAGCTCGGCGTGGTGGACCATGCCGTCCTCGCCCTCGTACACCGACAGCTCCGTGAAGCCCAGCCCCGCCGTGAGCTGCGCGACGGCCGCCTTGGCGTCCGTGTACAGCAGTGTCGGACAGATGCTGGGACGTCCCTCACCCTTGCCCGTCATACCGATCACGACCTCTCTGTCGCCCGGAACGCACACCGCTGCCCAGTTTCGCACCCGGCACCGACAACGCCCCGACGGGCGACGGCCGTCGGGCGGCGGCGACCGGGCGCGCGCGGTGACCGAGACCACGTGATCCCTGGGGGCGCGGGCGGAAAACCGCTTGCCGCCCCCCGTTAGAATCGGCCCATGGCCATTCTCCTCGCGCATTAGACGGCGGGAACGTCCTCAGCCGCCCACCCGACACCCCAAGTCCGCCCTGGAGTCTGTCCGTGATCTCCGCCTCCGGTATCGAGCTGCGCGCCGGTGCCCGCGTCCTCATCGAGTCCGCCACCTTCCGCGTCGCCAAGGGCGACCGCATCGGCCTGGTCGGCCGCAACGGCGCCGGCAAGACCACCCTCACCAAGGTCCTCGCCGGTGACGGCATCCCCGCCGCCGGCACCGTCACCCGCTCCGGCGAGGTCGGCTACCTCCCGCAGGACCCCCGCACCGGCGACCTCGACATCCTGGCCCGCGACCGCATCCTGTCCGCCCGCGGCCTCGACGTCCTGATCCGCAAGATGCGGGACAACGAGCAGCGCATCGCCAGCGGCAAGGGCTCCACCCGCGAGAAGGCCCTCAAGCAGTACGAGCGCCAGGAGACGGAGTTCCTCACCAAGGGCGGGTACGCCGCCGAGGCCGAGGCCGCCACCATCGCCGCCGCGCTCAATCTGCCCGACCGGGTGCTGGGCCAGCCCCTGCACACCCTCTCCGGCGGTCAGCGCCGCCGTATCGAGCTGGCCCGCATCCTGTTCTCCGACGCGGACACCCTGCTGCTCGACGAGCCGACCAACCACCTCGACGCCGACTCGATCGTCTGGCTGCGGGACTACCTCAAGAGCTACCGCGGCGGGTTCATCGTCATCAGCCACGACGTCGACCTGGTCGAGACCGTCGTGAACAAGGTGTTCTACCTGGACGCCAACCGCGCCCAGATCGACGTCTACAACATGGGCTGGAAGCTCTACCAGCAGCAGCGCGAGGCCGACGAGAAGCGCCGCAAGCGCGAGCGCGCCAACGCCGAGAAGAAGGCCGCCGCCCTGCACTCCCAGGCCGACAAGATGCGCGCCAAGGCCACCAAGACGGTCGCCGCGCAGAACATGGCCAAGCGCGCCGACCGGCTCCTCGCGGGCCTCGACGCGGTCCGGGTCTCCGACAAGGTCGCCAAGCTGCGCTTCCCCGAGCCCGCGCCCTGCGGCAAGACCCCGCTCACGGCCGAGGGCCTGTCGAAGTCGTACGGCTCGCTGGAGATCTTCACCGACGTCGACCTGGCCATCGACAAGGGCTCCCGGGTCGTCATCCTCGGCCTCAACGGCGCCGGAAAGACCACACTGCTGCGTCTGCTCGGCGGCGTCGAGAAGCCCGACACCGGCGAGGTGATCGAGGGGCACGGCCTCAAGCTCGGTTACTACGCCCAGGAGCACGAGACCCTCGACCCGGAGCGCACGGTCCTGGAGAACATGCGCTCCGCCTCCCCGGACCTGGACCTGGTCGAGATCCGCAAGACGCTCGGCTCGTTCCTGTTCTCCGGCGACGACGTCGACAAGCCCGCCGGTGTCCTCTCCGGCGGCGAGAAGACCCGGCTCGCCCTCGCCACCCTGGTGGTGTCGTCGGCGAACGTCCTGCTGCTCGACGAGCCCACCAACAACCTCGACCCCGCCAGTCGCGAGGAGATCCTCGGGGCGCTGCGCACGTACAAGGGCGCGGTCGTCCTCGTCACCCACGACGAGGGCGCGGTGGAGGCGCTCCAGCCGGAGCGGATCATCCTCCTGCCGGACGGCGTCGAGGACCTGTGGGGTGCCGACTACGCCGACCTGGTGGCACTCGCCTGACCGGTCCATGGCGCCGAAGGTCCGGCCGAACCGTTGATCAACGGCCTATGGATCATTCGGCCCATCGGTGATCCATCATCTGTGTGAGATCTCCTCGTACCGAGGTGTGTCGTACACGAATGTCACGGCCGAGCCCCGCTGTGTGCAGGGCTCGGCCGTCGCGCGTCTCTGACCTGCCACTTCGTGAATCCACTCGTTCGGCCGTACGGACAAGCCCGTGCGGAATCACAGGTTCCGCTCGTGGGGACGTGCTCCTGTCGTCACAAGCTTGTCCCACGGACCTTGCCGAATGGGTGGCCATCACGCGCCGGAGGGGTGATCATGAGGAGACCAGAGCGCACTTCCCATGAGGAGGACCGGGTGGCCGAGACTCTGAAGAAGGGCAGCCGGGTTACCGGCGCCGCGCGCGACAAGCTCGCGGCAGACCTGAAGAAGAAGTACGACTCCGGTGCGAGCATTCGGGCGCTGGCCGAGGAAACCGGCCGCTCGTATGGCTTCGTACACCGGATGCTCAGCGAGTCGGGCGTCACGCTTCGAGGGCGTGGCGGCGCGACGCGCGGCAAGAAGGCCGCGTCGGCCTGACGCGCGGCCCATCGGCTTCGATGGTGGCCACCCGGTCGGTCGTCCGATCGACCGGGTGGTTACTGTGCAGTCACTTAGCTCTGCTCTGCTGACCGCACCCATCGGAGGCGCCCCATGGCTTCGCTCGACCCGCTGCTCGACAAGGACGGCGTACGGCTCACCGTCGACGACGCGATCGCCACGGTGACCCTGACCAACCTTGCCAAGCGCAACGCGCAGAGCCCCGCTCTGTGGCGGGCGCTCGCCGAGGCCGGGCGGTCGGTGCCGGGCTCCGTCCGGGTCGTCGTGCTGCGTGCCGAGGGCAAGTCGTTCTCCGCCGGGCTCAACCGGCAGATGTTCACGCCCGAGGGCATCGAGGGCGAACCGTCGTTCATCGACCTCGCGCGTCGTGACGACGCCGCGCTCGACGCGACCATCGCCGAATACCAGGAGGCGTTCACCTGGTGGCGGCGGAACGACATCGTCTCCGTCGCCGCCGTGCAAGGACATGCCGTCGGCGCGGGTTTCCAGCTCGCGCTCGCCTGTGACCTGCGTGTCGTCGCCGACGACGTGCAGTTCGCCATGCTCGAGACCAGCCTGGGCCTCGTGCCCGACCTCACCGGTACGCATCCGCTGGTGAGCCTCGTGGGCTACGGCCGCGCACTGGAGATCTGCCTCACCGGACGCTTCGTCCAGGCGGAGGAGGCCCAGCGCATCGGCCTGGCCAACCTCGCCGTGCCCGCCGACCAACTGGACGACACGGTCCGCGACCTGGTCGCCGCGCTCGTGTCCGCGCCGCGCGACGCGGTCGTCGAGACCAAGGCGCTGCTGCGCGGCGCCGACGGCCGGGACTACGAGGAGCAGCGCGCCGCGGAGCGGGCCGCCCAGGCCCGCCGCCTGCGGGACCTCGCCGGCGTCGCGGAGTGACGGCGACCCACACGTCGTAGTGGCCCGGCCACCACGACGGGCCACTCACTCGACCGCCGTGACGAGGACCGCCACCGACGGATGGTCGGGGAGGGTCCCGCCCACCGTCGCGCGGACCTCGCGTGCGACGTCCACGGCCCGTCTGCCCTCCGTCACCGCCAGTTCGACGCGGACATGGCGGCGGGGCAGCGCGGGCCCCGTGTCGATGTGGACCGCGCGCCCCGGACCGCCGAGGGCGCCGGTCAGTCGGCTCACCCCGGGAACGCCCAGAGCCGCGGCGGTCACCCGGGACTCCTCGCTGTCCCCCTGCGGAACCGGCCGGGCGGGCGCGCGGTCCCTGGACGGCGCAGGCGTCGTAGGGGCGGCTGACAGGGGCGGACCGCCGGGCTCGTCGGCCCCCAGTAGGTCCGCCATCCGCAGATCGATCTCCACCACCGCGAGCCCCAGCCGTTCCGCCGCGGCCTCGGCGAGGCCAGCCCGCAGTCGGGCCGCCGTCACAGGGAACGGCTCGGTCGGCGGTACCGCCGAGGCGAGGAAGTCCGCGGTGACCCGCAGGGGGCCCGGCGGGAGGGCGCTCGGAGGAGCCGGAACGGCCGGGGCCTCCGCACCGGCCGGCTCGGCGAGCGCGATCCGCAGGCTCCCGAGGCGCACCCCGCGCATCGAGGCCGTCGCGCGCCGTAGCACCGCTTCGGCCGCCGCCTCCGTGATCCACGCGCCGTCGTGCGGGCTGCCCAGGGGGAGCACCCGGCCCAGGCCCAGCTGCTGTCGTACCGCGTTGGTCCAGCCGTCCGCCGTCATTCCTCCAGACTGCCGCATCCCTGACGCATGGCGCCGCAACCCGACTTAATGTGGGCAAAGGAGGACAACTGGAAGGAATGTGCGCCATGAGCGACATGACGGAGCGGAACCGGATGGAGGGCCCCGACACCACCAAGGACCCGGCGCCCGGACAGACCGGTGGACGCAAGGCCGTCCGGCGCGGCGGCGGCGACCCGGCGACCCGGGGGCGCACGACCATCGCCGACGGCGTGGTCGAGAAGATCGCCGGGCTCGCGGCACGCGACGTACTCGGTGTACACACCATGGGCAGCGGGCTGTCCCGGACCTTCGGCGCCGTCCGCGACCGGGTGCCCGGCGGCTCGAAGGCCGTCACCCGCGGCGTGAACGCCGAGGTCGGCGAGGTGCAGACCGCGCTGGACCTGGAGATCGTCGTCGACTACGGCGTGTCCATCTCCGACGTCACCCGCGCCGTGCGCGAGAACGTCATCGCCGCCGTCGAGCGGATGACGGGCCTGGAGGTCGTCGAGGTCAACATCGCCGTCAGCGACGTGAAGCTGCCGGAGGACGAGGAGGAGGAGTCGGAGACCCGACTGCAGTGACAGGAGCGCCCCACCCCCTGAGGAGCACAGCATGAATCTGGCCGTGATCGGCATGATCGCCGGGATGGCGCTGGCCTTCGCCGGATACTTCGGCGGATTCGGTGCCTTCCTGCTGGTGGCGGCGCTGGGTGCCGTCGGCTTCGTCGTCGGCCGGTTCCTGGAGGGGGACCTGGACCTCGGCGAGCTTTTCCGTCCCCGTGACGAACGACGCCGATGACCCTCGCCGACAGCGGCCGCGCCACGGGGCCGGGGTCCGTCGCGCCCGCGGAACGCGGCGCGACCCGCATCGCCGACCGTGTCGTCGCGAAGATCGCCGGCCAGGCGGCGCGCGAGGCACTGGGGGCACCCCCGCCGGACTCCGCGCCCCCCAACGCGACGGTCGTCGTCCATCGTGAGACCGCGCGCGTCCGCGTCGCCCTCGAACTCCCTTACCCCTCCGACATCGGTGGCCAATGCGCTGCGGTGCGTCGCCGCGTCATGGAGCGGGTAGGGACGTTGGCGGGAATGCACGTATCGGACGTGGCCGTCCAGGTCGAACGGCTGCACCTGGCGCACGCACACGACGCGGCACAGGGGAGGACGCGATGAGCGAACCCCAGAGCTCCGACGGCGGCACGCAACGCCTGCCGGTCATCGAGAAGACCGACGAGACGCCCCCCGGCCAGGAGCCGGACGGGCCGGACCAGTCCGCGTCGGCCGCCGCCTACGATCCGCCGACCGCCGTCGAGGACGGGCACGGGGGCGAGCGGCGCTTCTGGTCCGCGCGCCGCGTCCCCGCCGGCATCCTCGCCCTGCTCCTCCTCGCGGGCGCGGGCCTCCTGCTGTACGACATCGCCGCCGTCCGCGCCGACCGGACCGCCATGGCCTGGCGCCGCTCCCTGGCCAGGGAACTCGCCGAGCGTCCCCTCGACGACGTCTGGGTGCTGACCGGCGCCGGGATCGCCGCCCTCCTCGGCCTCTGGCTGCTCGTGCTGGCCGTCACCCCCGGCCTGCGGGACGTGCTGCCGATGCGCCGCCTCGACCCCCACGTCCGGGCGGGCCTGCACCGGGCCGCCGCCGCACTGGTGCTGCGCGACCGGGCCATGGAGGTGTCCGGCGTGCAGTCGGTACGGGTCCGCGTCGGCCGCAAGAGGGTCGACGTCCGCGCGGTCTCCCACTTCCGGGAACTCGACGAGGTCCGCGGTGACCTCGACGTCACGCTCGCCGACGGCATCCGGGGCCTGGGCCTCGCCCGGCCGCCCGCCCTGTCCGTGCACGTACGGCGCCCCGGCCGGAAGGGGTGACACCATGCTGCGGACCGTGAACAGGGTGCTGCTCGGGCTCGTCGGCCTGGTGCTCCTCGTGCTCGGCGGCGCCGTGCTCGCCGTCGGGCTCGGTCTGGAACCGCCCTCCTGGTGGATCCACGACGGGCGGCACGACGTGCTGCTCAGCCAGGCCGAACGCACCCGGTGGCGCGACGAGGGCTGGTGGTGGCCCACCGTCATCGCCGTGCTCGCCCTGCTGGTGCTGCTCGCCCTGTGGTGGCTGACCGCCGTACTGCGCCGCCACCGGCTCACCGAGGTCCTCGTCGACACCGGCGACGGCGAGGGCGCGCTGCTGCGGGGCCGCGCCCTGGAGGGGGTCCTGACCACGGAGGCCGCCCGGCTGGACGGCGTCGAACGGGCCCGCGCCCATCTCACCGGCCGTCGAGGCGCCCCCGAGGCCCGGCTCCGCGCCCGCCTCCAGTCACACGCGCACCCCGCCGACACCCTGCACCGCCTGACCACCGAGGCCGTGGCGCACGCCAGGGACTCGGCGGGCCTGGCGGCACTGCCGGCGGAGGTCAGACTGCGCGGGGTCAAGCACCGAGCGGAACGCGTGAGCTGACGAAGCCGCAACCGTTCCTTTGAGCTGAGCAGAAGTGAGCCTGATCAGCCGCACGCCCCGAACGGTGCACTCCGGTGGAGCGGGGGCCCCGCACGCCGGCGCCGTGCCCGGCAACCCAGATCGCACGATCACGTTAGCCCGATCGCCCCAGGGCACCGCAAGCCCGCAAGCGGACCATCACACGATCAAGCTAAACCGACGATATTCACACTCCCCGGCGAGCAGTTACCAACCCCTGTGGGGGTCGCAAGCCGTGGTGCGTGCCGCCGTCGGCCCTCGGCGAGGGATCAGAAGCCGTGGCGCATGCCGCCGTCGACCGGCAGCATGAGGCCCGTCAGATAGGACGCGGCCGGGGACAGCAGGAACGCCGCCGTCCGCCCGAACTCCTCCGGCCGCCCGTACCGCCGCAGCGGGATCCGCGACTCGTGCGCGGCGCGCGTGGCCTCCGGGTCGGCCGACATCCCGTCCAGCTCCCGCACCCGGTCCGTGTCGATCCGGGCCGGCAGCAGCCCCACCACCCGGATCCCGCGCGGCCCCAGCTCGTCGGAGAGCGACTTGGCGAAGCCGGCCAGACCCGGCCGCAGACCGTTGGAGATGGTCAGGCCGGGGATCGGCTCGTGCACCGACCCGGACAGCACGAACCCGATGACACCGCCCTCGCCCAGCTCCTCGGCGGCGGCCCGCGCCAGCCGGACCGCGCCCAGGAACACCGACTCGAACGCTGCGGTCCACTGCTCGTCCGTGTTGTCCGCGACGAACCCGGGCGCGGGCCCGCCCACGCTGACGAGGACGCCGTCGAAGCGCCCGAACCGCTCGCGCGCGACCGCGATGAGACGGCCGGCGGTCTCCGGGTCGGCGTTGTCGGCGGCCACCCCCACCGCGTTCGGCCCGAGCGCGGCCACCGCCTCGGCCACGCTCTCCTCCTCGCGGCCGGTCACGACCACCTTCGCGCCGTCGGCGACGAGTTCCCGCGCCGCCGCGTTGCCCAGCCCGCGGGTCGCGCCGGTGACGATGTAGACACGGTCCTTCAGCCCAAGATCCATGGCCCTATCCTGCCTCGTCGCCGTCGAACAGGGCGAGGGCGGTGCCCACCAGACCGACATGGCTGAACGCCTGCGGGAAGTTCCCCAGCTGCCGGCCCGCGACCGGGTCGTACTCCTCGGCGAGCAGCCCCACGTCGTTGGTGAGCCCCAGCAGCCGCTCGAACAGCTCGCGGGCCTCCTTCGTGCGGCCGGTCAGATGCAGGGCGTCGGCGAGCCAGAACGAACACACGAGGAACGTGCCCTCGCTGCCCGGCAGCCCGTCCACGGACGCGGTCGAGGTGAGGTGGTCGGCGCTGTAACGGCGCACGAACCCGTCGTGGCACAGCTCCTCACGGATCGCGTCGACGGTGCCGACGACCCGGGGGTCGTCCGGCGGCAGGAAGCCCATCCGGGGGATGAGCAGCAGCGACGCGTCCAGCTCGCGGGAGCCGTACGACTGGGTGAACGTGTTGCGTTCGGCGTCGTAGCCGCGGGCGCAGACCTCGCGGTGGATCTCGTCCCGCAGCGCGCGCCAGCCGTCGAGGTCGCCGGAGAGCTCCGGGTCGTCCTCCAGGGTGCGCACCGCGCGGTCGGCGGCGGCCCAGGACATCACCTTGGAGTGCGTGAAGTGCCGACGAGGCCCGCGCACCTCCCACAGCCCCTCGTCGGGCTCCCGCCACACCGACCGCAGGTACTCCATCAGGGTGCACTGCATCCGCCACATCTGCGGCTTCGCGGGCAGACCCGAACTCCGGGACAGGGACAGGGAGTCCATGACCTCGCCGTACACGTCGAGCTGCCGCTGCTGGATGGCGTCGTTGCCGATGCGGACGGGGCGGGAGTTCTCGTAGCCGGTCAGCCACGGCAGCTCGTACTCGGGCAGGCGTCGCTCACTGGCCAGGCCGTACATGATCCGCAGGTCCGCCGGGTCGCCGGCGACCGCGCGCAGCAGCCAGTCACGCCAGGCCTCCGCCTCCTGCTGGTAGCCGCAGGCGAGCAGGGCGCCGAGGGTGAGGGTGGAGTCGCGCAGCCAGCAGTGCCGGTAGTCCCAGTTGCGCACCCCGCCGATCTCCTCGGGGAGCGAGGTGGTGGCGGCCGCGACGATCCCGCCGGTGGGTTCGTAGGTGAGGGCCTTGAGGGTGATCAGGGAGCGGACCACCTCGTCCCGGTACGGCCCGTCGTAGCGGCAGTGCGCCGCCCAGGACCGCCAGTCGTGCACGCTGGTGCGCAGCGACTCGTACGGGTCGACCAGACGGGGGCGCGGCTCGTGGGAGGGGTGCCAGGTGAGGACGAACGCGACCTTCTCGCCTGGTTCCACGGTGAACTCGGCGTAGGTGGCGCGGTCCTCGCTCCAGGTGCGCACCTCGGGCTCGCTGCGCAGCCAGACCGCGTCCGGGCCCGCGACCGCCACCCGGTGGCCGTCGGACCGGCGCATCCAGGGGACGGCCGAGCCGTAGTCGAAGCGGAGACGGATCGTGGAGCGGACGGTCACCCGGCCCGCCAGGCCCTCGACGACGCGGACGACGTCGGGGGCGCGGTCGCGCTGCGGCATCAGGTCGGTCACACGGACCGCGCCGTCGTCGGTCTCCCACTCGGTGTCCAGGACCAGCGTGTCCTTGCGGTACGCGCGTCGCGTACAGGTCCCGGCGCCGGTCGGCGCGATCCGCCAGTGCCCGTTCTCCTCGGTGCCCAGCAGCGCGGCGAAGCAGGCCGCCGAGTCGAACCGGGGCAGACACAGCCAGTCGATCGAGCCCCGGTTGCTCACCAGGGCGGCCGTCTGGTGGTCACCGATCAGCGCGTAGTCCTCTATTCGCGGGTGCACGGAAGCCGGGTTCCCTGAGCCGGGGATGATCAGTCCCACGGAATGCGTCACGCCGGGCCCTCGGTTGTGGACGGCCCTCGCGCTCAGCCCGGTCCGGTGCCCACCCCCGAGAAGATCACGCCGGGGCTCGACGGGGTCTGGTTGAGGACCCAGAGGCCGATCAGGGTGGCCAGCGCGAACACGACCATGATCAGTACCGCGAGGACGAGCCGGCGGCGGCGTTCGCGGCGGAGCCAGTCGCCGCGGGCCGTGCGGTAGGCGTCGGGGGCCGGTTGGACGCGGCCCGCGAGCGCGGCGAGCGCCTCCTGCAGTTCCCGCTCGGTGCGGTCCCGGCCGGTGTCGTTGCCGGTGGTGTCGTTCATCGCCGGGCCTCCATCGCCTGGGTCAGGGCGGCGAGGCCGCGTGCGGTGTGGGTCTTGACCGAGCCGCAGGAGATCCCCATCGCGGCGGCGATCTCGCTCTCCTTCAGCCCCAGCCAGTGGCGCAGCACGAGCGCCTCCCGCTGCCGGGCGGGCAGCTGCTGGAGCGCGCCGATCAGCACCCGCTGGTCGTCGTGGAGCAGGGCCGTGCTCTCGGCGGAGGCGACGGCCTCCTCCGGCGGGGTCTCCGTGTGCCGGCGGACGACCTGGAGGTGCCGTATCCGCATCCGGGTGAGGTTGCAGACCGTGGAGCGCAGATACGCCTCGGCCGCCTCGGCGTCCTTCAGGCGCCGCCACTTGCGGTAGATCTGGTAGTACGCCTCGGCCACCACGTTCTCGGGGTCGTCGGCGCCCAGCAGGACCGCGAGCCGCAGCATCGAGGAGTAGTGCAGCTCGAACAGCCGGGCGACACCGGCCTCGCGCTCCACGTCCACCGGGTCGCTCGCGGCGGGGGCGAGGGGCTCGCCGGGACCCGCCGGCCGCGGCACCAGCGGTTCGACGGCCGCCGGGGGCCGGGCGCCACCTCCCCGCGGCCCGTCGGTGGGGGCCGTCGGCGATGGCACCGGCACGCCTATGTGGTGTCTGCGTCTCACGGGTTGCTCGCTCCCGTCTCGGGGCGCCGCCTGACGGTCAGGCGGGACGGTAGGTCGGTCACGTCGGCGCCGCGCGGGACGCCGAGCCGTTCGAGGACCGCGGTGGCGGCCACCGCCACGGTCAGATTCACCAGGAGGGCGAGCAGGCCGGCGTAGACCTCCAGCGAGCCGCCGCCCAGCAGCACGATCGAGGAGAACCCCTCCCGCACCACCAGGAACGTGCCGGTCACCATGCCGACGGCCCACCCGGCGAGCAACGCCCGTGGATGCAGCCGCCCGGTGAAGAGACCGACCGCCACCGCCGGGAAGATCTGCAGGATCCACACCCCGCCCAGCAGCTGGAGGTTGATGGCGTCCTGGTCGCGCAGCCCGAACACGAACGCCACCGCCCCCACCTTCGCGGTCAGCGACACCGCCTTGGCGATCCGCACCTGCCGCTTCGGCGTGGCGGTGGGCTGGAAGTACTCCACGTACACATTGCGGACGAAGCCGGTGGCCGCCGCGATCGACATCACCGCCGCCGGGACCAGCGCGCCCACGGTGATCGCCCCGAACACCAGCCCGGCAAGCGGGGCCGGCATCAGCCGGTCCACCAGCATCGGGACGGCCGCCTCGGCGCCGCCCTCCGGTGCCCGCACCCCGGTCGCGAGCGCCGCGACACCGAGGAAGCCGAAGAGGGCGAGCAGCCCGGTCCAGGCGGGCAGGGCCACCGTGACCTTGCGGACGGTGCGCGGGCCGTCGGCGGCGAACCCGGCGGTCAGGACGTGCGGGTACATCAGCAGGGCGAGAGCCGAGCCCAGCGCGAGCGTGGCGTACGCAGGCTGCTGCTCGGGGGAGAGGAGCAGGGCCGGTCCGCCGAGCCGCTCCGCCGCCCCGTCGAAGACCGGGCCCGGACCGCCGAACCGGCGCAGCACCAGCCAGCACACGGCGGTCAGCGACACGAAGACGGCCACCGCCTTCAGCGCCGAGATCACCGCGGGCGCCCGCAGCCCGTGCCGGTACGTCGCCACGGCGAGCCCCGCGAACAGCGCGACCATCACCAGATCGCCGGCCGCGCCCTTCGGGTAGACGCCCCCGGCCGTCAGCACCGCGCGGATGCCGAGCAGCTGAAGCGCCAGGTACGGCATCGTGGCGAGGATCCCGGTCAGCGCCACCACCAGCGCGAGCGGCGCCGAACCGTACCGGCCGCGCACGAAGTCCCCCGCCGTCACATAGCCGTGGCGCCGGGCGACCTCCCACAGCCGGGTCAGCAGCACGAAGGCCAGCGGGCAGACGATCACCGTGTACGGCACCGCGAAGAACGCGGGCGCCCCGTTGCCGTACGCGAGGCCGGGCACGGCGGTGAACGTGTACGCGGTGAAGATGGTGCCGCCGAGCAGCAGCCAGGTCCACACCGGGCCGAGGGAGCGGTCGGCCAGCGCCCAGCCCTCCAGGGACGGCAGCCGGTCGACGGGGCGCAGTCGGCGCGCGGTCACGGCGAGCAGCGACGCTCCGCCGATCACGGCGAGGAACGTCGCGGTCATGGCAGCGTCCGCCATGGTTCACCGTCCTTGGTGTGCCTGGCCCCGCACCGTCCCGGGGGTGCCGCGCCGCCTTTGGCGCGCCGGGGGGCCTTCACGCGGTAGTTGCGTGGACCGCCGCTTCGGTTGACCGGGGACCGGAGGAAATTTCGCGGAATCTCGTCGAAATTCGCTGTCAACCGATCCGAGCGGGTGGGCAACTCTTGCACAGACCCACAGGAAGCGGGAGAGGAGAGCAGGTCATGCCACGGACCGGTCACCACCGGCTACGGCGCGTCGCGATCGCCGTCCTGCTCCTCGCGCCCGCCGCGGGCCTGCTGTGGGTCCCCTGGTACGCCGGTGCCGAGCCGCGACTGGCCGGGACGCCGTTCTTCTACTGGTACCAGCTCGCCTGGGTGCCGGGATGCGGCCTCTGCCTGCTCGCCGCGTACGCGCTGACGGAACGACAGCGAGACCGACGCCGGGAACGGCGCCGATACCGCCCTCGCTGAGCCGCACCCTCCTTCTTGCCTTCCTCTCCGCCTTTCTTGCCGCACACCCGTTGAGGTCAGGAGCCGCCATGCCCACATCAGCCATGCCCGAATCCGGTCGCACCGCGCCGGAAAAGCCCAGGATGTCGCCGAAATCCCTCGCGCTCTGGATCACCGTCGCCCTCGTCGGCGCCCTCGGCTGGGCCGTGCTCGCCCTGTCCCGGGGCGAGGAGATCTCCGCCGTCTGGCTGGTCGTGGCCGCCCTCGGCTCGTACGCGATCGCCTACCGCTTCTACTCCCGGTTCATCGCCCGCCGGGTCCTCCAGGTCGACGACACCCGCGCCACCCCGGCCGAACGGCTGGAGGACGGCGTCGACTACCACCCCACCGACAAGCGGGTGCTGTTCGGCCACCACTTCGCGGCCATCGCGGGCGCCGGTCCGCTGGTCGGCCCCGTCCTCGCCGCGCAGATGGGCTATCTGCCGGGCACGATCTGGATCATCGCGGGCGTCATCTTCGCCGGCGCCGTCCAGGACATGATCGTCCTGTTCCTCTCCATGCGCCGGGACGGCAAGAGCCTCGGCCAGATGGCCCGTGACGAGATCGGCAAGGTGGGCGGAGCCGCCGCCCTGATCGGCGTCTTCGCCATCATGATCATCCTGCTCGCCGTGCTCGCGATGGTCGTCGTCAACGCCCTCGCCGAGTCCGCGTGGGGCACGTTCTCGGTCACCATGACCATCCCCATCGCCCTCTTCATGGGCTTCTACCTGCGCTACCTGCGCCCCGGCCGGGTCGTGGAGACCAGCTTCATCGGCGTGGCCCTTCTCCTGCTCGCCATCCTCGGCGGCGGCTGGATCCAGGACTCCTCCCTCGCCGAGTACTTCGTCTGGAGCCCCGAGACCCTGGTCTTCTGCCTGGTCGGCTACGGCTTCGTCGCCTCCGTGCTCCCCGTGTGGATGCTGCTCGCGCCCCGCGACTACCTCTCCACCTTCATGAAGGTCGGCACCATCGCCCTGATGGCCGTCGGCGTGGTCATCGCCGCCCCGAACCTCCGGGCCGAATCGGTCACCGAGTTCGCCCACACCGGCGCCGGACCGGTCTTCGCCGGCTCCCTCTTCCCGTTCCTCTTCATCACCATCGCCTGCGGCGCCCTCTCCGGCTTCCACGCCCTGGTCTCCTCCGGCACCACCCCGAAGCTGATCCGCAAGGAGTCCCAGGTCCGGCTCATCGGCTACGGCTCCATGCTCACGGAGTCCTTCGTCGCCGTGATGGCCCTGATCGCCGCGTGCGTCCTGGAGCCGGGCCTCTTCTACGCCATGAACTCCCCGGCCGCGCTGCTCGGCCCGACCGTCGACACCGCCGCCGAGGCGGTGAAGAACCTCGGCTTCACCATCACCCCCGAGCAGCTCACCGCGGCGGCCAAGGCCGTCGAGGAGGAGACCCTCGTCGGCCGCTCCGGCGGCGCGCCCACCCTCGCCGTCGGCATGTCGGAGATCTTCGCCGGGGTCTTCGGCGGCGCCGGGATGAAGGCCTTCTGGTACCACTTCGCGATCATGTTCGAGGCACTGTTCATCCTCACCACCGTGGACGCCGGCACCCGCGTGGGCCGCTTCATGCTCCAGGACATGCTCGGCAACGTCTGGAAGCCGATCGGCCGGGTCACCTGGAAGCCGGGCATCTGGATCACCAGCGCCCTCGTCGTCGGCGCCTGGGGCTACTTCCTCTACGCCGGTGTCACCGACCCCCTCGGCGGGATCAAGCAGCTGTTCCCCCTCTTCGGCATCGCCAACCAGCTGCTCGCCGCGGTCGCCCTCGCCGTCACCACGACCGTCCTGATCAAGTCGGGCAAGCTCCGCTGGGCCTGGGTCACGGGCGTCCCGCTGGCCTGGGATGTAGCCGTCACCTTCACCGCCGGCTGGCAGAAGATCTTCTCCGACAACCCGGCGATCGGCTTCTTCGCGCTGCGCGACAAGTACGCGGCGGCGATCGACCGGGGCGAGCTGCTGCCCGGCGCCACGACCATGGACGACATGCACACCATCGTCCTCAACAACACGGTCGACGGCGTGATCATGGCGATCTTCCTCCTCCTCGTCCTGACGGTCCTCGTCAACTGCGCGGTGGTCTGCGTCCGCGCCGTACGCTCCCCGTCCCCGCTCCCCACCACCGAGGCGCCCTACGTCGAGTCCCGCCTCGACGACCTGCCCGAGCTCTCCGACGACGACCTGGTGGGGGCCCGCCGATGACGGCCCCGAACGTCCGCCGCTGGGCACGGACCGTGCGCTGGTACCTCCGGGAGCTGACGGGGGAGGCCGAGTACGACCGCTACTGCGAGCGGCACCGCCGCCGGCACGCGGGGGCGCCGGTGCCGACACGCAGGCAGTACGACGTCCTGCGGACCCTGCGCCGGGAGGAGCGTCCGGAGGGGCGCTGCTGCTGACGGATCGCCGGGCGGGTGTTCGGTGCGGGCGGGTGTTCGGTGCCGAGTGCGGGTGGGTGACTGGTCGCGCAGTTCCCCGCGCCCCTGAAGGCATGGCCCTGCGGCCCGGCCTTCATGGAGAAGCACGGGGCGCAGCCC
>NZ_LIQX01000241.1 GCF_001418475.1 Streptomyces ossamyceticus | reverse complement strand
GCCCGCGCCCCGGTCGACGGCCACCCGCCAGCACGCGGCGAGCCCCAGCAGTCCGTCGGCGCCCGGTTGCCGCGCCGCGTCGGCGAGCGCGCCCGGCACGTCCCCGCCGAACCGGGCCGCCGCCAGCACCACCGCCTGCGCCTCTCCGAGCCCGCCCGAGTCCCGTGCGGCCCGCAGCAACGCCTCTCCCGGCTGCCGTCCGGCCCGCACCTCCCCGGCGAGCGCCGAGCACAGCGCGACCACGGCTTCCCCGCGCCTCTCGTGGGCCCGGCGTTCCTCCGCCGCCCGCCTCACCCGTCGCAGCAGCGGCACCCCGGCCGCCCCGGCGAGGACCGGCAGCACGGAGGCCCCCAGCACAGCGAGGAGCAGCCCCGCCACCGGCGCCCACCACTCGAACCCGAGCTGCCGCACCCGGCCGACCACCCTCTGCCAGGGCGGCGGTCCGATCACCCCGCCCCCGGTCAGCAGGGACCGGGCCCGTCGAGGGACGCTGTCCCGGCCCCCGCCCACCATCCAGGCCGCCGCCCCGGCACACACCAGGGCCACGCCGGCCGACGCCTCATCGACTCCCGTCACAGGCCCTACTCCCTTCCCGCAGTTCGCCCCGGAGCAGCCCTCGCAGCCGCTCCCAGCCCCGCTCGTGCACGAACGCCTCCGCGCCCCATCGCAGCGCGGGCACCGTCACGACCAGCCCCGACGCGTCACGCTCCAGCACATGGATCTCGGCGATCCGGCGCCGCCCGTCCCGGCCCCGCACCAGATGCAGGACCACCGACAGCGCGGCCGCCAGCTGGCTGTGCAGGGCGGCCCGATCGAGCCCGGCGGCCGTCCCGAGCGCCTCCAGCCGGGCCGGTACCTGTCCGGCCGCGTTGGCGTGCAGGGTGCCGCAGCCGCCCTCGTGGCCTGTGTTCAAGGCGGCCAGCAGGCTCACCACCTCCGGGCCGCGGACCTCGCCGACGACGAGCCGGTCGGGGCGCATCCGCAGCGCCTGCCGCACCAGGTCCTGGAGTTCGACGAGGCCGACGCCCTCCTGGTTGGCCGGTCTGCCCTCCAGCCGCACCACATGCGGATGGTCGGGCCGCAGTTCCGCCGAGTCCTCGGCGAGCACGATCCGCTCACCCGGGTCGACCAGGCCGAGGAGCGCGCTCAACAAGGTCGTCTTCCCGAACCCCAGATAGAGACACCACTAGTCCGGCACACTCGGGGCATGAGCAGCACTCCAACGGGGGGCACCCGGACGCGCGCGGTCATCTACTGCCGCATCAGCCAGGACCGCACCGGCGCCGGCCTCGGCGTCGACCGGCAACGCGAAGACTGCCAGGCGCTCGCGGAACGTAACGGCTGGGACGTCGTCGAGGTGTACGTCGACAACGACGTGAGCGCCTACTCCGGCAAGCTCCGCCCCGACTACCGGCGCATGCTCGCCGACCTCGACCAGGGCACCGCGACCGTTGTCATCGTCTGGCACACCGACCGGCTCACCCGCTCGATCGTCGAGCTGGAGGAGTACATCGAACTGTCCGACCGCCGCGGCATCTCCACGCACACCGTGCAGGCCGGGACGATCGACCTCGCCACACCGTCCGGCCGGATGACCGCGCGGATCCTCGGCGCCGTCGCCCGCCAGGAGTCCGAGCACAAGGGCCACCGCGTCGCCCGCGCCCGCCAGCAGAAGGCCATGGCCGGCGAGTGGGCGGGCGGCATCCGCCCGTTCGGGTGGGGTGTGCCCACCGGGGAGACACGCACGAAGGTCGACCGGCGCACCGGCGAAGAGACCGAGGTGCCCGAGCTCGACATGAGGAAGGCCGTGCCGGAGGAGGCCGAGGCCCTGCGCTACTGGACGGACGAGATCCTGTCCGGCGGGTCGATCCGGTCGTTGGTGAAGTGGTGCGCCGACAAGGGCGTCACCACGACCCGCGGGAACGCTGTCACCCACCAGGACATGCGGGACATGCTGCTGCGCCCCAGGAACGCCGGGATCGCCGTCTACAGGGGCGAGGAGGTCGGCCGGGGGCAGTGGGAGCCGATCGTCGAGGAGACGAAGTTCAGGGCCGTCGTGGCAGTCCTGAAGGACCCCTCACGCAGGACGACACCGGGGGGCACACCGAAGTGGCTGGGTTCGATCCTGTACCGGTGCGGCCGCGGCGACTGCCCGCACTTCGTGTACGTCACCCAGTCCGGCGGCCGCTCGTACCCGTCGTACCGGTGCCAGACCGGGCACGGCGGCGGACGGCGCGCCGAGATCACCGACCAGTACGTCGAGGACACCATCGTCCGGCGCCTGGAGCAGGACGACGCGCACGAGCTGCTGCTGCCCGGACCAGACGACATCGATACGGCCAGCCTCCATGCGGAGGGCGAGCGGATCCGTCAGCGGATGCGGGACCTCGGCGGCCTGTTCGGTGCGGGGCAGCTGGAGCTGGCGCCGTTCACCGAGGGCATGGAGACCGCCCGCGCGCAGCTCGACGGGGTGACGCGGCAGCTGGCCCGTGCGGCAACCGTGGATCCGCTCGTCGGGTTGGTGGGGGCGCCGGATGTTCGGAAGGCGTGGCGGGGCCTGGATCTGGAGCAGCAGCGGACGGTGCTGCGGTCGCTGGTCGAGGTGACGCTGAAGACGCCGCGGCCGGGGCGGATGCCGGACGGCGGGTACTTCGACTACGACGCCGTCGTCTTCCACTGGAAGCGGGGGCGGCCGCCGATTTAGCGAAACCTCTTGGCGACGCGTTCGGTCGTTTCCTGCTGTTAAGCCTTGCTGCCCGGATACTGCGCACCCGCCTTATATGAGGAAGACGGCGTATGCGCTGGCCGCGGTGGCGGCTTTTCGTAGTCACCCTCCTCGTCACCCTCATAAACGGGGTGCAATTGCATGATCAGTTCATCACCCTTTGCTGCACGAATGGAATCGATTCGCCCAATAAGGTACTGGTAATGCCTTTCCATCTCGCGCTGCTGAGAGGTCGCCTGCTGCAGCATGGCCCTCGCCATCGTAGTTTGCTGCCGAGCCATCTCTTCCCTCTCCATGGCTTGGGCGAACTGACCTGCCGCCGCGTTGACCTGCATACCAATTTCACCTAGCCGTCGCTCGACCGCCTTAGCTTCCGCCTGCAACTCTTCGTCATTTGGAGGCCACTTCATTTCCTCGGGCGCGTCATGGCTAAAGCCTGACCCGAGCAGCCAGTCCACCGTGGTACCTAGGGCAAAGGCGATTGCTTTGGCCTCCGCCATCCGGAGAAGCCGCGTCCCGTTCTCCAGGCGCCTGATGTCCTCGTTTTCGAGGACAGGCTCCTTTCCTGCAAGCCTCTTCGCCAAATCCTCAAGCGAGATCCCCTGCAGCTTGCGATAGCGTTTGGCCTGACGCATAAAGATGTCTTGCGCAAGGTGCCCAGATTGGACTAGTTCAATTTCACGAGAGTCCAAAAGCCTGTAATCGGGTGCAGCCACTACCACATCACCCTCGCGGCCAGCGCCGCCCGCCGGGGTAGATGAGTTGTCGAAGAACGGACCGTCAAGGTCGAGGCCATCCAGCACTCGCTTCTCAGTGCCCGGATGCCAGTCAAGGGCGCCAACGAGGGCATCGACAGACTTGGGCCACCGCGTTGGGACTCGCCCTTCCTCGATCAGTTGAATGCTCTTCTCCGAGACCCCTGACATTTCAGACAGCCGCTTCCGGCTGTAACCCTGGCGCTCGCGCGACTTCCTGATCACGTCACCGAGGCGGGCCCAGTCGCTGGGCCCCCACTTCATGCCTGCCACTTGAACCCCTCGCCCCTGTCAACGATTGGCAACAGTCTTGCTACCACCCTAGAGACTGGTAACGAGTCTGGCAATAAGGCATGACTAGCCGTCATGGACCCACCGCCTGACCAGGCAACTTCCTGGTTACCCTCGGTAGGTTGGCACTTTTACTTGTCTCATTGCCAACCATTGCCATAGTGTCTGGTCATGAAGACGGACGGACGCCTGATCCGGCGTAAGAGGATCGGGCTGGGCCACGGCATGAACCGCTTCGCCGCCCTCGTCGGCATCAGCGGCGCCGCACTCAGCCGCATCGAGAACGGGCAACGCAACCCACGGCCCGAAACGCTCAAGAAGATCACAGATGCACTCGGCTGCCAGATCAGCGAGGTCATAGCCGAGGAGGCCGGTGCCGGTCCCGCGTGCGAGGCGGGATCGGCTGCCGGAAATGACGAAGAGGCCGCGTGCGAGGCGGCCTCTCCTGTCGAGCAATCCGTCACTACCTGCAAGTAAGGAACGGGACAGCTCTGATGAACGATGAAACCACGAGAACGACGACGTCGACCAGCCCGGCCATCAGCGGCGCCGACGAGGCGGTGAACCGCGTCCTCGACGCGAGCCGCGACAAGATCATCGCCGTCCTCCCCGAGGTCGTCGACAAGGCCGCCCGCGAAGCCTTCGCCGACTACACCCCGGAAGCCGCCGCGCGGATCGCCGAGACGATGATCGGCATCCTCATCGGCACCATCTGCCGCGACTACCCGGGCGTGTGCACCGACACCGAGCCGGGCCACTTCGATCACTTCAATCACGAGCACTCCGTGACCAACAAGGACGGGGAGCACATCCTCGACGTCGGGTTCGTGCAGCTCTCCGACGGCGGCCCCGCGGCCATCTACATCGGCGGCATGCACCACGAGGACCTGCGGCCAGAGGAGGTCCGGGCGAAGACCGCCGAACTCCGCCGCCTGCTCGACCAGGCCGACGAGATGGCGGACAAGGTCATCGCCATGACCGCGGTCCACGCGGGCGGGGTGCAGGCATGAGCACGCTGACCACCCGCGAGCGCATCATCCGACAGCTGAAGACCAGTCACGCCGAGATGAACCGCATGGGTCTCGGCAGCCCCGCCCTCGACGAGTTCAACGCCGAGGTGATCCGCCAGGTCACCGAGGCGGCGGACCCGGCTGCCACCCTCGACGCCATCGTTCAGGTGATGGCGGAGCACCGCGCCGGAGCGACCGCATGACCGGCATGACGAACACCGGAGTGGCCGCAGGGGGAGCCTGCGGCCGCCCGGCCCTCAGCGAAGCCGAGCAGACCCGCCGGGCCGCACGCCCCGTCCGCTTCGAGGACCCTGCCCGCAACGCCGCCTACTGGGCCCGGATCGACGCGATCGTGGCCGAGGCTCCGCCCTTGACGAACGAGCAGAAGGCGATCATTCGCACGGCCTTCAGCACCGCCACGACCAAGGCTCGGGAGGCGGCGTGACGCGCACCCCGCAGGACACGTTCCTGTCCGACCAGACGCTGGCCACCGCGCGGACCGCGGCCGCCGACCCGAGCACCGTCCCCGTCGCGATCACCGCCGCCAACGGCGAGCAGTGCACCTGGTGCGACTGCCCCGACGGGCCGGACTCCCCGCACAACCAGCGCGGTTACCGCTGCCCCGGCTGCCCGGCCACGGCGGCGAACGTCGTCAGCACCTTCGCCGCCCCCAACCTGCGGTACGACTTTCCGGCCTGCGACCGGCACACCACCGACATCGTGGCGTCCATCGCCCACCTCGTAGGAGGCGCCAAGTGAAGGGCACCGTCCACATTCAAGTCGGTCGGTTCGACGCCAAGGTCCACAGCCCGTTCGAAGCCAAGGACTACATCAAGGACCTGCCCCGTACCTGGCGCGCCTGGGACAAGGCAGAGAAGTGCTGGGTCGTGGAGCTGTACGCGGTCGACACCCTCACCGCCACCCTGCGCGCCGCCGGGTTCACCATCCGCACGACGCACGACGCGGGCGCCCGGCAGCAGTACAGCGCGCCGCCGCCCAGGGCCGAGCGGAACGCGGACACCTGGGCGGACTCCATGTACAAGGCGCTCGGCAGGGACCTCGGAGACAAGGCGTACAAGGCGCTCGTCCCCGTCCTCCATCCCGACCGCGGCGGCGACACCGTCTGCATGCAGCAGCTCAACGCCGCCCGCGACAAGGCCAAGCTCCAGCCCGCCCGGTGACGCGAGCGCGGCGCCGCCAGAGGGTAGCGCCGCGCCATCACGAACACCATCGGCATCACGGGAAACGAGAGACACGTTCGTGAACACCAACACCGAGCCGCTGGCCGCAGACCCGGAGACCACCCGGGCCTGGCTCGCCCCCCGTTTCGAGGCGCCGGGCCTCGTCTCGCTCTGCTCCAAGAACAACTGGACCGGCATCCAGACCGATGACCTGGACCGCGCTGTCGCATGGGTCATGGAGGAGGATCGCACCGGTGCGGAGGGCATCTACTGCCGCGTCACCACCGTCACGTCGCGGTTCCCCGCCGGGACCCGAGGCAGCGCGCGCGACTCCCGCGCCCTCTTCGGCATGTGGTCCGACATCGACTTCGGCAACGACCTCCACAAGGCGACCGACCTGCCCGGCAACGCCGACGAGGCTCGCGACGTCCCGCGCTTCGCGAAACTCCCCGAGCCCACACGCGCCGAGCACTCCGGCGCAGGCCTCTACGTCTGGTGGGAGTTCGAGAAGCCGCTCGTCATCGGCGAGGACATCGACTTCGACGACGCCGCCGAGCTCGCCGGGAACTGGCAGAACATCCTCCAAGCCGGCGCGAAGACGATGGGCTTCGGCTACGGCACCGGCGTCAGAGATCTCGCGCGGGTACTGCGGCTGCCCGGCACCGTCAACCGCAAGCCCGGACGGACGCCGACTCTGTGCCGGGTCATCGAGGACACCGGTGTGCGCTTCCACGCAGACGACATCCGGCAGATGGCTGCCGACCTGAAGCCGAAGCCGAAGAAGCGCGCGGCCCCCAAGCCATCCGCGCCGCGCGGCAATTCGTCACGCCCCGGTCCGGCGCGCGGCGGCCGAGGGCCAATGGAAGTTCTCGGCGATCACGCGTGCTGCGGTGAGATCCTCATGCACGTCGGCGCGACCTACGCCGAACAGCTCCCAGGCAACTGCTCGTACTGCGGCTCAGGGTGCCAGCGGTGGAATCGCCCCGGCTGGGACGACACCTGTTCCAAGGACGGCATCGCGGTCCACAAGGACGGTGCCGCTGTCACGATCCGCACCGACAACTTCCCCGGCATCACAGCCGCCGCGATCGGCCACGTCCTGTCCTCCGGCCAGTTGTTCGCCGCACTGCACCACGGAGGCGACGAGTCCGAAGCCTCACGCGACATCATCCGCGCCGCCCACGGCCGCGACGGTGCGAGCGCCGCCGCCCAGGCCCTGCCCGCTGCCGTCCTCAACGACGTCCGCTCGGCCACGGCCCGCGAGGAAGACAGGCAGCACGACCAGGACCAGGCCGAGCAGGCCGCCGAAGACGAGCCGGAAGCACCGCCCTCGGGATCACCCGCCGCGCTACTCGCCGAGTTCCTCCAGCAGATGCAGACGTACATCCACCTCAACGACTACGGGCACATCATCTTCTCCCTCGCCGTCGCCGTGTCCTCCGACCTCGACGGCGAACCGCTCTGGGGCATGCTCGTCGGCCCGCCCTCCGGCGGCAAGAGCGAGGCCGTCAAAGCCCTCGACGACTCCGCCGACGAGCACGTCGACGACATCACCGGGCCAGCCCTCCTGTCCTGGATGCCGGGCAAGAACCCCAAGCCCGCAGGCATCCTGACCCGCATTCCCAGCCGCGCGTTCGTCACGATCTCCGACTTCTCCACCGTCCTCGCCACGTCCGACCGCGGCGGCCGCGACACCCTGTTCGCGCTCCTCCGCCGCGCCTACGACGGCCACGTCGTCCGCGAGGTCGGCAACTCCCCACGCCCGCTGACCTGGACAGGACGCCTCACTCTGCTCGCCGCAGTCACCCCGGCCATCGACAACTTCTCCTCCCACACCGACGCGCTTGGACCCCGGTGGTTGTACTGCCGCCTGCCCGAGACCGACAACGCCCACAAGAAGGCGACCGTCCGCAAGCGCCGGAAGATCGAGGGGCTCGCCGAGAAGCAGGCCGAGGCCCGGCGCCGCGCGTCCGAACTCGTGCGTGTCGCCCGCCGGGTCGTCGGTGACGTCGAGCTGGACGACGAGATGTACGACCAGCTGGAAGACGCGGCCATGCTCACCTGTCTCGGTCGCGCCGCCGTTCCACGCAACGCCTACGGTCGGCGGGAGATCGACGGCATCCCCGTCATCGAGGAGCCTGCCCGCGTCACCGGGCAGATCGTCGCGCTCGCCAAGTCGCTTCTCGCCCTCGGCGTGCCCCGCGGCCAGGCCCTGGCACTCGCCGGCAAGTGCGCCCTCGACACGGTGCCGCAGGCCCGTCTGGCCTGCCTCCGGCAGCTCGCTGGTGGCGAGGCCATGACCGTCTCCGAAGTCCGGCGCCGCACGGGCCTCAACCGGCATGTCGCCCGACGGGCGCTGGAGGACATGGAGGTCCTGGAGCTGACGACGTGCCCGCGCCACGAGAAGGACGAGGACACCGAGGAGTCGGGGTTCCCCTCGGCGAACCCGTGGCAGCTGGGCGAGGAGCGGGCTCTGGTGACGCGCGTGCTGGCCGCACAGACCGCTACCGAACAGGCGAGCGATTCCGAGGGCTCCCCCTTGGCACGAAGTGTTGGTTACCAAACCCCAACCCCCCAAGAAAGAAACCTTAACGATCTTGGGAAGCGCTCGTCAGAAGGTTCCGGTACGCGCGCTACCCACACTTCGGGCCAAGCAACGTCCCAGGCAGCGCCGCCCCCAGCGCCCGAAGACGCGGGGCTGTGGGACGTGCCGCTCGAAGAGCCCGACGACGACTGGGCCCAAGCCAGCTGAGACTTCCGGCCGTCACTCGGCAGCCGGCCAACCCAACCGGAGGAGAACCACCGTGAGTATCACCAGCGCAGATGTCCGCAGCCTGAGCCACTGGATCGACGAAGCCACCGCCACCTACATCGCCGACCTCTGGAACACGGCCTACCCGGGCATGCGCGCCACCCTCACCGAAGAGATCAAGCGCGTCACGCCCTTCGCCGAGGCCAACGACGAGCACAGCGACCACTGGAAGGGGCACGCGATCCGCGCCAAGAACACGCGCAAGCGGCTGGCCCAGCTGGACAACGGCACGTACCGCGGATGCACCCGCAGCC
The DNA here is from genome assembly GCF_001418475.1 of Streptomyces ossamyceticus. Lineage (GTDB taxonomy): Bacteria > Actinomycetota > Actinomycetes > Streptomycetales > Streptomycetaceae > Streptomyces > Streptomyces ossamyceticus. The sequence goes on along the minus strand of NZ_LIQX01000241.1, from coordinate 35,811 downwards.
CCGGCGGCTTCAGCATCTCCGGCGCTCTCACCGAGGTCAGCGCCATCGTCCACATGCGAACCGGATACCTGGCTGGCCCGAACGACGGCAACGTCTACCGGCTGCTCGCCGAACTCTCGGACTCCACCGCGGCCCGGCACGCCCAGCTCGCGGCCGTGAGCGACGCCTGACCCGCACAACATCGGCCGGGCCCGCGGTTATCGGGCCCGGCCTCCCACCCAGCATCTCGCGTGTCTGCCATGCCAGACACCGCCTACCCGAAGGAGTCCGCCATGGCTGGCGAGACCGTCATCACCGTCGTCGGCAATCTGGTCGACGACCCCGAACTCCGCTTCACCCCGGCCGGCATCGCCGTCGCCAAGTTCCGCATCGCCTCCACCCCCCGCGTCTACGACCGCCAGGCCAACGAGTGGAAGGACGGCGACCCGCTGTTCCTCACCTGCTCGGTGTGGCGGCAGGCCGCCGAGAACGTCGCCGAGTCCCTCGCCAAGGGCACACGGGTCATCGTCCAGGGCCGGTTGAAGCAGCGCTCATACGAGGACCGCGAGCAGGTTAAGCGGACCGTGTACGAGCTGGACGTCGACGAGGTCGGGCCGACCCTCGTGCGCGCCACCGCCAAGGTCACCAAGAACCCGGCGAGCGGCGGGCAGCGACAGGCAGGTGTTTCAGGTGAAACACCCGACCCGTGGGCGAACGCCCGCCCTGCGAACGGGCAGCAGCAGGGTGGCGGATGGGGTGGCGCGCAACAGGAGGCCCCGTTCTGATGCATGCCTACATGGAACTGCAGGCCTCCCACCCGGACGGCTTCAAGACGGTCCTGCTGGACGTCGAGGACTACGAGCGCCTCGGCCGCCGGGTGCTCAGTATCGGCAGCCACGGCTACGCCCAGATGTGGACCGGCGTCACCGTCGCTCTGCTGCACCGCTGGCTCATGGACGTGCCCGGCGGTACCGGCTACCGCCTGCTCGTCGACCACATCAACCGCGACCGACTCGACTGCCGCCGCAGCAACCTGCGCCTGGTGACCCCGTCCGAGTCCAACCTCAACCGCTCAATCCCGGAGCGTGACCTACCGCTCGGCGTCTACCGAGTGCGCTCCGGCCGGTACCAGGCCGCGCTGAAGCGGAACCGGGTGCGCATGTACCTCGGCACCTACGACACCCCCGAGCAGGCTGCGGCCGCCATCGAGGCCGCCCGCACCGAGGCCGACGGTCCCGCCGTCCGTCCAGCCGCGTGAGGAGTACGACATGACCGACACCGAGCTCCAGATGCTCCTCACCGGCGTCGCCCTCGGCGCCCAGGGGATGAGCATCCTGCATACCTACTGGGCCAGCAAGGACGCCCGCCGCAGCGCCGCCCGAGCCGCGGCCGCCGTCAAGCGGTCGGCCGGTGACCGCTACCTGTCCAGCCTCCGCCTCTACCAGCTGCAGCACCGGAGCCCGGTATGACGGCGACTTGTGGACTGTGCGAGCGGGACCTGGAGCACGGCTACCTGTGCCCCGGCTGCGCTCTCGGCACCGCTCGCCGCCTCGACCGGATGCCCCGCCTGTACGAGGCCCTCGCCGCGTTCCTCCACCCTGGCGGCCGCCGCCCCGAACTGGGGCGGTCCCGGCCGACCGAAGCGCCGATGCCGATCGCCGAGCCCGCGTTCAGCCTGCGCGGGCCCGGCGGCATCGTCGGCGTCCTGGAGGACTGGCGGTCCGCGATGCAGGCAGACCGCGGGTGGGGCGAGCCCGCCAGGGAGGGCGGCACCGAGCGCCGCGTCGCCGTCGCGGCGCGGGCGCTGGCCATGAACCTGGAGTGGATCGCCGCGTCGTGGCCGATGGCCGGCCCGTTCGCCGAGGAGATCCGCGGCCTGGAGCGGGATGTCGCGTCGATCGTGAACCCACCCGAGCGGTCGCTGCGGCTGGGCAACTGCCCGGCCGTGTACGAGGACGGCGTCGTGTGCGGGGCGGTGCTGCGGGTGCCGGCGGGCACGGCGAAGGTGGAGTGCCGGTGGTGCGGGTGCGAGTACCCGCCGTCCACCTGGCTGGAGTTGAGGTCGCTTCAGGGTGGCGAGGCAGCGTGACTATAACGGCCCCCCGTGATAGTCTCTGCGTTGTGACCGAAGAACCCTGGAGGGTGCGGTTCCAGCGTGAGGACGAGCTGGTGGAACAGCTCCAGTCACAACTGGCCGAAGCCCTGAAGCGGCGCGGTGAAGCGCTCGCCGAAGGCAAGGCCGAACTCGGCAGTTCCTACAAGGTCGCGAAGGAACTCGGCCGGAGCTACACCGTCATCAACGACGCGATCAAGAAGTACTCAACCGAATAGAGCGGGGCCGGCCGTCAGCTCCCGGGTGGTGGAACACCCGAGGCGCGCGCGACGACCGACCCCTCACCGAACGTCCTGACCTAACCAGGAGTCGGCATGACCGATCATTTCGCGTGCGCCGAAGCGCCCGCAAGTTCCCCGTCCACCCCCACGCAGAACCCGGGCGACGCCCGCGACCTCCGCAACCTGCTTCAGGCCGTCCTCGAAGCCGTCACCCTGCCCTACGACACCGCCGAGTACGCGCGCCGGATGGAGGAGCGGGCCGGCTGGGTCCGCGCCACCGTCCAGGGCGCCCTCGCGGAGGATCCGGCGGACATCGGATGGAACGCGGACTACCTCCGCGGCAGGCTCCGCGCCGAGGAGACCGAGGCCGCCGAGAGGGCCGCCAAAGCTTCCGTCGACCGCGCCTTCCCCCTCGTCGCCCAGTTCCTCGCCGACGAACGCGCCCGGGGTGAGCAACAGTGACCGAGTCCCGCACGATCACCCTGCCCACCGAGGACCACGGAAGCGTCACGCTCCCCGAGCCCACATGGTGCGTCGGCCACGCCGACCACCGGCCCGACACCTACCGCGCCGACATCCTCCACAAGGGCCCCGACGTCACCCTCACCTTCCGGGCCGCCGAGGTCATCACCGCCTGCCTGGCCCAGTCGCCGTTCGCGACGCCCGGCACCCCCAGCCTCGGCGGCCGCACGGTCGGCGTCTCCGTGTACCCGCCCGGCCGGACCCTCGCCCCGGTCGGCCTGTACGAGCTGGCCTCCTTCCTCGACAGCTACGCCGACCGCTTGCGCGACCTCGCCGACCAGCTCACCTCGATCCTCGCCGGAGGTGAGGGCCAGTGAGCACCCCGCGCGAACTCACGAACGGGCAGGCCGGAGTGCTCGGCACGGCCGCCGCCCTGATGGTCGTCGTCGGCGGGTTCGGCGCCTGGGGCACCTACAGCAACGCCGTCGCCGAGTTCCACCGGCAGGCCACCGCCGCCGGTGTCGTCGCCGCCGGCGAGGGCCTCACCCTGATCCTCGCCATGGTGATGCTCGGCCGGACCATGCTCGGCCAGTCCTCACCCGCCATCGTCCGCGGCGGCATGTGGCTCGCCCCGCTGTCCGCCAGCGGCATCGGCATCACCATCGCCAGCGACACCCGCGAGGCCGCCGTGTACGCCGTCACCCCGCTCGCCATGTCCGGCGCCGCCGAGGGCCTCGGCTTCATCGCCCGGAGCATCGTCGTCTACCGCACCGGCGTGGACGCCGAAGTGATGCGCCGCAACGCCGACGCCGCCCGCCAGCTCGCCTTCCAGCGGGCTGTCGCCGACGGCCACCCCGGCAAGCTGCGGCGCAAGATGGCCGTCCGCCAGTACTGGAGGCTCGCCAAGTACGTGGGTGTCGGCGACACCGAGCTCGGCGCCGGCCTCGTCGACGTGCAGCGTGTCCGCGTCCGCGATGGCGCTGATGCGGCCCTCGCCTCCATGTACGGCGGACAGAGGTCCCAGCAGGACCCCAGTCCAACCCCGGCCCGGTCGGCGCAGGCCGTGCTGCGGGAGAAGTTCGCCGAGATGGACCCCGCCGACGTGATCCGGATCGCAGCGGATGCGCACCCTGATGCGCCCCCGCCCGAGCTGGCCGCGCTCCTCGTCTCCTACGGGGTCGTCGTCGACGCCGTGCAGGTCGCCGTCGTCCTCGGCCAGCAGCCCCCCGAGTACGAGGTGCATCGACCCGATGCGCCCGCGCATCAGCAGGTCAGCGAGCTGGAACCGGTCAACCTCCAGGGCGCCGTCGAGGAAGCCGCCTCCACCCTCGGCGCGGACGCATCACCCCGCGACATCGCCGAGCACCTGGCCCAGCACCGGCGCCTGCTCGTCGACGAGCCGTACATCCGCACCGCCCTGTCACGGGCCGCGAAGAAGCCCCAGCCGGAGACCCCGGCCAAGCCGATGGAGGGTGGATACGCATGATGCGCCTCGCCTTCGGCGCCCTCCTCGGGTTCCTCGTCGCCTACCCCTCGCTGCTCTCCGGCGTCCTCGCCGTGGCCACCGCGGTCGCCTCTCAGCCGGTCGTCCTGGCGGTCGCCGCCGGGGTCATCGCCTGGCCGCGCATCACCCGCCGCATCAGGGGGTGGGCCCGATGAGCGATGCCCTCGACAAGGCCGAGCAGGCGGTCCGCAACGCGGAGACCGACACCGCCGCCGTGCAGCTGGCGCTCGCAGCGATGGAGCTGGCGAAGCTCGCCACCCAGCAGCAGGCGCAGGCGCCCGTCCATCAGTGCCAGCACGACCACCGCAAGGCCGGCCGCTCGACCGGCGAGTGGATCGGTATCGCGTGTGCGGTGTGCGTCGGCTCCATCGGCCTGGCGTTCGCGAGCCTCGCGTTGGCGATCCTCGGCGGCGTCGGCGCGATCGTCGTCCTCGTCGTGCGGGACATGTGGCGCGAGGCGCAGCGCAAGGGCCGCTGACCTGCCCTTCCGTCCTCGGCAACCGTTGCCGTCTGAGCAACGGTTGCGGGGGCGCGGTGGGGCCGGCCAACCGGCCAGCCCACAACCCGAAAGGACACCCGCCATGGGACTCAGGAACACGCGCGCCTTCGCCGCCACCCACGTCGCAGCCCAAGCCGCGATCGACGCCGAGAACGCCTCCCCCGAGGACACGGCCGCACTCACCCAGAAGGCCGCGGAGAAAGCCGCCCGCGCGGCCAGCCTCGGCGTAACCCCCGAGACCATCGCCGCCACTACCGACCTGCGCCGCCGCCGCTGACAGCTGCCCGCGGCACCCGACCCGTGCGGGTGCCGTGGGGAGCCGGGACAGCCCCGGACCGCCAGGGAGGAACCCACCGTGGCCGACAACCCCGACATCGCGTTCTCGGACTTCACCGCCATGGAGAAGTTGCAGGTCGTCGCCCTGACCGCCCGTATGGCCAAGCGCGGCGCGGCCGGGGACGGCGTCGACATCAGCGACCTGCAACGCAAGGTCGAACGCATCGAGCGCCAGGCCGCCCGCCGCAAGAAGAGGTAGCCGCGCCCCGGGGACGGCGTCCAACCGCCAAGCCGTCGCCGTCCCCGGGCTCCCACCCTCCGGAGAGAGAAGGAAGCACCAGCATGACCGAGACCGCGCCCGAGCGCGTCAACGGACACACGGCCCCGCAGGTATCGCTCCTCAAGTTCGCCCCCGAGCCCGACACCGCCCCGGCCCCCGAGACGACCGTCGAGGACAAGCCGCGGCCCCGCCGCCGCGTCCGCATCGACCACCTGCGGCGCGTCGTCGTCGAGGCCCGCGAGCACGGCTCCTACCGGGCCGTCGTCCGGCACGGCGCCTACGTCGTCGGCGGCGCCCGCCTGCTCACCCGCCGGGCCTGGGACTCCCGCACGACCGCCCGGCACGAGCGCATGATGCGTGCCGCCGAAGCCGCAGGTCAGGAAGACGTCGCCCGCGACTGGGAGCAGCGCGCCTACATCTTCCGCCAGTCCCGCCACCGGCGCCGCATGGAACTCCTCCAGCTGGCCATCAACGCGCCGAAGGCCCTGTTCATGGGCGCCACCGCCGGGGCCGGCGTCCTGCTGCTCCTCGGCATCATGCTGGCCTGGGCCAACCACGACGTCGCCGACGTCCTCACCCCGCTCGCCACCGTCATCCAGTTCGTCGCCTGGGTCGCGTTCATCGCCGGCGTGGTCTGGGACCCGCTGCTCGCCTGCCTGCCGTGGATCGCGCTCGCCGGGGTGTGGGCGGTCGGACGGCACCGGCAGATGGCCCCGGCCTGGGCTCTGCCCGGCGACCCCGAACAGCGGGACGTCGTCCCCGACGAGGGCGCCATCCTCAAGGCCCTCGGCAACCTCGGTATCGCCCCGCTCAACAAGGCCATCAAGGAAGGGTGGCAGCCGCGCTGGGTGTCCCCGACCACCCGGTCCGGTGGCGGATGGCACACGCAACTAATGCTGCCCATGGGCGTCAGCGTCGAGATGATCGCCGACAAGAAGGAGGTGCTTGCCCACAACCTGCTCAGGAAGCCGATCGAGGTATGGCCGACCGAGCCGCGCGACCAGGCTGGCGTACTCGATCTGTGGGTGGCCGACCCTGGCGTCCTCACCAAACCGGTGCCAGCCTGGCCGCCCCTGACGGAGGGCACGACCGACTTTTTCAAGGGTGTGCCGGTTGCGATCAACGCACGTGGCGACCAGGTCATCGGCCGACTCATGGCGGCGAACTACCTGATCGCCGGAATCATGGGATCTGGCAAGTCATCGCTGGTCATCGCCCTGCTCCTCGGCGCGATGCTCGACCCGCTGGTCGAGATCGACGTGCACGTCCTGGCCTACAACAGTGATTACGACCCGATGCGGCCCCGCCTGCGAAGCCTGGTCAAGGGCGATGACGACGAGCACGTCGTTGCGGCCATGGACACGCTGCGCCGCCTCGCTGCGGAGGTGTCCCGTCGCGGGCAGGAGCTGGAACGCATCGGCACGGACACCAAAGTCACTCGCGAGATGGCGGAACGCGACCCGTCCATGCGGCCCCGCATCGTCGTATTCGACGAGGTCCACGAGCTGTTCACACACCCGGAGCACGGCAAGGAAGCCAAGGAACTGGCGCTGAAGGTCACCAAGAAGGCCAGGAAGACGGCCATCATGCTGCTGTGGATCACCCCTGATGCGGATGCGGCGAGCCTGCCGCGCGGGATCTCCAAGACCGTGTCCCACCGGGTCGCGTTCGCGATCAACGACCATCAGGGCAACGACGCGATCCTCGGCACCGGCATGCACAAGAACGGGTACTCGGCGACCACCCTCGTTGCAGGTGAGGACGTCGGCACCGCCATGGCCGCAGGCTTCGGGAAGACCCCTGGGCTGATCCGCTCCTACTTCGTGCGGAAGGAGGCAGGCATCGACGAGGTGACGCCGGTCGTCGAGCGGGCCATGGCCCTGTACGAGGGCACCGCAGCCCCGGAGGCGCCCGCCTACGCGCCGGCGGACCACCTCGCCGACATCCTGACCGTCCTCGGCCACGAGCCGAAGCTGCGCACTCAGGACGTCCTCCACCGGCTCCGCGACCACAACCCCGGCGAGTACGACGGCTGGTCGTTCCGTGATCTGCGGCGCGTCCTGAACGACTGCGGGCACGGCGAGTACAAGACCGGCGGCGGTGTCATGCACGTCAGTCGGCAGCGGATCGTGGACGCCATCGCCGACCGTGAGGACGCCACCCAGGACGGCGACGAGGACGACCTCGACGAGTAGGGAGGCGCCCGGATCCCAGGGAGTTCTCCCTACCCGGCTCCCTGCCCTGCCTCCCTGTACATGACCTGCGGAAATGGCCAATCGGGGAGGCAAGGGAAGCAGCATAAGAAGCCATTCCCTGCCCCTTGAAACGGGGCGTCGGCCTCCCCCGTGCTGCTTCCCTCCCTGCCGAGGGTTTTGGACGGTTGCCCGGTCAGCCTTGTGTGAAGTCGTGGTAGCTCGCAGGTATGCGAACCCCGCGGTTTGCATCGTCCATCCGTTGAAGGACCTGCTGCGCCTCGTCCCACTCCAGATCCCCACTGGCGTGGAAGTCTGCAAGCAATCGCGTGGTGTCCCAGGTCGTGAGGCTGTTGCGGCCAGCCATACGAGCCGCATCCCGATCATCGGTGAGCAGAACCGCCCCAGTGAGCTCAACTCGCGTACGCATCGCGTGGATGGACTCGGCCTCGCCTAGGTGGAGGGTCGGCTCGTTGCGGGTACCGCCGAGCGCGGTGCGAAGACGACCGACGTTCTTCTGGTCCTCCGTCCGGTTGAGTTCGATCGGCTCACCGAGCCAGCCCTCGTCGAGTAGCGGCTGCAGTGCCGGAAAGTTGTGGACCCACTTCCGTAGCTCGGCGTCCACGGCCTGCGTGCAACGAGGCGTGCGTACGGCAAGGCCCGACTTGAGCAGCTCCATATCGCCTGATGCAGCAAAGTTGATCACAGAGCAGGCGTCGGTTATCAGGATCGTCACGGAGTGAACACCGGTTCCTTGTCCTCGGCCACCTCGCTCGCAGCTCCGTCCAAAGCCTCATGCAGCAGGTCCGTCTCGCATCCAAGGACGCGCGCTGGCCACTGGGCGCTGATGTCGCCAGCCACGAACGCCCGCAGGCAACGTTCCACGAGCGCCTCCGGTAGCCGCTGCCTGCTCTGATGCTTGACCAGCTCGAAGTAGCGGTCTTCCCAGCCGCCTTCTCGTGCCGCCTCGGGCGCGGACATACAGGCAAGGCGGCTTCGCTCAGCGCCATCGACGAGGCCCAGATTCTTGAGTCGCCAAGCCAGTGCATCTGAGGAAACGAGGAAGTCGCCGACCAGGGAGGCGAACAACGTCGGTGTGATCTTGTCTTTGACTCGCTCCCGGATCTCCTGCTCTGGCATGAGCAGCGCGGCGGCAAACGAGTTGGCGCGCATTTCTGCGATGCGGTGGTGCGTGGACATGACGTCCTTGTCGACGACGAGGCCCATCGTGTCAACGTCCCCCGCGAGGTGATGTTCCAGTTCGTGAGCCAGGGTGAAGCGTTGACGGCTCCAGGCGGCATCCGTGTTGATCACGATGATTCGGCAGTCCTCGCTCCGCCAGGAGAGGCCATCGAAGCCGGGGCCGAACGGCTGAGCAGCGACGTGGATGCCAAAGGCGGCTTCGATTGCGCTGGGCATGTCGGCACGGAAGTCATGGGCCAGGAGAGCACGTGCAGCTTCGGCCAGCGTTGGGCCATCGGCGATTGCCAGCCCACTGAACGCAGGGCGCTCCCAACCGACGAGTGGTGAGATGACCTGAGCGATTCCGAGATCGTTCAATGCCGCCTCGGTCTCGTCGAAAGTCTCGGCGCGCTTCACGGCCACCTCCCACGCGGGCGACTCGTCCGAGTCATCGCGGGCGGCGAGTGCGACTGCAGGCGGCCGCTTGCCTGTGAGCAGGTAGTCAACGGTCGTACCGAAGTGCTCGGCGATGGCCGCCAGCTCGTAGGTGGAGAAGTGGCGATCCCCGCCGAGAGACAGGGACATCTTCGGTTTCGTGATTCCGATGGCTTCGGCCAGTTGGGTCTGGTTCATCCCGGCGCCATCCATGAGTGACCGGACGCGGCTCTGTAGGGTTTCTTCCTCGTTCGGCATGCCTCCAGGATACCCGGGATTTTCGAAAATCGAAACAGGTTGCACCGGCCCTCACCTGCACAAATGATCTGCACGCTACGTGAGAACTGCAGCTCAGGCGCCATGCGGGAGACCTGGGGCGCGAGAGGCATCCGCCAGACGGTTGTTCGAATGAGAGCGCGCCTGTCTGCCCCAGCTCGCCAGTTCAGTGTTCCCACTCCTGTGGTCCGCCGCCGCGCCATTCGATCAGCCCGGACGCCGCGACGTATGTCTCGTCGGCGTCCTCATTCCCGGCCCAGTGCAGGAACTCAGCAACGTTCCGCAGGCTGTGCGCCCGGCCGAGGATCTCGCCGACGACGCGCACACGGCGTCCGTCGTCCTCGTCGGGCAGGTAGATGATCAAGGGCGTAATGGAAGCCCTAAGTCAGCGTCGCCTATACGGCAGCAGGGCGCATCCTCATGCCTCTGGCCGGGTGAGAGACCCCTGGCAAACCGCACGATCAGGCGGAGCGGCGCTCACGCGAGTCGGGCAGTAACTCAGGCATGAACAGTGAAGGTCAAACGGCAGCTGCTTCGGGCAGATCCACATGACCCCCGAGCAGCGCCGAGCGCTTCTCGGCGACGAGGTCATCGCGCGAATCCATGAAGAGGTCGAGGCCGCCGCGCGCGACTTCGAGAGTGCGCCGCCCGAGGTTAGGGCCGAGGTGATCCGCCGGCTCCGGCCGATCCTCGCACCGGCCGCAGCCCGCTTGCAGGCACGCAGGGCCGCTGAGGTGAATGCGACATGAGCGAGCCGTTCTCCTTCGAGAACGCCGAGCGAACTATCGGTGAGGCCGGCATGAAGGCCGCCGAGCGGAACGCGGCGGAGGCGCCCCCGATCAGCCCGACGATCCGTGCGCAGGTACGCGCGGTGGTCGCGTCGGCCCGCGCTGCACCGTCAACCCCTTCAGCAGTTCCCGCCGAGAGAGACGAACTTGTTCCCGACGCAGACGCGTAGAGCACCATGAGCTCATGGAGTCACAGAACCTGAGGCCCGGCCACCTCACCGCCCACCAGGCCGCGCAGCAGCTCGGCATCACCCTCGCCGGCGTCCGCAAGCTCGTCCAACGCGGGCGCCTGAGCCGCTCCGGCGGCACCGAGCGACAGCCCTGGTACGCCGTCGCAGACGTCACCGCCCTCGCCGCTACACGGCCCACCCGCAACGCCGCTTGACCGCAGGTCAGCCGCGTGTCACGATCCCGGTGAACAACTGTGCCCTCAAACGGCACCCACACGCCGCTCGGGAACCCGAGCAACAGAGGTCCAAAAGCCCGCTGGCCACGACCCACGGACGCCCGGACCAAGACCAGGGACCGGCCACCACGCTCGTCGCAGGGAGCGGCTGGTCCCTTTCCACGTCTCTAGCGAAGCCCCAGCCGGGTAGGGCTGGGGCTTCACCGATTCGTGGATCAGGCGATCTTCTCCACGACTCGCATGACCAGATCGATCAAGGCGATCACCACCGCCCAGAACGCCCAGTCCGGTCCAGAGCCATTGGGCTCATCGGGCAACGGACTCTGCCTCCTCCTGTCGGAATCACCAGCACCTGGAAGTAGTGGTGGGGAGCCCGATCTGCGACGCGGAAGTGGCGAGCGTCACTCACTAGAGGAGTAAGGCACGGAGAACGGCCGCGCCGCGTGTCACAGGACGGCCACAGCGCCGACAACCCCTGCGACGTGACGACATGATGCCCCCTCAGCCACACCACCCAGGGGGAACCATGCGCACCCGCGGAGCCATCAGCGCCGTCACAGCCGTACTCGCCCTCACCCTCGTCGGCTGCATCGGCAGCGACGACGACGGCAAGGCCAACAGCGGCGGCAACTCCTCGGCGCCCGAGGCTCGTCAACTCGACACGGCGCCGAACATCGCCGATGCGCTCAATGACGCCGGGTTCACCGCGTCCACGCCCAAGGAGCGGACCGACGAGTCGTACATCACCAAGGTCGGTGGCAAGTCCTACGGCCTCACGATCACGGACAAGGCTGGGCAGGCCGCGGCCGGCGAGAGCGGCATCAACATGTTCCCCAACGCCGAGTCGCTGAAGGCGTGGATCCCGCTCTCCAAGAGCTTCGGCGGAGTAGCCGTCACCGGCGACACCTGGGCAGTCAGCCTGCCCACCAAGAGCAAGGAAGCCAGGGCCGACAGCCTGCGCCTCGCCCCGAAGGTCGCCGAAGCCCTGGACGGCACAGTGCAGCGCTGACCGCCTCCAGCCAAGGCCCCGCCCGACAGCGGGGCCTTCGCCATGTCCGGCACCCATTCGTGTCACAGGACCGCCACTCCACCACCACGACCACCCCAAACGGCGCATGATGCTCCCTCAGCTCACGCAACACCCGTGGGGAAACAACATGGACAAGCGCACCATCGCCGCCGCACTCGCCGCCGCAGCCCTGCTCACACTCACCGCCTGCGAAAGCGACACCAGCCCAAGCAAGCCGGACAGCACAGCCCAGGACACCAGCAAGCAGCCCAAGACGGACGCCAGCACGAAAACACCCGACGAGGCCACCGACGAGGCCGAGCCGGAGACCAGCGAGGTGCCCGACGTCGTCGGCATGAACCACGGCGAGGCGCAGAGCCTGCTGCGCAGCAAGGGCTTCATGGTCAACGAGGAGGACGCGTCGTCCGAGGGCCGCTGGATCCTCGACAACAGCAATTGGAAGGTCTGCCGCCAGGACCCGGCGCCGGGCACCACGGGCGCCCTCCGCGTCGCCATCTACTCCGTCAAGCTCGACGAGTCCTGCTGACCATCCACACCACTCACGACGAGCCCCCGGTGACCTGAACCCGGGGGCTTTGTCGTGCCCGGCGGCGGCGCGGAAGGGCACGGGCGAGGGGCTGCCCCACCGCGCCGCCGCCCATCCAACGGAGGCGCCATGCCCCACATCCCCACGGCGCCCCACAGCGCCGCCGAAGCCGCCCACCAGCTCGCCCGGCAAGGCGCACACGTCCACCTCGTCTCCGAGGGACACAGCACCTGCCTCAAGGGCTGCTGCGGGCCCGAACCGCTCACGCTGCCCGACACCGTCCGCGAGCGGGCCCGGCTCACCCGCCTCACCCTCGCCATCGAAGCCCAACGCCGCTGACCACGTCACAGGACGGCCACAGCGCGTACGGACGCCCCCGGACGGCGGCATGATGCCCCCTCAGCGCCACATAGCCCTGGGGGGAACCATGCGCACCCGTACAGCCATCACAGCCGTCCTGCTCGCCCTCGCCGCCACCACGACCGCCTGCGGCGGCGACAAGGCCGACCCCGCAGCCTGCAAGGCCGCCATGGAGAAGCAGTTCGAAGACGCCAAGGACGGCAAGGAAGGCAGCCGCCCCGACGCGTGCGACGGCGTCGACGACAAGACCGTGAAGAAGTACGCCGAGGAGATCGTCGCCGACCAGACGACCAAGGAAGTCGAGAAGTCGCTCGACGACATGGAGAAGGAAATCGACGACACCCTCGAAGAGCTGGAGACCTCGACTCCCTGACCCGCTGGAGGTGGGCGCCCGTGGCCGGCAACCCGCGCAACGGGCGCCCCTACCGACGGCTCGTCGACTGGCTCCGCGCCCAGCAGCTCCCCTGCTGGATCTGCGGTCACAACATCGGCTACCACCTCGACGCCCGGCACCCACTGTCCTTCACCCTCGACCACCTCGTGCCGCTCTCCCGAGGCGGCGACCTCCTCAACCGGGCCAACGCCCGCCCCGCACACCGGCGCTGCAACAGCAGCCGCGGCAACCGCACCAGCACGCCGCCGAAAGTGGCGCCGCAGCGAGCCTCCAGGAGATGGTGACCATGGCATCCGGTGAGACCACCGGCACGGTTATGTGCCCCGTCTGCGAGCAGCCAGTGACGTACCCCGTGCGCCTCTGCCACCGCACCAGGACCGAGGCAGCAGTCGCCTTCGACCTCGCCCCCGTCCGCGAGCACATCGCCAGCCACGAGGCTCGCTTCACCACGGAGCTGCCACCGACAGCGAGGTGACGCCGCGTGCTGTACGTCATCACCGGCCCGCCCGCCGCAGGCAAGTCCACCTGGATCGACGCACACGCCACAGCCCGTGACATCGTCATCGACCTCGACCGCATCACCCGCGCACTCACCGGCCCCGGTGCCCCCACCTGGAACCAGGACCCCGTACAGCTCCGCGTCGCACACCGCGCCCGGTACGCCGCCATGCACGAGGCCTTCGAGGTCCGCGACAAAGTCGATGTCTACCTGATCCACACCATGCCCACCGGCAAGGCACTCGCTCGCTACAAACGACTCGGCGCACGCATCGTCGTCGTCGACCCCGGCCGCGACATCGTCATGGCCCGCATCGACGCCATGCGCGACCCCGACATGCAGAGGGTCGCAACCCGCTGGTACCGGTCCCGCAGCAGCCGGTCACGCGAGGCTATGCCGCAGTCCTCACGGTCCTGGTGACCAGTGGCGATCCGCCCCATGGGAGGGGGCGGGTAGCTGACGGGGGATGAAGACCGGGCGACCCAAACGCCCTTCTCGCCCGATTTTTTGCGCGGCCCAAATCCTCTCCCTAATCCGGCGAAGCAAGCTTCAGCGAAATAGCGAGCGTCACCCTGCGTGACGTCACGCTGTGTCACGGCCGGGGGTGATCATGAGGGTCGCCGACAAGATCGCCGCCGAGCTTGACGATCTTCACGCTGAGGAGACGTCGCCCGGAATGGCGGCCGTCGCCCTCGCGCTGGCCAGGGCGATCGACTCCACCGACGTTCCCGCTTCACAGGCCAAGGCGGCACACGAACTCCGCTCGATCATGGCCGACCTGCGCAAGCTCGCGCCCGTCGAGGCGAAGGGGGACACGGTCGATGACATTGCTCAGCAGCGAGCGAAGCGCCGGGCCGCTGCCCGCGAGCAGGCAGCCGGTGGCTGACGGCCCCTACGGTTGGCAGGAGCCCCCGATCCAGACCGCGCCGCCCTCGGTGTCCAGCGCCGGCCAGGAGGCCATCGACCTGGCGGCCAGGGCCGGGCTGAAGCTGGACCCGTGGCAGCAGCACGTGCTGCGCGTCGGCATGGGTGAGGCGCCGGACGGCTCGTGGTCGGCGTTCGAGGTCGCGGTGAACGTGCCGCGGCAGAACGGCAAGGGCGGGATCATCGAGGCCCGCGAGCTGTGGGGCCTGTTCATCGGCGGCGAGCAGCTGATCCTCCACAGCGCCCACGAGTTCAAGACGGCGAAGAACGCGTTCAAGCGGATCGAGAAGCTGATCCGAGGATGCCCTGACCTGCACAAACGCGTGAAGGCGTACCGGTACACGGTCGGCGAGGAATCGATCGAGCTGCACTCCGGGCAGATCCTGCGATTCATCGCCCGCTCGAAGGGCTCGGGCCGCGGCTTCACGGGCGACTGCAACATCCTCGACGAGGACATGATCCTCGGCGACAACGAGATGGACGCGCTGCTGCCAACGATGGCGGCCGTGGAGAACCCGCAGATCTGGTACCTGGGTTCGGCCGGTATCGGGGCGCCCTCGGTGCAGCTGGCGCGGCTGCGGAAGCGGGCCCTGGCGGCGATCGAGGCCGGGGCGCCGGACCCGAGCTTGGCGTACTTCGAGTGGTCCTGTGACCTGCACGTGGACGAGTGCCCGAAGGACTGCACGCAGCACGACGACTCGGCCTCCGACGAGGCGGTCCTGAAGTCCAACCCGGCGGTCGGCTACCGGCTGACGCTGCAGAAGGTGGCGAACGAGCGCTCCACACTCGGCGCGGCCGGATACGCCCGCGAGCGGCTCGGCGTCGGCGAGTACCCGTCGGACACGGCAGACACGTGGACGGTCATCGGCGAGGACGCCTGGCGGGCCCTGGCGGCCGCGGAGTCGGCTCCGAGCGACCCGGTGGCGTTCGCCGTCGACATGACCCCCGAGCGGACCCATGTGGCGATCGCGGTGGCCGGTGAGTGGCGGGGTGGCACGCACGTTGAGGTGGTCGAGCACCGGCCGGGGACCGGCTGGTTCAAGGAGCGGGCGCGGGACCTGACGAAGAAGTGGGGGCCGCGCTGCTGGGTCATCGACCCGGGCAGTCCGGCCGGCGCCCTCATCGGCGATCTGACGGAGGCGCTGAAGGCCGATCCGGACGACGAGGACGAGGAGCCCCGTCTGCTGGCTCCGGTGGTGCAGACGAAGACGCGGGAGATCGCTCAGGCGACGGGCCAGTTCTACGACGCGGTCACCGAGCAGGCCCTGTCCCATCTCGATCAGGCGCCGCTCGCCGCGGCGCTGGCGGGCGCTCAGAAGCGGGCGCTGGGTGATTCGTGGGCGTGGGCGCGGCGGATCCCGTCGGTGGACATCAGCCCGCTGGTGGCGGCGACGCTCGCGAAGTGGGGGCTGTCCGTGGAGGTCGAAGAGGAGTCGGAGGGGTCGGAGCCGTGGGCGGTGTACGGGTGAAGCGCATACGGCTGTCGGCGCTGGCGTGGTCGCGGCTCGGCTACACGGTCGGCTGCCTGACGGCCTCGGTGGGCGTCGGGATGGAGTTCGGGCCTGGGTGGGGGCTGACGGTCGGCGGCGCCCTGGGGGCGGCCTCGTGCCTGCTGCTGATCGACGTCGAGGCGAAGGAGCCCCCGGAGGGCGGTGATGTCCTGTGAACCTGCTGCAGCGCGCGTTCCAGCGCTTCGACCTGTCCTCGGCGCTCGATGACGCGTCGTGGTCGACGGGCGGCAACACCTACTTCGGTCTCGGCCGGCCATCGGGCGGCGAGGAGCGGGCGTCCGCGTGGGACTTCGAGGCGGCGGTGCGCTTCGCGTACAAGCGCAACGGGCCCATCTTCGCGTTGATGCTGGTCAGGCAACTGGTGTTCTCCGAGGCGCGGTTCCAGTTCCGGCAGATCCGCAATGGCCGGCCCGGCGAACTGTTCGGCACGCAGGCCCTGTCGGTGCTGGAGACCCCCTGGGTGGGCGGTACGACGGGCAAGCTTCTGTCGCGGATGATCCAGGACGGCGACCTGAACGGGAACGGGTTCGTCACGAACTACAACCCCGGCCGGCTGAAGCGGATGCGGCCGGACTGGACGATCATCGTGACCGGTTCCGAGGAGGAGCCGCACCTGGCGGGTGACGCCATCGACGGCGACCTCGTCGGCTACGGCTACGCCCCACAAGGGAACTGGGACGATCCGGTGTTCCTGCTGCCCGAGCAGGTCGCGCACTTCGCCCCGATCCCCGATCCGGAGTTCCAGTTCCGCGGCATGTCGTGGCTGACGCCGGTGGTGCGGGAGATCACCGCCGACTCGGCGGCGACCACGCACAAGCTGAAATTCTTCGAGAGCGGTGCGACTCCGCAGCTCGTGGTGTCTTACGACGCGCAGGTGACCCCGGAGAAGTTCGCGAAACTCAAGGCCGTGATGGACGCCTCGCACGCCGGGGTCGACAACGCCTACAAGACGCTGTTCCTGGGCGGCGGCGCCGATGTGACGGTCGCGGGCAAGGATCTGCACCAGCTCGACTTCAAGGCCACCCAGGGCGCCGGGGAATCCCGGCTCGCGGCAGCGGCCGGGGTGCCGCCGTCGATCGTGGGGTTCTCCGAGGGCCTGGCCGGGTCGTCGCTGAACGCGGGCAACTACACGGCCGCCCGGCGCCGGTTCGCGGACGCCACGATGCGCCCGCTGTGGCGGGAGGCCGCAGGGGCCCTGTCCACCCTCGTCGACGTCCCCACCGGAGCGGAACTCTGGTACGACGAGCGGGACGTGGCGTTCCTGCGCGAGGACAGCAAGGACGCCGCCGACATCCAGGGCGTGAAGTCCCGCACGATTCGTCAGCTGATGGACGCCGGGTTCGAGCCCACCTCGGTCGTCGCCGCCGTCGAGGCCGACGACTTCGCCCTGCTGAAGCACACCGGGCTGTACTCCGTGCAGCTGCAGAAGCCCGGCACCGCCCCGCCCGGCACCAGCCCCGCCCCACAACCCACGGAGGAGCCGTGATGGACGCATTCATTCGCAGCTTCCCGCTGGAGGACATCCGTGTCCGCGCCGGCGGGGACGGCCGCACAGTCGAGGCCTACGCCGCAGTGTTCGACACCCCGACGGAGATCCACGACCAGGACGGCCACTACAACGAGGTCATCGACCGCCGCGCCTTCGAGCGCACCCTCAACCAGCTCGCCCCGGCCGGCTCCCGGTCGACGTGGCGGGTGGGGGTCTTCTACAACCACGGCCGCACCATTTGGGGCACCCCGTCCGAGCGCGGTTCCATGCCGATCGGGACGCCGGTCGAGGTGAAGGCCGACAGTCGGGGCCTGCTGACGGTGACCCGCTACAACCGGACCGAGCTGGCGGACGAGGTGCTGGAGAACATCCGCGAGGGTGCCATCACCGGCCAGTCCTTCACGGGCGGGTTCGTGCGCTCCGACCCCGGCCGGGCGCCGCGCGGTGGCTGGCGGGCGGACGCGAAGGGCAATCTGCGCACCGTGCGCCGCCAGGAGATCCGCCTGAAGGAGTACGGGCCGACCCCGTTCCCCGCCTACCCGGACGCCGCCGTCGTCGGCGTCCGCGCCGAGCAGGCCGCGCGCCTGCTCGCCGACCTTCCCACCGACGAGCGTGAACGACTCGTCGAGATGCTCCGGACCGGCACCCCGCTGGACCCGCCCGCCGAGGGCGATCCGGCAGGCCCGCCGGCCGATGGCGACCCCAACCCGGGCCCCGCCGCCGAGGACCCGCCCGCCGAAGGGCTCTCCGCTCGGCAGAAGATCGCGTGGACCAAGCTCCGCGCCGAGATCAAGGCCAGGAGGGCCCTGTGACCACCAAGAAGGCGAAGAAGTCCGCGAAGCTCAAGGAGGCTCTGGAGTCGATTCGCTCCGAGCTGCTGGAGCTGGAGGAGGTCGAGGAGCCGACCGAGGAGCAGGCCGCGCGGGCGACTGAGCTGCTCGGCGAGTTCGACACCGCGCAGGAGGCGTACAACGAGCAGGTCGAGCACGAGCGGCGCGTGGACGCCGTCCGTGCGGCGGCGCTCACCCCGGGCGGGCAGGAGCGCACCCCCGGCGACACCCCGGACTTCCTTCGGCACCGCGGCAACCCCTACGAGGACCTCGACCGGGTGCGCGGCGCGAACGTCCACGACCGCACCGCGGTTGCCGACCTGCGCACCCGCGCCCTGTACGCGGTGGAGCTGGCGGGCGAGCTGCTCAGCGAGGACCAGCAGGAGCGCGTGGAGAAGCTCGTCCGCGCGGACCGCCGGGGCCGGATGTCACAGCACCTGCTGCTGACCGGCTCCGACGACTACATGCGGGCGTTCGAGGCGCTCCTCGCCAACGGCGGCAACCCGGCCCTGCTGGAGGACGACGAGCAGGCCGCGTACAAGCTGGCCGAGGCGCACCGCCGGGCGATGACCCTGACGGACTCCGCGGGCGGCTTCCTGGTGCCGTTCACCCTCGACCCGACGATCATCCTGACGAACTCGGGTAGCGCGAACCCGTTCCGGCAGGTGTCCACGATCAAGACCGTCACGACCGACACGTGGAACGGCGTCAGCTCCGCTGGCGTGACGGCGGAGTGGCTCGCGGAGTCCAGCCAGGCCGCCGACGCCTCGCCGACGTTCGCGCAGCCGTCGATCACGCCGAAGAAGGCCGCGGCCTGGGTGCAGGGCTCCTTCGAGGTCCTCGCCGACTCCGGGTTCGGTACGGAGGTCGGGCCGCTCCTCGCGGACGCCAAGGACCGCCTGGAGGCGACCGCGTTCGCCACCGGCAACGGCACCACCCAGCCCAAGGGCGTCATCACCGCCGTGTCCGCCGTGGGCGGCTCGGTCGTCACGTCGGCGACCACCGACACCTACGCGGTCGCCGACGTGTACGCGGTCGAGCAGGCGCTGCCCCCGCGGCACCGGCTCACGGGTTCGCCGTCGTGGATGGCGAACAAGGCGATCATCAACAAGACCCGGCAGTTCGACACCTCCGGCGGTTCCAGCTTCTGGGCCAACCTCGGCATGGGCCAGCCCGAGCAGCTGCTCGGCGCGCCGATCTACGAGGCCTCCGCGATGGACGGCGTCATCAACGCCGGCGCGGAGAACTACGCCCTGCTGCTCGGCGACTTCCGCAACTTCTACATCGTCGACCGGGTCGGCATGACGATGGTGTACGAGCCGCTGGTCAAGGGCGCCAACGGGCGGCCGACCGGCGAGGCGGGCTGGTTCGCGTACTGGCGGGTCGGCTCGGACGTCGTCAACGCCGACGCCTTCCGGCTCCTGAACATCACCTGATCCCCGTCCACCCCGTTCGGGCGCGGCCTGCGTGCAGTGGGCCGCGCCTGTCCCGTTCCAGGAGCTGCGAACGATGTATCGAGCGAAGGACACGTTCTGGGTGCCGGGCAACCGGCGCATCGTCAAGGGCGATCTCGTCGCCCCGGACGACCCCGCCGTCGAGGGCCGCGAAGACCTCTTCGAGGAGGTCGTCATCCCGCAGGCCGTGGCGCGTGAGGCGGCGAAGCCGGCCGCGAAGAAGACCGCGGCGAAGAAGACCACCGCCGCCAAGCCCCCCGCGTCCTCCGGCGACAGCAAGAAGGACGACCCGGCCGACGACGACCCGCAGGAGAGGAAGTCCGATGGGGGTGGCCAGGAGTGAAGCGCACCGTCTACAACCACGTCCGCGCCAGGGCCACCCTGGCGATCGCCCTGCGCACGGCGGCCGCCAACGGCACGGCCGTCGACCGGAAGCTGTCCGGGGCGTCCGGCACCAACGAGTGGTACGGCTCGGCGATGCTCGTCGTCCACACCGGCACGATCACCGACGGCACCCACGCCATCACCCTCGAAGTCAGCGACGACAACTCCAACTGGTCGGCGGCCGCGGCCGCTGATCTGCAGGGCTCGCTGCCGTCGATCGGCTCGTCCAACGACGACACCCTGTACGAGGTCGGCTACACCGGCACCGCCCGCTACCTGCGCGCGGTCACCACCCCGTCCGGCACGACGACCGGCGGTGTGTACGGGGCGACGATCCTGCTCGGGTTCCCCACCGTCCTGCCCGTCTCCCGCACGTGAGGGGGTAGCGGTGGCGCTGCTGACACTGGCCGAGGCCAAGGCCCAGCTGGACATCGACGGCTCCTCGCACGACACCGAGCTGCAGGCCTACGTCGACGGCGTCACCGCCGCCATCGAGGCGCACGTGGGGCCGGTGGAGAACCGGTCGGTGACCGAGTCCCACACGGCCAGCGGTGTGCGGCAGCTGGTGCTGCTGCAGACCCCGGCCGTGTCGCTGACGAGCGTCGTCCCGGTCCTCACGAACGGCACCACCTACCAGGTCGCGGCCCTAGACCTGGACGGGGCGACCGGTGTGGTGCAGCGGCTGGACGGCGGACGGCTGTACGGGCCGCTGCGCATCACCTACGTAGCGGGCCGGGGCTCGGTGCCGGCCACCATCAACCTGGCGGCCCGCATCATGGTCCAGCACCTGTGGCGCACCCAGTACGGCTCGTCCCGCGCCGGGGCGGGCATCGGCGGCGGCGAGGACTTCTCCGTCACCGAACCCGTCGCCGGGTGGGGCTACGCGATCCCGAACCGGGTCCTGCAACTGCTGGAGCCGTACAAGCTGCCCCCGGCGGTGCTGTGATGGCGACCTCTCGTGTTCCGGCCGCCATCACCGAGCTGCTGGCCATCCTGCGCGCGGCTCCCGCCCTGAACGGGGTGCGGGTCGTGGACGGCCCGGAGCCGACGAACCTGAGCGACCGGCAGTTCGTCTTCGTCGGCTGGCAGCCCGGCGCGGACGCCGCGGTGCAGCTGGTGCAGGACTTCAACTCCGCGGGTGCCCGGACCCGTGACGAGAACTTCACCATCGCCTGCTACGCCGAATCCCGCGGCGGCGACAAGGACATGGCGCTGCGCAGGACGCGCGTCTTCGAGCTGGTGGCCGCCGTCGAGGACGCGCTGCGGGCGACGAACGCAGCGCCGACGGCGCCGACCCTGAACGGTGCGGTGCTGTGGTCGCACCTGACGACCGGCAGCCTGCAGCAGGTGCAGAGCAACGACGGCGCGGTCGCCGGCCTCGCCTTCAGCGTCTCGTGCCGGGCCCGCATCTGACCCACCCCCTACCCGAGGAGTCCTGTCATGGCGCGTGTGCGCTACCTGGGGCCCGAGCAGGTCACCGTGCCCGAGCTGGGCCGGACCGTCGAGCCCGACGAGATCGTCGAGGTTCCCGACGCCAGGTTCGAGGGCTACGCGTGCCAGCCCTCGAACTGGGAGGTCGTCGAGGAGCCCGGCGCCGCGAAGAAGAAGACCAGCGCGGCGAAGGCGCCGCAGAACCAGGAGGGCTGATCCATGGCGATCGGATCCGGTCTCGGCGCCCAGCTCGGTCTGGCGCCCGAGGTCACCTACGGCACCTTCGTGGCGCCCAGCAAGTTCGTCGAGTTCACCAAGTTCGGCGTGCAGCTGAAGAAGACCACCGCCCAGTCCGCCGGGGTGGCCGCGGGCCGCCTGCTGCCGCTGTCGGCTCGGCGGGTGGTGACCCAGCGCGAGGCTCAGGGTGCGGTGGAGATGGAGGTCACGAACAAGGCCATGGGCCTGTGGCTGAACACCCTGATGGGCGGCGGCGGTACGCCCACCCAGCAGGGCGCTACGGCCGCCTACCTGCAGACCCACACGCTGGCCGACGTCGCGGGCAAGTTCCTCACGCTGCAGGCTGGTATCCCGCTGACCACGGGCACGGTCACCGACAAGTCGTTCGTCGGCTGCAAGATCATCAGCGCGGAGTTCTCGTGCGAGGTCGGCGGCATGCTGATGGCGACGTTCGAGATTGACGCGAAGAACGTCGACGAGACCCAGACCCTGGCGGCCGCCACCTACCCGTCCATGTCGCCGTTCCATTTCGGGCAGATGGCGCTGAAGACGGGCACGTTCGGGGCGGAGGCCGCGCGGGACGGCATCCGCAAGGTGTCCGTGAAGTTCGAGCGGCCGCAGGACGTGGGCCGCTTCTACGCCGGCCAGGCCGGGCTGAAGAAGGAACCGATCTCCAACGATCAGGTGAAGATCACCGGCAGCGTGGAGATGGACTACGTCGACACCACCCTCGACGACCTCTTCACCAGCGACGCGGCCACCAGCCTCGTGTGGGAGTTCATCGGCCCCAACATCGCCCTGACCCACGACGAGACCTTCCGGATCAAGCTCCCGGCGATCCGCTTCGACGACGCCCCGCCCACCGTCGAGGGCTTCGAGGTCATCAAGCCGACCCTGTCCTTCACGGGCCTGTACGACGGCACCAACCAGCCGTCCATCGAGTACATGTCCACCGACACCGCCCTGTGAGCTGACCGTGGCGCAGCAGGTCCGGATCCTCCACACCGGCAGCCTGCTGGAGCTGTCACGGCGCCTGCGCGCTGCCGGTGGCGAGAACATCCGCCAGTCCATGCACCGCCGGATCCGGCGCGCGGCCGAGCCCCTCAAGGACGATCTGCAGGCCACCATGCGCGGCCTGAACATCCGACCGCCCGGACGGTCGACCCGGCCCGGTGGCCCGTCGCCCACGACCCGCCCACTGCGGGCGACGATCGCCGACGCGATCCGGATCAGCGTCCGCACCGGCGCCAGCCCCGGCGCGACGGTGTGGGTCGACAAGGGCCGTCTGCCGCCCGACCTGAAGAACATGCCGAAGGTGCTGAACGACGGCCGCGTCCGGCACCCCGTCTTCGGCAACCGGCGCCGCTGGGTGAACCAGTGGGCGCAGCCGCCCTGGTGGGACACGACCGTCCGCCGGCACACCCCCCGCATCGAACGTGAAGTCGCCCGTGTCCTCGACGACGTCCGGCGCCGCCTCGAATAGGAGCAACCGTTGATCATCAAGTACACGCCCGCCGACGGCGAGCCGCAGACGTTCGACGCCGGCAGGCTGCGCGCCTCCGAGATCCAGATCGTGGAGCGCACCGCCGACCGCCGGTGGGCGGAGCTGAAGGACGCGATGGGCGAAGGCGACGTCAACGCCATGCGCGTTGCTGCGTGGGTCGTCATGAAGCGCACCCAGCCGTCCCTGAGGTTCGCCGAGTTCGACCCGTGGGAGGACGAGATCCGCGCCCTCCTCGACGAGCGGGAGACCAGCGCGTTCGCCGAGAAGCTCTACGCCAAGTACGGCAGCGACCCGGCGGAGCTGGCCGAGGCGTTCGACGAGCTGCGGGACGCGGCCGCCGACCGTGAGGCGTGCGAGCAGGCCATCGCCGACGTGACGGCCCCAAAAGACCCGGCGCCCGCCGAGCCGGAGCAGCAGAGCGAGACGACGACAGCTTCACTCACCGAGTCCTGAGCTACCTGCCGCTATTCGCATTCCACTACGGCTTCACCCCCCGGGACGTCGACGACCTCACCGAGGCGCAGTTCGACCTGTACGCCCGCTGGCTCGATGACCACCAGGCCCGACTGCAGGGAGGTGAGTGATGGCCGAGCGGATGCGGTTCGTCCTCGACGGCGACGACCGACTGAGCCCCGTCCTGAACCGGGCGGGCGACAGCGCGACCCGTCTGCACCGGCGCCTGGACGACTCCACCCGCGCCAGCTCCGCCTCGATGCGGGTGTTCACCAGGGACGCGGGCGGACAGCTGCGCGACCTGGAAGGGCGGTTCGTGTCGGTCGCGCACGCGGCCCGCCTGATCCAGGACTCCAGCGGACGCTGGCGGGACCTCAACGGCCGGTTCGTGTCCTCGGCGACCGCGGCCCGCCGCATGGCGGCCGTGACCACCGGCCTGCCGCCCGCGCTGCGCGCGGCGGGCAACGCCGCCGGCGACACGGCCAACCGGATGCGTCGGCTGAACGACGACACCGACGCCGCGGGCCGCACCCTCACCCGCGTCACGAACACGGTCAACGGCCGACTGCGCGACAGCCAGGGCCGGTTCCTGTCCGCAGGCGGCGCGGCCTCCAGCCTGGGGGATGCGGCCGAGGGCGCGGGCGGCAAGCTCAGTGGGGCGGGCGGCGTCATGGGGGCCGTGGCCGCGGTCGCCGGTCTGTCGCTGCTGCCCGCCCTGGGTGCGCTGATGCCGATGCTCGCCGGGGCCGGGCTCGCCGCCGGCACCATGAAGCTGGGTTTCGCCGGCATCGGCGACGCCCTGGAGGCGGCGAGCAAGGGCAAGAAGGAATACCGCGAGGCCCTGAAGAAGCTGTCGCCCGAGGCGCGCTCCTTCACCAAGGAACTCGTCGGGCTGAAGAAGGAGTTCGCCGGCGTCGGCAAGGACGTCCAGAAGGCGATGCTGCCGGGATTCACCAAGGCGGTGGAGTCGGCCGGGCCCGTGGTGAAGATCCTCGGCCGGGGCATGACCGAACTCGGCGGCGCCTTCGGCAAGGCGGCCGAGGGCGCGGGCCGCCTGTTCAAGGACTCCGGGTTCCAGAAGGACCTGCAGGCGAACCTCACCATGGGGCGCCAGTTCATCGGCGACATGATGTCCGGGCTCGGCGGGCTCGGCCGATCCTTCCTCGACTTCGGCGCCGCGTCGAAGCCCACCCTGACCGCACTGTCGGGCGGCATCCGCGACGTCCTCGGTCAGGGACTGCCCGGCATGTTCGACGGGCTGAAGGTCGGCATCGAGGGCAGCAGCAAGTTCCTCAACGGCCTCTTCAACATGATCAACAGTCTGCTGCCCGCGATCGGCCGGTTCTCGGGTGAAGTGGCCCGCTCCCTCGGCCCGCTGATGGGAGAGATGTTCACCTCCCTCGGCGTGCGCGGCGCCGGAGCGCTGGACACCCTGGGCCAGGTCGTGAAGGGACTGACCCCGGTCTTCAAGGACCTGGGGTTCGGACTGAAGGCCACGACCCAGCTCATCGGCATCATCGGCCCCACGGTCAAGGACACCGCGTCCGCGATCGTGGGCAGCCTGCTGCCCAGCTTCTCCGAGGTCGACAAGGCACAGGGCCCCCTGCAGCGGCTGTCCGGGTGGATCCAGGACAACAGGGGCTCCATCCAGGAGTTCGCCCGGCAGGGAGCGAACGCGTTCCTCACCCTGGTCCAGGCCGGGGTGACGCACTTCCCCACCCTGATCAGGATCTTCCGCCTCGTCACCGGTGGCATGGTCACTGCGCTCGGCGGTGTCCTGCACGCCGCGGCCTCGGCGTTCGGCTGGATCCCCGGCATCGGCGACAAACTGAAGTCGGCCGACAAGGCGTTCGGCAGCTTCAAGGACTCCTACCTCAGCGGCCTGAAGGCGGCCGAGGACAAGGCCCGCGGGTTCGCCGCCTCGGTGAGCCCGAAGCTCGCGGCGGGGAAGCTGAAGCTCAACATCTCCAACTGGCAGTCTCAGATCGAGACGGCCAAGGCGAAGATGAAGAGTCTGCCGCCGAGCAAGCAGGCCAAGCTGCAGGCGAAGATCGACGACCTCACCAACAAGATCGCATCCGCCAAGGCACAGCTGGCCAGCATCGACGGCCGGACCGCCACGACGTATGTGACCACGTACTTCCAGTACAAGGGCAAGAAGATCGCCGCGTTCTCCGCCGGGCGCATGGCTTCCGGCGGGCCGGTCGGATTCCCCGGCGGGGGCCCTGTTCACGGTCCGGGCACGGCCACCTCGGACAGCATCCCGACGATGCTCTCCGACGGCGAGTACGTCATCAACGCCCGCTCCACATCGAAGTACCGGGCGCTGATCGAGGCCATCAACCAGGACCGCCTCGGCACCGGCAAGGGCATGAGCGGCGCCGGTTCCGCCGTCGCCGCCGGCCTCGCCGGGGGTATGACGTCCGGGCTGTCCATGGTCAAGGCGGCCGCCCGGCGCACGGCGGCCGCGGCCATCGCTGGCATGCGCGAGGAACTCCAGATCGCCTCGCCGTCGAAGCGCACGACGGCGCTCGCCAAGGACATGGGCGCTGGTCTGATCAAGGGTCTGACCGGATCCCGCGACAAGATCAAGGCGACGGCGAAGGATCTCGCGGCCGACATCTGGAAGGCCTTCGACGGGTCGAAGGACAACCGTCTCGTCGGCATGGTCAACCGGCAGACCAAGCGCCTGCTGTCCCTGGCCAGCCAGCGGGACAAGCTCGCCGAGAAGATCAAGGCGGCCAAGGACTACGCGTCCAACGTCACCTCCAGCGCGCGGCAGCAGGCCGGGCTGTCCAGCCTCGGCATGGAGGAAGGCGAGGTCACCGCTGGCGGTATCAAGGGCGGACTGCGCTCGAAGGTGGAGCAGATCCGGAAGTTCACCGGCTACGTCAAGGAGTTGGCGAAGCGCGGCCTGAACAAGTCGCTGCTGCGGCAGATCCTCGACATGGGCCCCGAGCAGGGCTACGCCTACGCCTCTGCCCTCGCCGGTGCGGACAGGGCCACGTACAACGAGATCAACTCCCTGCAGAAGCGGATCGACACCGACACCCGGTCCCTCGGCCGGACCGGCGCCGACCGCCTCTACGACAGCGGGAAGAACGCGGGCAAGGGGTTCCTGCGGGGGCTGGAGTCCCAGCAGGACGCGATCGAGAAGCTCATGGTCAAGATCGCGAAGGGGATGGAGCGGGCCCTGAAGCGGGCGCTCGGCATCAAGTCGCCGTCCACCGTGATGGCCCGGCTCGGCGCGTACTCCACCGAGGGCCTGGCCCAAGGGCTCGGCGACGGCATGCCGCTGCTGGACCGGGCGCTCGCCGAGGTCTCCGAACGCGTCGCTGGGACACAGCCCGTCATCGGCCGCCCCGCCGTGACCACCGGCGGCGGACAGCCAGTGCACGTCCAGATCGACGTGCACGGGTCGATCGATCCGGTCGCGACCGCCCGCGCGATCCGGAAGGCGCTGCTGGAACTGAAGCGGGTGCACGGCGTGAGCATCGATCTGGGAGTGGGGTGAGAGCGGATGCCGCTGCTCGTGGAGATGGGTTGGGGCGGCATGGTGCAGTCACCCGAGACGATCGCGTGGACGGACATCACCACCCGCGTCGACGTCGTCCAAGGGGTGACCATCACCCGCGGTGCCAGCGACGAGCTGAGCGACACCCAGCCCGGCACCGCCACCCTCGCCCTCGACAACCGCGACGGGGCACTCACCCCGGGCAACGCCGCCTCGCCGTACTACCCGAACGTCAGGAAGCTCGCCCCGATCCGGATCAGCGTGGCCGTCATGCCCACGCTGTCCGGGTCGGCCCCGTACCCGATGGCGATGCTCGGCGACGACTTCGACGACGGCCGCGTCGACACCACGCTATGGGTGGCGAACACCGGCGGGGCCGGGACGGAGACGGACGAGGGCCGCCTCCGCATCACCGTCGCGCCGGGCGTGGACACGAACTTCACCAGCGCCCGGCAGTGGACGCTGGCGGGCAGCAAGCTCACCGCGAAGCTGGCCGCCGTGCCCGCGCTCAACGGGTCCTCGAACTGCGCGGCCTCGATGTGGGTCACCTCGACCACGTCGGGCACGCGGCTCGGCTGGCGGTACGACGCTTCCACCGGTGTCATCTCCGCGCAGTCGCAGACGGGGTTCGCGGACGGCGCCGCCGTGAACCTGACGTACAGCGCGGTCGACCACCCGTGGCTGCGGGTGCGGGAGTCCGGCGGCACCGTCACGTGGGAGACCTCGTCGGACGGGTTCATCTGGACGTCCCGCCGCACCCTCGCCACCCCGGCCTGGGTCACCTCGCAGACCCACGCGGTCGACTTCCCCACCACCCGCACCGGCGGCACGGCCGGCTACATCGAGTGGGACCTGGTCGGCGCCGAGATCCGGCCGAGGTTCTGGGGCGTCGTCAACGAGTGGCCCGTGCGCTGGAAGGGCCTCGGGTCGAAGGTGGTCATCAGCTGCACCGACCTGTTCAAACGGCTCGGCACCGCGCCCGCGCTGCGGTCGATGCTGGCCGAGGAGATCCTCCACCAGGACGTCGCCGGGATCACCGACGTCGTCTCCGCGTACTACCCGCTGAGCGAGTCCGCGGACTCCTCCTCGGCGGGTGACATCTCCGGTGGCGGCTGTGGCTCCCTCGCCCTCACCCAGCTCGGCAGTGGCGGCACGCTGGAGTTCGGCGGCGACGGTCTCACCGAGACCGGGGAGAGCGCGCCCACGTTCACCCCGTCCTCGGCGTCCGTGGGCAAATACCTGACGGGCGACCTCGGGGTGGTGTTCGAGTCGAACTCCAACGCCTACACCTCGCAGACCATCGAGTGCTGGTTCCGGACCACGACCGCGAGCCGGGCGATCTTCGGGCTGTACGAGACGAACCTGGACCACCAGATAGTCATCGCCATCAACGCGTCCGGTCAGCTCACGGTGGAGGCCACGGACACCGGCGGCCCACTGGTGGTGAACACCGCACCAGGTGTCACCGTCACCGATGGTGAATGGCACCACGTCGCGCACGTCATCGGCCTCAACGACCGTTTCTACATTGACGGCTCACCCAGCACCTTCACTCTGGCCGTGCCCGACATGTCGGGGCTGCGCTTCCTGCACGTGGGGGGATACCGCGGGGGCCGCCTGTTCGCCGGCGAGATCGCCCACCTGGCCATCACGCACTCCACCTCCTCGGTCATCGACACCATCGCCCCCCTGCACTGGGAGGCGGGCACGACCGGGTTCGCGGGCGAGGACGCCGACGCCCGGATCGAGCGGCTCGCCCGGTACGGCGGCGTGAACTCGGTGACCGTGTGGGGCAGCGCCTTCGACCCAGTCGCCTCCCAAGGGGCCGCCGGGTCCAACGCCCTGACGCGGATGCGGGAGGTGGAGGCCACCGAGTCCGCCCGGCTGTTCGCCGAGCGCGACTGGTTCGGGATCGCTTTCCAGTCCCGCGACGTGCGCTACAACCCCTCGCCCTCCAGCGAGGTGTTCACGATCGACTACGCCGACCTGGACACCGACGAGGTCGAGGCGTCCGACGACGACCAGAAGATGGTCAACATCGTCGAGGCGTCGAGGCCTGGCGGGGCGACGCAGCGCGTCACCTCTGCGGTCTCGGTCCTCACCTACGGGGAGAAGCCGAAGTCTCTGTCCATCCTGAAGACGACCGACGGCAGTGTCCTCGACGCGGCGAACTGGCTGGTGTCCCGGTACGCCGACCCGCCTGTCGAGCTGCGTGAGATCCCGATCGAGGCGCACACGATGTCCAACTACTTGGACATCCTCGACGCCGACATCTCCAGCTACTTCTCCGTCACCAGCCTTCCGTCGCAGGCGCCGGCCTCGTCGATGCGGGTGACCGTCGAGGGCTACACCGAGACGATCAAGCACAACGCCCACCGCATCGAGTTCCACACCAGCAAGGCGTCGACGGACAGCATCTGGGTGCTGGACGACGCGGTGTACTCCGTTCTCGGGTCCACGACCCGCCTCGCCTACTAGGAGGTCACGTGGCCCTCGCCATTCCCGTCGTCCGGGCGGAGACGTTCTACACGCCTTCGCACCCGCAGCGCCCGGACGCCTGGGCGCTGGTCGCCCCGGCCGAGCGGGTGTTCCGCTGGTACGAGGACCGCGTCCAGCGCCGCGTCCGCCCGCCCGACGGATTCGTGATCGGGCAGCGCGCGTTCGCCCGGATCAACCACAACCGGTGGGTCGCCGACTGCCCGTGCGGCTCGGCGCAGGTCGTCACCCCGGCCGACCCCCGCATCGCGTGCACGGAGTGCGGGCTCGGCTGGATCGTCCTCGTCTTCCCCGAGGACGTGGCCGCCGTCGAGGCGAGCGTCGCCGACGAGCTGCCGCACCTGCGGAACTGGTGGCACCCAGACGACCCCGTCTCGTGGGGGATCCCGCCGTCTGACGCTGTTGACCCGCTCGCCGAGGAGGTCAGCCCGTGACGTTCGCCCCGCGCACCTGGGTGGTCGGCGAGGTCGTCACCGCCGCCCTGCTCAACCAGGAGATCCGCGACCAGTTCAACACCTTCTTCGGCGCGTGGACCGACTACAGCGGCACGTTCGTGTGGGGCGCCGAGGTCGGCAGCCAGCCCGCGATCGGCAACGGCACGATCGTCGCCCGCTACCTGAAGGTGGGCCGCACGGTCGACTACCTGCACCGCATCACCATGGGCAGCACCACCACCTACGGCGACGGCGGCGGCACCCCGTCGGCGGCGAACTACTACTTCAGCCTGCCGGTCGCGCCGTCCTCGACGTGGTCCGGGCACCGCTCGCAGACCGTCGTCTGGCGCGACGACTCCGCGTCCCTCAACCAGATCGGCGTCGGAGTCGTCAGCACGGTCAACCACGCCAACGGATCGCTGCGGCAGATCTCCACGCCGGGCACCGCGTCCGCCCCGTTCTGGGACTCGGTGGCACCGTTCGCGTCCCTCGCGGCGAGCGATGTCTTCTACCACCAGGGCCGCTACGAGGCGGCCGCGTAAGGAGTGCAGTGGACCTACCGTTCATAGAGGTGCAGGCCCGGAACACCGACGGCAGCCGAGCCACCGTGAGCTTCCAGTTCGCGGGCGGTGACCTGCCCGTCTCCGAGGCCGACATCGTCGCAGCGGTGAGCGAGCGGCTGTCGGCGGTGCCCGGCGTCACCGGGGTCACGGCCACCCGGCACCACGTCGTGCAGACCATCCTCCTCTGACCTCACCGCCCGTCCGCGCCCCGAGCCACCAGGCCGGGGCCTTCGTCATTCCTGGAGGTCTGTGTGGCTGGTGTCCGAGTCGTCTCCCTGAAGGCGGCCGTCCCGCAGTCGATCCCCGCCGACGGCCAGTACCACCTGCTGAAGTTCCCGTTCGACGTCGAGTCCTACGACCCGTGGAACATGCACAGCCCGCTGCAGCCCGACGCCTACTCGTTCCCGGCCACGAGCTGGGCGACGCAGCCCCGCTCGGGTCTGGTGTGGCCGTGCTGGCAGGACGGCGTCCGCGGCTGGGGCACCGTCCACGGCCTCGTCTACTGGGAGGCCGGCGACTACACCGAGGTCCGCTCCCGCATCGTCCGCGACCCGCTGGACATTGCCAGCGGCTACGACTCCACGTGCACCGAGGACCACGTCGCCAACCCGGGCGGGCAGTTCCGCGCCAAGAACTGGGGTCTGTTCATCGACCCGCAGGTACCGCTCGGCCTGATGGTCCGACACAACGCGTCCGACGCGGTCGACGTGACCCTCGCCGAGTTCAAGCTCGTCATCCACCCCGTAGAGGAACCCTGATGGCTACACCTATGTCTGCCGCGCAGTTCGCCGCGGTGCTGAAAGCCGAGGGCGTGACGGTCGTCGAGGTCGACGACTGGGAGCACCACAACCGCAACCACAAGGGACCGTGGGGCCCGGTCCACGGCGTGATGATCCACCACACCGTGACCAAGGGCAGCGCCCGCACCGTCGCGATCTGCCGCGACGGTTACACCTCGCTGCCCGGCCCGCTCTGCCACGGCGTCATCACCAAGGACGGCCGCGTCCACCTCGTCGGCTACGGCCGCGCGAACCACGCCGGTAGCGGCGACGGTGACGTGCTCCAGGCCGTCATCGCCGAGCGTGCTCTGCCCGCCGACAACGAGGCGGACACCGACGGCAACCGCCACTTCTACGGCTTCGAGTGCGAGAACCTCGGCGACGGCCTCGACCCGTGGCCCGAGCGCCAGCTCGAAGCGATCGAGCAGGTGTCGGCGGCGATCTGCCGCCACCACGGTTGGAAGGAGGAGAGCGTCATCGGGCACCTGGAGTGGCAGCCCGGAAAGGTCGACCCGCGCGGCTTCACCATGGCGTCGATGCGCGCCCGCATCCACGACCGCCTCGCCCCGACCACCACCTACACCGTGCGCGCCGGCGACACCCTGTGGTCGATCGCCGCGAGCAAGCTCGGCGACGGCAACCGGTGGCGCGAGATCGCCGACCTCAACTCCCTGAAGGACCCCGACGCGATCACGCCGGGCCAGACCCTCAAGCTCCCCAAGAAGTGAGGCAGCACCATGGCATCGCCCTCCGCCCCCATCGAGAAGAAGGTCAAGGCCGGTAGCGCGGTCGCCTACCTGGTCAGCCTGGCCGGCCTGGCGATCCTCGGCGCGGTCACCGACGACCCGTCGCTCATCAGCAGCATGCCGGACGCGCTGGAGCCGTTCGTCCTCGCGCTCGTTCCGGCCGCCGCGGCATGGATCGCCGGGTGGGCGGCACCGCACACGCCGCGCTCGGACGTCTGATGCGGGCGGCGGTCCGGCGGTTGGGCAAACAGCTGGGCCGCCGCGGACGCGTCCTTCTCATCCTCGGTGTCGGGAAGATCTGTTACGGCGCCGGGTTCATCGTCGAGCCGCCTCCACCTCGAGGGCTGGAACTGCTGACGATGATGTGCGGCCTCGCGTCCTGGGCCTGGCTGTGGATCGTGTGCGGCACCGTCACCGCGGCGAGCGCGTTCCTCCGCGTCGGCCGGGACCGGTGGGGCTTCGTCGCAGCGCTCGTCCCGCCCACCGTGTGGGCCACCGCCTACGCCGTCAGCTTCCTCGCCGGGGAGTACTCGCGCGGGATCTTCCCCTTCATCTGGTACGCCACCTCACACGTGGCATTCATCGTGTGGGCCTCGCGTGTCCCGGAGGAGGCACCTGTACTGACTGCTCGCCGGGGGGCTGAGAGGAGACCCGGGTGAGCACGCTCGTCGGTGTCGCTGGAGCCATAGCCGCCGTCCTCGCCGCCATCGTGGCCGGCTGGTTCTCCGTTCGCGGGTCTCGGGCGGCCGCCCGGATCTCGGCCGCGCCCACTGCGAAGCAGGTCGACCTGTCGGTTCTTCAGGCGTCGGTGGACCGGCTGGAGAAGGAGTGCGGCGAACTGCGGCAGGAGTACACGAAGACCCGCAGCATCCTGTGGTCACTCAGTCGGTGGGCCCTGTCTTTGCGGGACCAGGTCATCAGCAGCGGCCGTACTCCGCAGGCGCCACCCCGAGATGTGGAGGACTTCTACCGAACCGGAGTGTGACCCGCTCGACGACAGCGCCCCCTGCACGGTCCATCACGGGCCGTGCAGGGGGCGCTTCGTCATGCCCGGGGTCAGTGCAGCGCCTCGATGGCCTTCAGGATCAGAGCGCGCGCCTCGGCCCCGTAGACGGCCATGCCGCGCAGTTGCTCGAACGCCTTCAGGTACTGCGCGATCTCGGTGGGCTGTGTGATCTGGACACGGGCCGCCAGCAGTTCCACCGAGACAAGCGCGTCGTCGTACATGTGGAAGGTTTCCTGTGGCCACAGAGGGCGGTCCGGTGTCGCACTAGGAATGATGCCCAACGAGACCGCCGGCAGGGCGCCCGCCGTGAGCAGGTAGCCGAGCTGCGCAGCCATCGCGTCGCTGTCGCCCAACTGGTAGTAGAGCACCGGCTCCTCAATGACCATGGCGAACCGGTGCCCAGGTTCGTGGATGATGCGGGAGCGTTCGAGTCGGGCGGCAACGGCTTCCGCTACATCGTTGGGGATGTCACGGAACCTGGTGATCGAGGACATCAGTCCCAGCGCGTAGCCCTCGGTCTGGAGCAGGCCGGGGACCAGGGTGGGCGAGTAGATCCGGAACAGCTTCGTCGACTTGTACAGCGGCACGTAGCTGTTCTGCAGTTGCTTGAGGCCGGTCCGGACCTTGCGCCGCCAGTCCATGTACATCGACTCGGCGGTGCGGGACTGGGCGATGATGTCGGCCGCCTGATCGGCTGCCCCGCACGCCTCGCACCATCTGCGGATGTCGTCGGCCGAGGGCGGCGTGCGCGCTCCTTCGATCCGATACGTCTTCGGGTGGCTCCAGCCGCAGCGCAAGGCCAGCTCAGGCCCGGTGATCCCAGCGTCGGCGCGGAGTTCCTTCAGCCGCCCGGCGACTGCTTCGCGGGCGGCCTGGGCCGATGAGGAGGGGGAGATGGGCATGAGCTGGCCTGGTCACCTTCGCGCTAGCTGATCTCGTAGTTCTCGTGCGGGACGGCACGTGCCCACACTGCCTCGAAAGCCTCGGCGCACAGCTTCACTGCGGCCGGATGCTCGCTGATCTCGCCGCCTCCGGAAGCGCCTTCACCGGTGAAATGGTTCCATCGGATCAGGCGGTCGTCGATCAGCCAGAAGTCGTTGCCGGGCAAGGCGAGATCGGATGCCTTCCGCCGGGGCAGCCACCTCACCTGCTCGCCCGCGGCGACGTTGGTGAACGTGCCGTCGTACAGGAACCGGGTGTACTCGCTGACCGGTTCGGAGACGATGCGGGCTCGGCGCACTACGACCCCGCGGGCGACGGTCTCCGAGATGAGATCGAGCCACGGCCGCCACCAAGAGGAGCGGTCGGCCGGGTCGTGGCGGAAGCCGGCCCGCCATTCGGCAAACGGACCCTTCTCGTAGTCGACGGCGTAGGAGTCACGCATCTCCAGGTGGACGGCGGAGCGTTGCGCCGCTCCGAGCAGTTCATCGAATGTCGGCACGCTCGACGGCATCGCACGCCTCCCTGATCATCGGCACCATCCTGGCGGGGATACGGATCACTGCCTCGTGGTCCGGGATTCCCTTGGCGTGGCCGGGAACCTCGAACGCGGCGCACTCTGCTTCGAGTTCGGGGCCGGGCTTCCACCCTTGGAGTACGAGCTCCCGCTTCTCCTGGTCGACCCACACGGTGGGGCTTTCACCGTCTCCGGTGTTGGGGTCGATTCCGATGAACTGTAGGTGCACGGCCGCCTCCGTCGCGTGTTGTGTTCAGGGATGTACACCACCGTGCTGTGACGGTGACTACTGGTCAAGGGCGCCTGCACGCGCGTGTACATCGGTGCACATTGCTGGAGACCTCACACACGACACTCCTAGCGTCGGCAGATACGAAAAGACCCCGGCGAGGTGTCAGCCTCCCGGGGCGCGGCCAACGCTGCTGAGGAGCGCCGACATGGCAATTCCTACCACCCACCTGACAGAGGCGACAGAGACGCCCGCCGAGCCAGCCCCACCGCCGGTCACCCCTAGGTCGCACGGCTACTGCTCGTGGCACGAGGGGTACGCGTGGGGCGTCCGTCCGGTCCGCGAGTGGGACGAGGGCTCCGGGCCCGCCCAGCGCGGCCTGTTCGCCTGTCCGCCCTGTCGGCTCGCGCTGGACCTGGTGCCGCTCGGGGACCAGGTATGAGCGCCCGCATCGAGTTGCCGCCCGTCGAGCAGCTCTCCTCTGGACAGTTCCGCGGCCTCAACTGCGTCTGGTGCGGGGTGAAGCTCACGACCGGAGCGGTCAGCGCCGGAATCGCCCGCGGCCGGTCCGGCGCCCACATCCTCGACACCGAAGTGTGGTCCTGCCCCAACTGCGTGAGCGTCCCCGTACCCGACCGCGAGCCAGGAGACCACCAGTGACCGCGCGCACCACACGGCCTGCCGGACTCATCCCCGCCCGCGACATCCCGCCCGGACCGCGCGGACTCGCCGGCTACTGCTGGGTCCAGGACCCGAAGACCGGCGTGCACTGCTGCGAGCCGGTCGGACACGAGTCGAAGTCGCGGCAGCACGTAAACCCCTACGCGAAACAGCGCTGGACGTAGACCCCCGCCCGTCCCTGCACCCCGTGAGCTCATCGAGGGCGGGCGGGGGTCTACGTCCAGCGCTGTTTCGCGTAGGGGTTTCTTCGAGTCCTGGCCCCGGCAGT
>NZ_LIQX01000240.1:246-1662 GCF_001418475.1 Streptomyces ossamyceticus | reverse complement strand
ATGGAGTGCCCGACGAGCACGGCCTTCTCACCGGGCGCGAGCGTCGCCGCGAGCACCGCCTCCAAGTCGTCCGCGAGGGCGTCGGTGCTGCACAGGGCGGCAGCGGGGCTGCGGCCGTGGCCGCGCTGGTCGTAGGCGATCACCCGGTGGTCGACGGCGAGGTCCCGGATCTGCGCCGCCCAGAACGCGGTCGAGCAGGTCCAGCCGTGCACGAGCACCACCGCGGGCGCGCCGTCAGGCCCGTGGGTCTCCACGTGCAGCCGCGCGCCGTCGGCGGACACGGCCGTCAACTCCCGTACGGCGACGGGCGGGGCGTAGGGCCCGTGTTTCACATGGGTCAGTCGGGTCACGCTCCGGCCTCCACCTTCGTCGCCTCGGTCGCGGTCGTCCCCCGGGTCTTCCCCGCACCGGGCGGCGGCACCCGCAGCACCTCGTACTCGGCGAGATCCACCCGCCGGGTGGCGCCGCGGAACTCGGTGGTCGTGCCGGGCCAGATGGTGGTGTTGCGGCCGTGCGCGTCGAGGTACCAGCTGGTGCAGCCGCCGGTGTTCCAGACGGTCCGCTCCATACGCTTCTGGACGCGCCGGTTCCAGGCGTCCACGGCATCGGCCCTGGCGTCGAGGGCGACCCGGCCGCCGAGCACGTCCAGCTGCCGCAGGAAGTCCGCCATGTAGTTCAGCTGGGACTCGATCATCAGGATCATGCTGGAGTTCCCGAGGCCCGTGTTGGGCCCGATGATCGTCATCCAGTTCGGGAACCCGGCGGCCGACGCGCCGCGCAGCGCCCGCATCCCGCCGTCGGCCCAGGACTCGGCGAGGGTCCGGCCGTCGGCGCCCACGACCCGGTCGGCGATGGGCATGTCGGTGACGTGGAACCCGGTGCCGAAGACGATCGCGTCGACCTCGGCGGTGCTCCCGTCGGCCGCGACGAGGGTGGAGCCCTCGACCCGGGCGAGCCCGGAGGCGACCACGTCGACGTTCGGTCGGGTGAGCGCCGGATAGTAGGTGTTCGACAGCAGGATCCGCTTGCAGCCGATGCGGTAGTCGGGCGTGAGCTTGGCACGCAGGGCGGGGTCCTTGATCGCCCGTGCCATGTTCCGCCGGGCCATCCGCTCCACCAGGCCCAGCTGTTCGGGCCGCTTGGTGAAGGCCTGGACCTGGAGCTCCCGGATGCCCCACAGCAGTCCGCGCCGGGCCTGCGTGGTGAAAGGCAGCTGCCGGTGCAGCCACCGCTCGGCCCGGCTGATGTCACGGTCGACGCGTGGCAGCACCCACGGCGGGGTCCGCTGGAACAGGGTCAGCCGGCCGACCTCGGGCTGGATCGCGGGCACGATCTGGATCGCCGAGGCCCCCGTCCCGACCATCGCGACCCGCTTGCCGCCGAGGTCGTAGTCGTGGTTCCAGCGCGCGGAGTGGA
>NZ_LIQX01000240.1:0-241 GCF_001418475.1 Streptomyces ossamyceticus | reverse complement strand
TGACCTCGCAGTGCGGCCGGATGTGCGGCCGCAGCCGGAAGACATCGGTGACATGCTCCAGATAGGCCCGGATGTGCTGCTGCCCGGAGAAGGTGCGCGGCCAGTCCGGGTTGGGCGCGAAGGAGAACGAGTACAGATGCGAGGGCACGTCGCAGGCGCACCCCGGGTAGTCGTTGTCCCGCCAGGTGCCGCCGACCGAGCCGCCCCGCTCCAGCACGACGAAGTCGGTGATCCCTTCCCG
>NZ_LIQX01000024.1 GCF_001418475.1 Streptomyces ossamyceticus | reverse complement strand
AGATGTGTAGAAGCGACAGGGCTCCTTGCGCCCCCTGTCCAGCGAACACCCGTTCGGCGGAGTACTCCACCGGAGGGCGCTGGCGGGCGCCGGGCGCCGGGCGCCTCATGGCTCCAGGGTGCGCGATTCGTTGGCGAGTGCGGGTAGGTGGGGGTTGTTCGCGCAGTTCCCCGCGCCCCTGAAAAGCGACCGGGGCCGCGCCCCGTGCTTTTCAACGGCGACACCTGAGGAAGGGCGGGCCGCAGGCCCGTCCCTTCAGGGGCGCGGGGAACTGCGCGAGCAACCACGAACCCATCCGCACCCGCCCGAGAACGGTGCCCCCCCCGAGCCATGAGGCGCCCCAGCTTTCTACGACGCGGATCGGGTCCGGCGGCCCAGGAGTTCCGCCAGGCCGCGGCGGGTCGCGGCCAGGACCACGCGGTCCTCGGCGCGGAGCACATACGTGGAGGGCAGGTCCCAGATCAGGCCCGACCCGGCGGTCGGCCCGCCGGCCCGCTCCGCGGGATCCGTGGCCGTGTCGAGCGCCAGGACCCGCCACGCCCCCGCGCTGAACGCCTCGGCCACGGTGCGTCCCTCCAGCCGGGGGTGCCCCCGGACCTCGACGGCGGCGAAAAGAAGGACGCGGCGCTCGACGGGGATCGCACCCAGGATCTGGCGGCCCATCATCGCGCCGGCGAACGCGGGCGCCGCGAGATGGGTGACGCTGCGGCTGCGGGTGAGGGCGTGCGGGTGGGCGGCGCGGAGCGTGCGGTACACGGCGGTCGCGAAGTCGTCGTCGTACAGGCGCAGGACGACACGCAGGTCCGGGCGTACCGAACGCGCGTACAGGCCCGCCTCCAGGTTCGTCGTGTCGGAACTCGTGACCGCCAGCAGCGCGTGCGCGCGGTTGATCTTCGCGGCCTCCAGCACTCCCTCCTGTGTCACGTCGCCCAGCACCACCGGTACCCGCAGCCGCCGGGCCTCCGCGAGACCGCGGGCCTCGGGGTCGGCCTCGACGCACACCACGGGGATGTGCAGTTCGCGCAGTCGGGCCAGGACACGGGTGCCGATCTTGCCGAGGCCGAGGAGGACGACGTGGCCGGAGAGCCCGCGCGGCGGCTTGCGGAAGGCGGAGCCGCTGCGGAAGGTGCCGAGGGCCTCCAGCACGGCCGCCAGGAGCACGGGCAGCAGGAGTAAGCCCATCAGGCCCGACAGCAGTTGGAGTACCTTCCGGGAGTCGCTGCCCTCGGTCGCCGGGTCGTTGATCGCGAAGAGGTCGAGCAGGGTCGTGTACGTCGCCCCCAGCGGATGCTCCCCGGTCGTCACCATCTGTGCGACGGCGAGGGCGAACACACAGCCCACCAGCCCCGCCAGCGACCACCGCAGCCGCCGGGAGAACAGCGACCTGAACGCGCCGACCGCCCCGAGCGGGCCGCCGCCCGACCGGCCCGCCGGCAGCGCGGGGCCCGCGTACCGCACGGTGTCCAGGACGATGGACCCGCGCCCGGTGGCCTCGGCCACGGCCCGCTCGTCGGGCAGGAGTTGGGGGCCGCGCTCCCCGCTGCCCTCCGAACCGTCGGCGCCCGCCGGGTCGTTGGTGGTGGCCGACAGCAGCGCGAGCGTGCACAGGCCGCGGCCGGGGCCCTGGCCGGTGTGTCCCGGCGGGCGTTCCACGGCCCGCAGCATCAGCCCGTCCGTCTGGACGACCTTGGTGGTGCCGGCGACGGCGGTCGCGGCGAGCGCGGGCGCGGCGGTGTCCGCGTCGGACAGGACGGTCGTGGAGGCGCCGAACCCGTCGACCCCGTCGACCCCGTCGTCGGCGTTGCCGCCCGTCGCCAACGCGGCCGCCCGGTCGAGGAGTTCCTCGATGTGCTGGCCGAGCCGACGGTTGTAGAGCCGCAGGACGAGCCGCAGTCTCGGGTTGAGTCGCCGGGCGGTGAGGGCGGCGCGGATGTTCGTCTCGTCGTCGTCGTAGACGAGCGCCAGCGCGGCGGCCCGCTCCACCCCGGCCTCGGCGAGCACCGCCTCCGTGGCCTCCCCGGCCTCCAGGAGCCGCTCGCCGTGCGGGGCGATGCCCGGAGCCGCGGTCCGGTCGCCCCCGGTGCCGGTGCCTGCGGCGGCACCGGTGCGGTCGGTGGTCGCCGGATCGCCGTTGCCGGCCGCGCGGTTGACCGCCGCGGAGACCCGGTCGAGGATCGTGGCGGCCCGGGTGCGGCCCACCACCGGCCGGGGTGCGACCCGTGCCGTCGGCGGCACCACGAGCGTCACCTGCTCCCGGTACACCGTGCACAGTTCCGCGGCGAGCCGGTGCGCGAGGCCGTCGTCGCCGCAGACGACCATGTGCGCTCCGGAATCGGCCGGTCCGCGCTGCCCGCCGAGTCCGGCGAGGATGCCGGGTCTGGGCGGGCCGGCCGGTGTGCCCGGCGCCGCTTGGGAGTTCGGGCGTTCCGGGCCGGTCCGACGGCCCGGAACGGGCTGGCTG
>NZ_LIQX01000239.1 GCF_001418475.1 Streptomyces ossamyceticus | reverse complement strand
TGGGGCACCGGTTCGGCGAGCGCGTCCTCGCACGGGTCCGCGAGGAGTTCGTGGACCGCGCCCTCGCCCTGCCCGCGTCGGTCGTGGAGCGGGCCGGCACCGGCGACCTCACCGCGCGCGGCACCGCCGACGTGGACACCGTCGGCAAGACCCTGCGCGACTCGGGCCCCGAGCTGCTCATCAACACCGTGCAGGCGCTGTTCTTGCTCGGCGCGGTCTTCGCCCTGGACCCGCTGCTCGGCGTGTGCGGACTGTGCGGCCTCACCGGTATCTGGTTCGTGCTGCGCTGGTACCTGCGGCGGGCGCGCGCCGGGTATCTGGCGGAGGGCGCGGCCGGCTCCGAGGTCGCGGAGATCGTCGCGGCCACCGCGTCCGGGGCGCGGACGGTGGAGGCGCTGCGGCTGGAGCGGCGGCGGATCGCCGCGAGCCGGGACGCGCTGGAGGTCTCCCGGCGACGGCGGTTCCACACCCTGTTCCTGCGGACGGTGTTCTTCCCGGGCGTCGAGGTCTCCTACCTCGTACCGGTGGTGACCGTCCTGCTGGTCGGCGGGGTGCTGCACGACCGCGGTTCGATGAGCCTGGGCGCGGTGGTCGCGGCGNNCAGTTGAACGGGCCGCTGGACGAGATCCTGATGCGGATCGAGCAGTTGCAGTCCAGCGGCGCCTCGTTCGCCCGGGTCGAGGGGCTGGCCCGCGCGCCGCGGGCGCTCCCGGTGCGGTCGCCGGAGCCGGCGGACGACCGGATCGACGTGACCGGCGTGCGGTACGCGTACGAGCGGGGCGGCGAGGTGCTGCGCGGGGTCGACCTGACCGTACGGCCGGGTGAACGGCTGGCCGTGGTCGGCCCGTCCGGGGCCGGGAAGACCACCCTGAGCAGGCTGCTGGCCGGTATCGACGCGCCCACGGAGGGCTCGGTGACGGTCGGCGGGGTCCCCGTCGTCGGCCTCGGCCCGGAGCGGCTGCGCCGTCAGGTCGTCCTGGTCACCCAGGAGCACCATGTGTTCCTGGGGACGGTCCGCGACAACCTCCTCATCGCCGAACCCTCCGCCACGGACGAGGAGTTGCGGGCCGCGTTGACGGCCGTGGGCGCCGACGGCTGGGTCCGCGACCTGCCCGACGGGCTCGGCA
Source organism: Streptomyces ossamyceticus (assembly GCF_001418475.1). Classification (GTDB taxonomy): domain Bacteria; phylum Actinomycetota; class Actinomycetes; order Streptomycetales; family Streptomycetaceae; genus Streptomyces; species Streptomyces ossamyceticus. The sequence continues at coordinate 15,615 of NZ_LIQX01000239.1, read as the reverse complement.
CCCGCCTCGGCGAGGGAGGTCGCCGTACGGACGGGTCCCAGGCCCAGCAGCTGGCCCTCGCCCGGGTGGTCCTCGCGGACCCGCACACGCTCATCCTCGACGAGGCGACGGCCCTGCTCGACCCCGCCACCGCGCGCCACACCGAACGCGCCCTCGCCGCGGTCCTGGAGGGCCGCACGGTCATCGCGATCGCCCACCGCCTGCACACCGCCCACGACGCGGACCGGGTCGCCGTCATGGAGGACGGGCGTCTCACCGAACTGGGCACCCACGACGAGCTGGTGGGCGCGGGCGGAGCGTACGCGGCGCTGTGGGAGAGGTGGCACGGCGAGCGCACCGCCTGACGAGGTCCGGGGCGCCCAGAGCCGACACCCCCTTGGTCGACGGTTCAGCCAACAACCCGTATATCGAACATGACCCTCCGGTCAACGAACGATTTCCGGCCAACTTGTTGACGCGCTCCTGACAGATGGCGCGATCTCCTGCCACGCTGCCCACATCCGCGTCACAGCAACCTCACAAGCTCCCCCCGCCGTGCCGCGGAGCACCTCCCACGCATGTGGTGTTCGCGTTCCACCCCTTGTTCTGCCCGGGCGGCCACCAACCGCCCGGTCTCCCCTGGCCGCGCGAACCGCGGCCATGCAGAAGGAGTCAGTGTTGAGACGCCAGTCCCACAGACGCACCTCCCACACGAGCGACGTCCGTTCCCGTTCCACCCGGCGACGCGTCGCCACCGGCGCGCTCGTCGCCGTCAGCGCCCTGCTGGCCGCGGCCGTCCAGTCGGGCGCCGCCACCGCCGCCCCGGAGAAGGCACCGTCGGCCGCGGGCAAGGGCGCGGTCTCCATGAAGCTCAGCCCCTCCCAGCGGGCCGAGCTGATACGCGAGGCCAACGCCGGCAAGGCGGAGACGGCGAAGGAGCTGAACCTCGGCTCCAAGGAGAAGCTCGTCGTCCGTGACGTGGTCAAGGACCGCGACGGCACCGTGCACACCCGGTACGAGCGGACCTACGACGGCCTCCCGGTCCTCGGCGGCGACCTCGTCGTCAAGACCTCGAAGGCGGGCAGCACCGAGGGCGTCGTCAAGGCCACCAAGGCCACGATCAAGGTCGCCTCGGTGAAGCCGACCCTCGCCGCCGCGAAGGCCGAGAAGCAGGCGCTCGGCGCGGCGAAGGCCGAGCACGCCAAGGGCGCCGAGATCAACCGCGCCCCGCGCAAGGTGATCTGGGCCGCGAACGGCAAGCCGACCCTCGCGTACGAGACGGTCGTCGGCGGCTTCCAGCACGACGGCACCCCGCAGGAGCTGCACGTCGTCACGGACGCCCGGACCGGCGAGAAGCTGTTCGAGTGGGAGGCGGTCGAGACCGGCACCGGCAACACGGTGTACTCCGGCGCGGTCGACCTCACCACCACGCAGTCGGGGTCGACGTACAACCTCACCGACGGCGCGCGCGGCGGCCACAAGACGTACAACCTGAACCGCGGCACGTCCGGCACCGGCACCCTGTTCTCCGGCCCGGACGACGTGTGGGGCAACGGCAGCCCGTCGAACCTGGAGTCGGCCGGCGCCGACGCCCACTACGGCGCGGCGCTGACCTGGGACTACTACAAGAACGTGCACGGCCGCAGCGGCATCCGCGGTGACGGCAAGGGCGCCTACTCCCGCGTGCACTACGGCAACAACTACGTCAACGCGTTCTGGCAGGACGGCTGCTTCTGCATGACGTACGGCGACGGCTCGGGCAACGCCAACCCGCTGACGTCGATCGACGTGGCGGCGCACGAGATGTCCCACGGCCTCACGTCGGTCACGGCCGGCCTCGTCTACTCGGGCGAGTCCGGCGGTCTGAACGAGGCCACCTCCGACATCTTCGGCTCGACGGTCGAGTTCTACGCCAACAACAGCTCCGACGTCGGTGACTACCTCATCGGCGAGGAGATCAACATCAACGGCGACGGCACGCCGCTGCGCTACATGGACAAGCCCAGCAAGGACGGCTCGTCCAAGGACGCGTGGTACTCGGGCATCGGCTCGATCGACGTGCACTACTCGTCGGGTCCGGCGAACCACTTCTTCTACCTCCTGTCGGAGGGCAGCGGCGCCAAGACCATCAACGGCGTCAGCTACAACTCGCCCACCTCGGACAACCTGCCGGTCACCGGCATCGGCCGGGACAAGGCGGAGAAGATCTGGTTCCGCGCGCTGACCACCAAGTTCACCTCCACCACCAACTACGCGTCGGCCCGCACCTACACCCTCGCGGCGACCGGTGACCTGTACGGCACCACGTCCGCCGAGTACACGGCGGTGCAGAACGCGTGGGCGGCCGTCAACGTGGGCTCGCGGCCCGGTGGCGGCGGGGGCGGCGGCACGTCGTTCGAGAACACGGCCGACGTATCGATTCCGGACAACGGCGCGGCGGTCACCTCGCCGATCACCGTCTCCGGTCGGACGGGCAACGCGCCGTCGAACCTCGCGGTGGCGGTCGACATCGTCCACACCTACATCGGTGACCTCCAGGTGCAGTTGGTGGCCCCCGACGGCACCGCGTACACGCTGAAGGCGTACGGCACCGGCGGCAGCTCGGACAACATCAACACGACCTACACGGTGAACGCATCGTCCGAAGTCGCGAACGGTGTCTGGCAGTTGAGGGTCCAGGACAACGCGGCCCGCGACACCGGCTACATCAACAGCTGGAAGCTGACGTTCCCGTAGGGAACCGGGCGGCCCTTCGTATACAGGGCGTGAACCGACAGGGCGCCGCCCCGGGGGGATCCAACTCCCCGGGGCGGCGCTCGCTTTGCCGTTCTCCGGGGCCCACTTGATCCGCCCTTTGCCGTGTTCGAAGCCGATTTACACAGCGGCAACATTTCTGGACAGTTGACTTTCAGCCAACATCACTTGAACCTCCTGACATGTACGCGTCCGGGTGTCACTCTTCACTCAACCGCCGCACTCGTAACTTCAGTTCACCGGACGGCGACCCCACGCCGGTCCGGTCTCCCCCACCAAGGAGCATGAGTGACTCCGTTCTACGCGCGTCATAAGCGGACCACGCTGGCCATCGCGACCGCCGTCGCCGCCGGTGCCCTGCTGACCACCGGTCTGACCACCGGCGCCACCGCCCAGCCCGCGCCGACCGCCGACAAGGCGCGGTCGGCCGGTGCCCCGGTCGCGCTGACGCCGGCCGCGCGCACGGCCCTCATCAAGAAGGCGGACGCGGCCACCGCCGAGACCGCCGACGAGATAGGCCTCGGCGCCAAGGAGGAACTGGTCGTCCGTGACGTCCTCAAGGACGCGGACGGCACGGTCCACACCCGCTACGAGCGCACCTACGGCGGCCTCCCGGTCCTCGGCGGCGACCTCGTCGTCCACGAGAGCAAGGCCGGCGCCGTCAAGAGCGTCACCAGAGCGACGAAGGCCGCCGTGAAGGTCGCGGACCTCACCGCGGACGTGACGAAGGCCGCCGCCGAGAAGCAGGCGCTGAAGGCCGCCAAGGCCGAGGGCTCCAGCAAGACCGCGGCCGACAAGGCCCCGCGCAAGGTCGTCTGGGCCGCGAGCGGCAAGCCCGCCCTCGCCTACGAGACGGTCGTCGGCGGCTTCCAGCACGACGGCACCCCGCAGGAGCTCCACGTCGTCACCGACGCGGAGACCGGCAAGAAGCTGTACGAGTGGGAGGCCGTCCAGACCGGTACCGGCAACAGCAAGTACAACGGTCAGGTCACCCTCGGCACCACCAAGTCGGGCTCGACGTACAACCTGACCGACGCCGGGCGCGGCAACCACAAGACGTACAACAAGGCCCGCGCCACGTCGTCCTCGACCGGCACGCTCTTCACCGACGCGGACGACATCTGGGGCACCGGCAGCGCCTCCAGCTCCTCCACCGACCAGAACGCCGCGGTGGACGCCCACTACGGCGCGCAGGTCACCTGGGACTTCTACAAGAACGTCCTCGGGCGCAACGGCATCAAGAACAACGGCGTGGCCGCGTACTCCCGCGTCCACTACGGCAACGCGTACGTCAACGCCTTCTGGTCCGACAGCTGCTTCTGCATGACGTACGGCGACGGCGACGGCAACGTCAAGCCGCTGACCTCGCTGGACGTCGCGGGCCACGAGATGTCCCACGGTCTGACCTCCAACACGGCGGGCCTGAACTACTCCGGCGAGTCGGGCGGTCTGAACGAGGCCACCTCCGACATCTTCGGCACGGCGGTCGAGTTCTACGCCGCCAACACCAAGGACCCGGGCGACTACCTCATCGGCGAGAAGGTCGACATCCGCGGCAACGGCACCCCGCTGCGGTACATGGACCAGCCCAGCAAGGACGGCTCGTCGGCCAACTACTGGTCGTCGTCCCTGGGCGGCCTCGACGTGCACTACTCGTCGGGCCCGGCGAACCACTTCTTCTTCCTGCTGTCGGAGGGCAGCGGCGCCAGGACCATCAACGGCGTCAGCTACAACTCCCCCACCTCCAACGGCGCCACCATCACCGGCATCGGCCGCGCCAAGGCCACCCAGATCTGGTACAAGGCGCTGACCACGTACATGACCTCGACGACCAACTACAAGGGCGCCCGCACGGCGACCCTGAACGCGGCGCGTGACCTGTACGGCGCGAGCAGCGCCGAGTACAACGCGGTGAACGCCACGTGGGCGGCGGTCAACGTGACCGCGTAGCACATCGCGGCCTGTGTGGGGGCGGTACCCGGAGAGAAGGCGACTCCGGGTACCGCCCTAGGCTTTGGCCCCATGTCCCACACCGACGGCTCACACCCTCTCCCGGACGGCTTCACCTACGAGGCCGTCGGCGCGACCCGCGAGGGCCGCTGCCCGCCCGGCTTCCACGAGATGCAGGTCCGCACCCGCCTCGGCGAGGGCACGGACCTGTTCGAACGGGCGGCGCACGCGGTCCACACGTGGGAGATGCACCGCGCGCTGGGCGTGGGCCTCCACACGGACGCACCCGAGGCCGCGCCGGGCGTCGACGTCACCGTCACCCTGGGCGGCGTCATCAAGGCCCCCTGCCGCGTCGTCTGGACCGTGGACGAGCCCCGCCGCAAGGGCTGGGCCTACGGCACGCTCCCCGGCCACCCCGAAACGGGCGAGGAGTCCTTCGTGGTGGCCCGCACGGGCGACGGCACGGTCTGGCTGACGGTGACGGCGTACAGCCGCCCGGCGAAGTGGTACGCGAGAGCGGGCGGCGCGGCGACCCGCGGCTTGCAGCACGCGTACGCGCGACGGTGCGGGGTGGTGCTGCGGAGGCTGGCGGGCGACCCGAAGGAGTAACCACTCCTCGGTGAACACCGGGCCAGGTTTTGCTGCCGCCTGTTTCGGCGCCCGCCGCAGCGCACGCAGCCGCTCCGCGGAGACGTGCCTGATGCGTCTTGTCCGCCCGGATTCACGAAGCTGCTCCAGAACGCTCACCGAGGTCGACCTTTCGGCAGCACGCAGTTGCAGCCAGTCGGACCGCTCCGAAATCTGGCCGGAATCCGCTTGGTGATGCGCTCCCGCGTCGCCACTCACAGCCTCAAGAATCCGGAAGCTCATGCACGCGCAGGACGGCCGGCGATCACTGGTGTTCATTATCGCCGATAACGCGTAGTGGATCCTTGGTCAACAACCTTCGGCTCGTCCGGCTTACCGGCCCGACCAGGCACCCATGTACGGAGCGATGCCCCTTGGAGTAGGTCTAAAACCGATCTTCCATCCCGATAGGCTGCACCGGAGAAGGAACCGCGATCATCACCGGGTGCTCTCAGCTCAGTGAATTGAGAGCCTCACTCACTTCCTCCTCCCGATATCCGCTTCGCAGGAACAGTTCCTTGGACCCCAGTGACCCACACACAGCATCGAGCATGCGACGCCACTTCACCACGCCTTCGACAGAAACCGAAATTTCGATCACTGAAGCTCTTTCATCCTGTGCTGGCGGGTGAAATGGGCTGGTCAGCGGGTGTAGTGACGAGGCAGGGCCCCTCGTCGTTGGCGTGGTGATTCCACTCAGCACACCGGCGACCGAAGGGGCCCTGTTGGTTCCGTATCCTGCCACGCTCGACGTCCCGCATGAGCTCGTTGAGCACGTTGCCTGGCTGCTGTACGAGCACCGCCGTGCACGTAACACCCGCTGGCGGAAGCTCGGCTGCTTCGGCCAGGCACTACTCACGCTGGTCCATCTGCGCAAGATCGAGACGTTCGCCCAGCTCGGCGCCGGGTTCGCGATATCGCAGGCCACCGCCTGGCGCTATGTGGACGAGGCCCTGGAGGTGCTGGTTTCCTGGGCCCCAGGCCTCCATGAAGCCCTCACCGGGCCTCGGTGAGGGCGACCACGTCATCGTTGACGGCACGCTGATCCCCACCGACCGCGTCCGCGCCGATCAGCCGTACTACTCGCAGAAACACAGGAAGCACGGCTCCCGGGCGACGCCCGGCCGCACACATGACCTGACCTCGGCCCGTGCCCACGGCATCGTCCAGGCCTGCCTGGCCCGGCAGATCCTTGTGCTGGCGGACCGGGCCTACCAGTGCGCCGGCGCCACCTTCCGAACCCCGTACTACCACCACAGCGAACAGCCCGAGCACTACCAGCAGTTCAACCGCGACCACGCCCGGCTCCGAGCCCCCGACAGAACGCGCCTTCGCCCGACTCAAGTCCTGGCGCATCATGCGCAGAGCCCGCTCCTCCACCCGCCGCATCGGCCGCACCGTCCCAGCCATCCACACACTACTGACCTGCGACTATTCAGGATGAAAGAGGTTCACTCAGCTCAGCTTGCCTCCGAGCCTTGTATCCCTCAAAGTCCCGACGAACCTCAAGCACGTCACTTGGCGCCAGAAGCACTATTCCGCAATGCCTCAGAGAGCAATTCCTTGGCCCTGACCCGTCTATTAGCGAAACACCACTGACGGATTCGTCTTCATGCGCCTGAAGGCAAAGGACCGGATGAAATTGGCAATCTTCATAAATGTCTCCGGGAGAGACATTGATGACATCCATACGCCACCGCAACCTTACCGAAGCTTGCCATTCGGCTTGAATATCTTCTGCTTGATCAATGCGCCCTGCGCATCCTTGGGTAGATCCTTCCACGTGGAAACATACCCGTGATACACACTGCCACGGTGCGGAGCGAACATGACGATCTCCCCAGCGTCGGAATCATAGGCAACTCGACGGCCACTATTCGTATTAACGAGCAGCGACCGATCCAGCATACCTTGGGGATTAGTTGGCTCGGGTGCTATATGTGAACCAAGTTTCCCATTTGCATGCTTGGCGTTTGCCTCATAGTGCATCCGGGGCCCGAAAGGAACATCTGAACAGTTGCTGTTGTGAACGAGTACCGGCGTCTCGCCCGCCAGCACATAGTACGTATGCTGGCCAGGCCGCTCCTACCTGCAAGTTTGCTGGTCAGCAGGCGATTTGACAGTCGCCGGATGTTCATGCTCGTGCGCTGGAGGCTGCTGGTGTTGCCGTCACTACTGCCGTCAGTGGTCTACACCGACTGGGGAATTCCAGGAATTCTAGGAATTCCGAATGCGTGTCAAGCGGCTTTGTCGTGCGGGGTGAGGCTGATGGTCAGGTCGGCGCCGAGAGCCTGAGCCAGGCGGCGCAGGAGGGGAAGCGTGGGTACGGTCCCGCCGCCTTCGAAGCGGGAGATCTGCGGCTGCTTCATCCCGCACCGCTCGGCCAGCTCGGCCTGAGACAGCCCGAGCTCGATGCGCCGGTCGTGGACGAGTTGCCCTAGCTCACGGGCGAGCACGGAGGGCGGGTCCTGCATGGTTCCTCCCCGCCTCAGGCCGCTGGGGCGACGATGGTGACGGTGGGCTCGTCTCCGCCGGCGAGGTGCACGTCCACCGTGAGGTCCAGTGCGCGGGCCAGGCGCATGATGACCGCGATGGGCGGCAGCTCGGTGGCCGTCTCGATGCCTTCGATGTCATCGACGCCGACGTGCATGCGCTCGGCGAGGTCGGCCTCGCTCAGGCCCAGCTGCTTACGCCGGTCGTAGACGGCCTTGCCCAACGTCATGGCGAGGCCGGCCTCTTCGTAGACCCGGTCGTACTCGGGATCAGCCTCCAGGTGTTCGCCCAGCAGCTGGCGATGGCGGCGAGTCCTCCATTCGCTGTGGTTCATCGGTTCTCCTTAAGGTCGCGGCTGTAGAGGTCGTGTTCGGCGGCTGCCTGGTGTTCGGCTTCGCACAGCTGCTGAGCGGCGTGCGCGCGATCCACTTCGGCCTGCTCTCGCATCTTGGTCTTGCGGAACACGGTGAGCAGCACGACGCGTCGGCCGGGCGCCAGCCAGTAGGTGATCCGCTGATGGGCATCGCCCAGGCGGAAGCGCAGCTCGCGGAGCTTGCCGCCCAAGTGGCGGGAGTGCGGTTCGTCGAGCGTGGTGGGCTGCTCGGCGAGCAGGTCGGCGACGCGTTCGGCCTGCTTGTAGTGATGGGCGGGAATGTTCTCCAGCCACAGCCGCACCTCCGGCTCGATCTCGATCGAGTACCGCCCACTATCCATAGCGCCGATGATATATCCCACGGGGCGCGAGAGCGCGACTTCGTAGCTCCGGTCGTATGCCGTCGTCGCGACCGCAGCCACTCCGGCGTCACACACCCCCGTACCCCCCTTCGTCCTGACGCCACGGCGCGCCGCCCGCAAACCAGCGACAACCTGCCGAGGCGGCGCAGGCCACCGCCCGCGGCGGGTCCGGCGGCGGGCGTGAGGGTCGACCCCCTGGTCGGCAATGTGCCTGCGATCCGGCCGTAGGACGGTCGTGGGCGACAACTTGCTGTGCGAAGCGCGAGGACTCCACGCCCACAACTTAGCTCCGGCAACACCGGGTTGGGCCCCGCTCGCGCCTGGGCCCGGCCGTCTGCCAGCACCCCGTGCGGGCGTTGGCTGCTCGGCCGACGGCGAGCCAGTCGGCGATGTTCGGCCAGCTCAGACGGGCGGGAACCGCCTTGAACCTCGTACCGAAAATCTGGACGCACGCTCTGGTCTACCCGGAACGGGAGGTCAGCGGCCGGGCTCTCCGTTGGCCGCTTCCAGAACTGCGACGCGGGCCCGGAGCTCGGCGAGCTGCTCGACCGCCTCGGCCAACGCCTGCTCCAGCGCCTCGACGCGGGCCGCCGTCCCGCCTGCGGGAGCGGTCACTTCCCGGTGATCGAGGTCATCCGTGTCGGCCTGGTCGCGGTGGGCGACGAAGGCGCCCTTGCCGGGGCGCGATACCGCCCAGCCGTCCTGCTTCAGCAGGGCCATGGCCTTCTGCACCGTCAGGCTGCCGCCCCGAACTCCCGCATCAACGCAGTCTGCGTCGGCAGCGCGTCGCCCGGCTTCAGCCGCCCGGAGTGGATCTGCTCCCGCAGGGTCCCGGCGATGACCTCGAACGTCAACCGCACTCCGCCGCCCGCCAGCCTGCGCCCGCGCCGCGTCGCCATTACGTCAGCCCGCGCGCGCAGGGGTTGCGTCGATTGTGTGAGCGTGAAGGTGCCGTCCGGGTTCGCGACGGTCGTCGTGTATTCGGTCCGCTCGGAAAGCACTTCGACTGACTCGCCCGTGGCAGCGGCGCGTTCCGAGGCCGACTGCCCGGTCACCGACGCCGTCGACGCATCCGCCCTGGCCTCGCCGGAAGTCGCGAACGACACGGCGGGTAGAAGCGACAGCAATGTCACGGCCGCAGAAATACCGCCCACGGAACGCCGAGATCGGCTTCTTCGCACCCGAAAATGACGGCGCCCCCGCACCAAGCCCACGACCCCACCCCGTAATCACAGAACCTTCATAGATTCCGGCGAGTTAACGCTGTGTCAGCTCACTGCGTCAATGTGAACTGCACCACCAAATCAAGTGAAGGGAATACCCTCAACTGGGACAACGACCGCGGATACCGGCCAGGGGAATCCCTTGCCGCACCTGCGGCCCTCTTCACGCTCTGCACACAGAGAGCCGGTGGGTCGATCGGGTCAGGCCATGCACCAAGGCACACTCAAGCAAAGAAGGCGCCGTCGGGATCGACCCGGAGACCCGAAGAACACCTAGTACGTCAAGGTTCAACAACTTTAGTGGAGGTAAGGCACAACACTGAAAATGCGCCAACATTCAATCTCGCTGCCACCACGCTCCATTACCTGGAGTAATCGCCCGCTGAGATTGAAGAAGCCCTGTCCGCCCCTTGTCTACTCGGCGCCCGGCCGGGCGCCGTGACCGTGCTTCGCCCCGTCCGGGCGGGGGCCCGTACGGGGCGAAGGCGAAGCGAACACCGGCCGGGGCCCACCCGGTCGGCCCCGGCTACCGCATCAGCACCCCCGCCCCCTCCCCCGTCTCCTCCGACGGCACCGCCAGGAGGCCCAGTTCGGCCGGGGAGGCGAGCAGGCGGTGGGACGGGAGGATGCGGACCGTGTAGCCGAAGGGGCCCGTGCGGTCCAGGGCCAGGGGGCCTTCGTAGACCCAGCGGCCCTCCTCGTCGGGCCCGCTGGTCGGCTTCAGCGGGACGCTCGCCGCGTCCGTGATCCGGTCCTCGGAGTCGACGCGGCCCGACACCGCCTGCACCTCGACGTCGTCGGGGGCGAGTTCCCCGAGGTCCACGCGGACGCGCAGCATCAGCGTGGCGCCCAGTTCGGCGGTGCTCGTCGGCGCCGCGGACGCCTCCACGTGGTCGACCTTGACGCGGTGCCAGCCGCCCCGGACGCGTGCCTTCCAGCCCGCCGACTCGCCTGCCGTGTCCGGGTTCAGCGCGCGGTGGGCGCGGGCCGCGGGCGTGTACAGGCGGTCCACGTACTCGCGGACCATCCGGCCGGCCAGCACCTTCGGGCCGAGGTGGGTGAGGGTCTGGCGGACCATCTCGATCCAGCGGTCGGGCAGTCCGCCCTGGCCGTGCTCGTAGAAGCGGGGCGCCACCCGCTGTTCCAGCAGGTCGTACAGGGCGGCGGCCTCCAGGTCGTCCCGGCGGTCGTCGTCCGTCGCGGTGCCGTCGGCGGTGGGGATCGCCCAGCCGAAGTCCGGGCGGAACCATTCGTCCCACCAGCCGTCCAGCACCGACAGGTTGAGGCATCCGTTGAGCGCGGCCTTCATACCGCTGGTGCCGCACGCCTCCAGCGGCCGCAGCGGGTTGTTGAGCCACACGTCGCAGCCCGGGTACAGCTTCTGCGCCATCGCCATGCCGTAGTCCGGCAGGAACACGATCCGGTGGCGCACCCGCGGGTCGTCGGCGAACCTGACGAGCTCCTGGATGAGGCGCTTGCCGCCGTCGTCCGCCGGGTGGGCCTTGCCTGCGACGACGATCTGGATCGGCCGCTCGGGGTGCAGCAGCAGCTCCATCAGCCGGTCCTGGTCGCGCAGCATCAGCGTCAGCCGCTTGTACGAGGGGACGCGGCGGGCGAAGCCGATGGTCAGGACGTCCGGGTCGAGCACCCCGTCGATCCAGCCGAGTTCGGCGGTGCCCGCGCCGCGCTGGCGCCAGGAGGCGGTGAGGCGTTCCCGTACCTCCAGCACCAGTTGCTCGCGCAGGTTGCGGCGCAGTTCCCAGATGTCGCCGTCGGGGATCTCGGCCACGGCGTCCCAGCGGTCCGAGCCGCCGACCGTCATGGCGTCCTCGGTGCGTTCGGCGCCGACCTGCCGGGAGCCGAGGCGAAACACCTCGGGCGCCACCCAGGTGGGGGCGTGCACGCCGTTGGTGACGGAGGTGATGGGGACCTCGTCCGCGTCGAAGCCCGGCCACAGGCCCGAGAACATCTCCCGGCTGACCTGGCCGTGCAGCAGGGACACCCCGTTGGCGCGCTGGGCGAGACGGAGGCCCATCACCGCCATGTTGAAGACGTTCGGGTCGCCGCCCGAGTACGTCTCCATCCCGAGGCCGAGAATGCGTTCGACGTCGATACGGGGCAGTTCGGCGTCGGGGCCGAAGTGCTGGGCCACGAGTTCCCGGTCGAAGCGGTCGATGCCGGCCGGGACCGGGGTGTGGGTGGTGAAGACGGTGCCGGCGCGGACCGCCTCCAGAGCGGCGTCGAAGCCGAGCCCCTCGTCGCAGAGCTCGGCGATGCGTTCGAGGCCGAGGAAGCCGGCGTGGCCCTCGTTGGTGTGGAAGACCTCGGGTTCGGCGTGACCGGTGAGGCGGCAGTACGTGCGGACCGCCCGGACACCTCCTATACCGAGCAGCATCTCCTGCAGCAGCCGGTGTTCGCTGCCGCCGCCGTAGAGCCGGTCGGTGACGCCCCGCTCCCCGAGGTCGTTCTCCTCGACGTCGGAGTCCAGCAGGAGCAGGGGCACGCGGCCGACCTGGGCCTGCCAGACGCGGGCGTGCAGCCGGCGGCCGCCGGGGAGCGCCAGGTCGACGCGGGCCTGGGAGCCGTCGGTCTCCTGCAACGGCACCAGGGGCAGCTCGTTCGGGTCGAGCACGGGGTAGTGCTCCTGCTGCCAGCCGTCACGGGACAGCGACTGCCGGAAGTAGCCGTGCCGGTAGAGCAGGCCGACGCCGATCAGGGGCACACCCAGGTCGCTGGCGGCCTTCAGATGGTCGCCGGCGAGGATGCCGAGGCCGCCGGAGTACTGCGGCAGCGCGGCCGTGATGCCGAACTCGGGCGAGAAGTAGGCGACGGCGGCCGGTGGTTCCGTGGTCTGGGTCTGGTACCAGCGGTCGCCGGTGACGTAGTCGCGCAGTTCGTCGGCGACCACGGTGAGCCGACGCAGGAAGCGCCGGTCCTCGGCGAGTTCGGCCAGGCGCCGGGCGGAGACGGAGCCGAGAAGGCGTACGGGGTCGCCGCCGGACGCGGCCCAACACTCGGGGTCGACCGACTGGAAGAGATCACGGGTCTCCGCGTGCCAGGACCAGCGCAGATTGCGCGCCAGCTCGCTGAGCGGCTGAAGGGCTTCGGGCAGGACGGGTCGGACGGTGAATCTGCGGATGGCCTTCACAGAGGATTCCACCTTCACGCCAGGACGTACGGGCCAAGAGGACGCACCTGTTGCGTGCGACCGTTCGTCACCACGACGGTAGCGGCGCGGGCGGGCGGGTCGACAAGCACGGCGCGTCCCTCGGTATGCAATTACGGCGCATCCGTACCCCGGCCTCCCGGCCGCGCAGTCCGTTCCCCCGTGTTCAGTCCGGAATTCGTCGCGGCCCGCCCCTGCCCCCTCTCGGGCGGTATGGCCGATTCCGCCCCTCTGTGCGACCTTGTGGCGCTTCACCCCGCACGAGAGGCTGCCGAGTGGCGTACCGGCCGACCGAGGAGGGGGTCCGCATCCATGCACGACCGGGCAGAGGCGAGAAACAGGCGTCTGCGCTGGGCGGGAGGCCTCACGGCGGTCATCACGGCCGCGGTGCTCTCGGTCGCCCCCGCCCCGGCGCACGCCGCTGCGGAGGGACGCGTCCTCGGAGCCGGGGGCGCCGGTTCCGTCGGCGGCAGTTACATCGTGACCCTCAAGGCGGGGACGGGGGCCCCGTCGAAGGAGGGGAAGGACATCGCCCGGAAGTACGGGGCGAAAATACGCCACATGTACAGCTCGGTTCTCAACGGCTATGCCGTGAGCGCCGGTGAGAAACAGGCCAACCGGCTCGCGGCGGACCCGCGGGTGGCGTCCGTCGTGCAGGACACGGCGGTCAGGTACGACGGCAGCCGGCGGAACCCGCCGCCCTGGGGCCTGGACCGCCTGGACCAGGTGGGACTGCCGCTCGACAAGAGCTACACCTGGCCGGAGTCGGCGGGCGAGGGCGCCACCGTGTATGTGATCGACACCGGCATACGCGTCACCCACAAGGACTTCGGCGGCCGGGCCGTCCACGGCTGGGACTTCGTCCAGAACGACAGGACGGCCCAGGACGGCAACGGCCACGGCACCCATGTCGCGGGCACGGTCGCCGGCGCGAGATACGGGGTCGCCAAGAAGGCGAAGGTGGTCGCGGTACGCGTCCTCGACGACGCGGGGGCGGGGACGACGGCCCGGGTCATCGCGGGCATCGACTGGGTCACCCGGCACGCGAGGAAACCCGCCGTGGCCAACCTGAGTCTGGGCGGCCCGGCCAACGCCCAGCTCGACGCGGCCGTACGCACCTCCATAGCGTCCGGGGTCACGTATACGGTCGCCGCGGGCAACGACGCCGTCGCCGCCTCCTTCTCCTCACCCGCCCGGGTGAAGCAGGCGATCACGGTCGGCGCCACCGGAAAGAAGGACACCCGCGCCCCCTTCTCCAACTGGGGCACGAGGTTGGACCTGTTCGCGCCGGGGGTGTCCATCACCTCCGCGTCGCACCGCAGCGACACCGGCTCCGCCACCTATTCGGGTACGTCGATGGCGGCACCGCACGCCGCGGGCGCGGCCGCCCTGTACCTGGCCGACCACCCCGCCGCGACACCGGCACAGGTGGCCGAAACGCTGGTGGAGGGTGCGGTTTCGGGCAAGGTCAAGGAAAGATTTCCGGGCTCTCCGGACCGGATTCTCCATGTCGGCGTCCCGTAGGCCCCGGTAACACCACAGGTGAACGTCCCTTTACCCAAAGCGACTAGAGTGACCGGCCTCGCCCCCCTCGGACGAGGCCGGTCTTGTGTGTAGACATACGCGTGAGTAGTTAACAAAGTGCCGGAATGCTCACCCGCACTGTGTGGGAAGGCTCCACCGGTACATCCCGCTGGCCCCACCTCCCCACACCCTCATCCGCCCACCCACGTTGACGCGGACAGGAGCGGTCATGCCCGCCACGCACCACTCGTCAGCACCCCCGACGACCAGTACCACCACAGCGCACACCAGCACCCCCGCCGCGGCCACCCCGAGCGCCGCCGCGCGCCCCGCACGCCGGGCGCACACCGGCCCGCCCGCGCCGTCGGCCTCGCCCCCGGACACGGCGACCGTCGGCCGGATACCGGTTCTGGACGTACGGCCCACCGTCCATCACGGCCGTCGGCCCGCGAAGGCCGTCGTGGGCGAGGAGTTCGAGATCTCGGCGGTCGTCTTCCGCGAGGGCCATGACGCGGTCGCCGCCAATGTCGTCCTGACGGACCCGCAGGGCCGTCCGGGCCCGTGGACGCCGATGCGGGAACTCGCCCCCGGCACGGACCGCTGGGGCGCCACCGTCTCCGCGCCGAGCGAGGGCCGGTGGACGTACACGGTGGAGGCGTGGGGCGACCCGGTCGCCACCTGGCGCCACAACGCCCGGATCAAGGTCCCGGCCGGCATCGACACGGAGCTGGTCCTGGAGGAGGGCGCGCGGTTGTACGAGCGTGCCGCCGCCGGGGTCCCGGAGGGCGGGCGCGCCCGTGGTGCCGTCCTCGCCGCGGTGGACGCGCTGCGTGACACCGAGCGGCCGGCCGCGTCCCGGCTGGCGGCGGCGTCGGCGCCGGAGGTGGAGGAGGTGCTGGCCCGGCATCCGCTGCGGGAACTGGTCACCTCCTCGGACCCGCTGCCGCTGCTGGTGGAACGCGAACGCGCCCTGTTCGGCTCCTGGTACGAGTTCTTCCCCCGCTCCGAGGGCACCGCCGAACAACCCCACGGCACCTTCCGCACCGCCGCCCGGCGGCTGCCGGCGATCGCCGCCATGGGCTTCGACGTCGTCTACCTCCCCCCGATCCACCCCATCGGCACCACCCACCGCAAAGGACGCAACAACACCCTCTCCCCCACCCC
>NZ_LIQX01000238.1 GCF_001418475.1 Streptomyces ossamyceticus | reverse complement strand
CCTCGGCGAGACGGTCGGCGAGGGCCGCGTGACCGGGGTCGATCTTCTCGACGGCGGCGCGTCCCGCCGGGGTCGGGGTGAGGAGCTTGGCACGGCGGTGGGCCGGGTTCGGGACGTACGCGGCGAGCCCCCGGTCGACGAGGAGGTCGGCGACGCGCTGCACGCTCTGCCGGGTGATGCCCATGGCGCGGGCGACCCCGGAGACGGGCAGCGGCTCGGGGAGCACCGCGCCGAGGACCTGCCACCAGGCCGCGGTGAGCCCGGCCGGGCGCGCCAGTTCGTCCGCGACGGACAGGAACTGGCCGTTGAGCCGGAAGACACCGAGGGCGGTGCGGCTGAGCAGGTCCTGCCGCACGCGGCTCATCGGGCGGCCGCTTCCAGGACGGCGTACGCCTCCGGGTCCGAGTCGTGGAACAGGCGGTACCAGGCGTCGAGGACCTCGCCCTCGTAGACGCCGAGGAGCCGGAAGACCTCGCGGGCGAAGGCGACGGGTTCGGTGGGACCGGCGGTGACGAGCAGGCCGTCCGCGTCGGTCGCGGCGTCCGTGTCGACGTAGTGGTCGGCGCCCTTGTAGCCGGTGGCGGCGAGGTAGAAGGGGGCCGCGCTGGTGTGGGCGCGGTCGTCCAGCAGCCCTTCCCGGGCGAGCCCGGCGGTCGCCCCGCAGATGGCGGCGACGGGGACACCGGCGGCCAGGAACTCGCGGGCCTTGCGGGCGAACGGGGCGAGGTCGTCGCCGGCGTCCCAGAGGTCCGCGCCGGTGAGGATCAGCAGGGAGCTGTCCTCCGGGCGGAGGTCGGCGAGGGCGGTGTCCGGCTGGATGCGGATGCCGGCGAGGGTCCGCACGGGGTTCCCTGTCGGGCCGACCGTACGGATCTCGTGGCCGGCGCGGGCGAGCCAGGCGGTGGTGTGGCCGGTCTCCCAGTCGGCGTAGGTGTCGTAGACGGCGAGGTGGACGGGGTTGCTGGTCATGGCTTCTTCTCCGGGGCCGTTCGTTGCTATGACAGCATGCTGACACTTTGCCAGGATGCTGTCAATAGAGGCGCGATATGGCTCGGGGTGCGCTGTCTGTTCGGCGGGTGCGGGCGCGTCGTGGTTTCTCGCGCAGTTCCCCGCGCCCCTGAAGGGAACGGGCCTGTGGCCCGCCCTTCAGGGAAAGCAACGGGGCGCAGCCCCGGACGCGCTCCCCCCTCGGGGCGACACACTGTCGCGGTGCGGCGCCCTGCCGCAGACAGGACGCCGATGTCGGGGCCGCACCACAGGCACCTACCCTCGACGCCATGACCCCTCAGCCCAACCCCCAGCTCGGCGCCGCGGTGAAGGCGGCGGACCGTGCGCACGTGTTCCACTCCTGGTCCGCCCAGGAGCTCATCGACCCGCTCGCAGTCGCCGGCGCGGAGGGGTCGTACTTCTGGGACTACGACGGCAAGCGCTACCTGGACTTCACCAGCGGCCTCGTCTACACGAACATCGGCTACCAGCACCCGAAGGTCGTCGCGGCCATCCAGGAGCAGGCGGCGACGCTCACCACGTTCGCCCCGGCGTTCGCGGTCGAGGCCCGCTCGGAGGCGGCCCGGCTGATCGCGGAGCGCACCCCGGGCGACCTGGACAAGATCTTCTTCACCAACGGCGGCGCCGACGCCGTCGAGCACGCCGTCCGTATGGCCCGCCTCCACACCGGCCGCCCCAAGGTGCTGTCCGCGTACCGCTCGTACCACGGCGGCACCCAGCAGGCCGTGAACCTCACCGGCGACCCCCGCCGCTGGGCCTCCGACGCCGGCACCGCCGGGGTCGTGCACTTCTGGGCTCCGTTCCTCTACCGGTCCCGTTTCTACGCGGAGACCGAGGAGCAGGAGTGCGCCCGCGCGCTGGAGCACCTGGAGACGACGATCGCGTTCGAGGGTCCGTCGACCATCGCCGCGATCATCCTGGAGACCATCCCGGGCACGGCCGGGATCATGGTTCCGCCGCCGGGCTATCTGGCGGGCGTGCGGGAGCTTTGCGACAAGTACGGCATCGTCTTCGTCCTGGACGAGGTCATGGCGGGCTTCGGGCGGACCGGCGAGTGGTTCGCGGCCGACCTCTTCGACGTCGTCCCCGACCTGATGACCTTCGCCAAGGGCGTGAACTCCGGTTACGTCCCCCTCGGCGGCGTCGCCATCTCGCCGGCCATCGCGGAGACGTTCGCCCGGCGCCCGTACCCCGGCGGTCTGACGTACTCCGGGCACCCGCTGGCCTGCGCCGCCGCCGTCGCGACGATCAACGTCATGGCGGAGGAGGGGGTCGTGGAGAACGCGGCGGCGCTCGGCACGTCCGTCATCGAGCCGGGGCTGCGCGCACTGGCCGAGCGGCATCCCTCGGTGGGCGAGGTGCGCGGCGTCGGCATGTTCTGGGCGCTGGAGCTCGTCCGGAACAAGGAGACCCGCGAGCCCCTCGTCCCCTACAACGCCGTCGGCGAGGCCAACGCCCCCATGCTGGCCTTCGCGGGCGCCGCCAAGGCCCAGGGCCTGTGGCCGTTCGTGAACATGAACCGGACCCACGTCGTGCCCCCGTGCAACATCACGGAGGCCGAGGCCAAGGAGGGCCTCGCCGCCCTCGACGCGGCACTGACGGCGGCGGACGAGTTCACCGTCTGACACCGGCGGCAGGTTCACGACGGTGTCGGTGCGGCGTCCGGCGCCGCCCGCCGCGGAGCACCGAACGGCGTCCCCGGTCCCACGCCCCGGGGGCGCCCTTCCGCATGTGCCGTGCCGCCTCCCCCCCTCTGCTCTCCGTGAGGAAAAACCGCATGCCAGGTGGCTGATTTGTGTCGGTCGGTGCCCGTACGGCGCGGCTGTCGCGGCGGCGGGCCCGAAACAGCCTCCCCGGAACGCGAACGCGTAAGGTGACGTGCTCGTAAGAGAACGCAGAGACCACGCACAGGAATGCGTACGCGTACGCGGATGGGGGGAGCGGACCACGATGGCCGGCACCGGCGGCGGCATTGGCGGCGTGACTCGAAGCACCCTGCGGCAGCAGCTCGCGGACGCGCTCCGTGACGAGGTGCTGGCCGGCCGGCTGAAGCCGGGGCAGGAGTTCACGGTGAAGGAGATCGCCGAGCAGTACGGGGTGTCGGCGACGCCCGTGCGCGAGGCGCTGGTGGACCTGTCCGCGCAGGGGCTGCTGGACGCGGTGCAGCACCGCGGTTTCCAGGTGCACGAGTACTCGCTGGGCGACTACCGGCACATGGTCGAGGCCCGCATCCTCATCGGCGACGGCATGTTCCGCAGGCTCGGCGACCGGAAGATGGACACCCGTACCGCGGCGGCGCTCGCCGGCGTCCGGCGGCGCGGCGAGGAGGCCCGACGGGCCGCGACCGCCGGCGACCTGAACATCCTCATCGGCTACGACCTGCGGTTCTGGCGCGAGCTGATCGTCCTGTTCGGCAACCCCTACCTGTCCGACTTCCTGCACCGGCTGCGGGTGCAGTCCTGGGTGTGCGCGGTGCAGCACCTGCGCCGGGCGGACGACCTCAGGGGCCGGCTGTGGGGCCGGTACACCGATCTCGTCGACGCGCTCACCCGTCGGGACGCGCTCACCGCGCAGGAGATCATCGCCGAGTACGACGACCACTCGCTGACCCTCGTGGAACGGCTGGCCGGCGAATGAGCGAGGCCCGCACGGGCGCCGGCCCCCGGGTCGGCGTCGACCTGTCCGTCGTCGTCCCCGCCTACAACGAGGAGCGGCGCCTCGGCCCCACCCTCGACGCGATCGTCTCCCACCTCACCGCGACGGAGGCCGCCGAGACATGGGAGGTCCTCGTCGTCGACGACGGTTCGACGGACGGTACGCGCGACGTCGTGGCCGCCGTCACCGAGCGCGACGCGCGGGTGCAGCTCATCAGGGGCGGGCCCCGCAACCGGGGCAAGGGCCACGCCCTGCGCCTCGGGGTCTGCGCCTCCTACGGCCGCCGGGTGCTGCTGACGGACGCCGATCTCGCCGCGCCCATCGCCGAGTTGGAGCTGCTCGACAAGGCGCTCAGCGAGGGGCACGCGGCGGCGATCGGCTCCCGTGAGGCGCCGGGAGCGCGCATCGAGCGGCGGCAGCACCGGCTGCGCGAGAACCTCGGCCGCGCGGGCAACCTGCTGATACGCGGGCTCGTGGTGCCCGGCATCCGCGACACCCAGTGCGGGTTCAAGCTGTTCGACGGCGAGCGGGCCCGCGAGGCGTTCGCCGCGTCCCGACTCGACGGGTTCGGGATAGACGTCGAGATACTGCGGCACTTCCGCCGCGCCGACTGGTCCGTCACCGAGGTCCCGATCCGCTGGTCCCATCAGCCCGGTTCGAAGATCCGCGCCGGGGACTACGCCCACGTCCTCGGTGAACTCGCCTCCCTGAAGGGCCGTTCGGTCCGGGCGGCGGTCCGGTCGCTGCGCCCCGCCGACGTCCTCGCCGTCGTCGTCTTCCTGCTGATGGCGGTGACCCTCTACGCCGGCCGCTGGATCGACCCGAACGGCCGCTACCTCCCCGACTCCCTCCAGGACCAGAACCAGTGGGAGTGGTTCTTCGCCGTCACCGCCGACAACGTCGCCCACCTCAGGAACCCCCTGTTCACCGACTTCCAGGGCTTCCCCGACGGCGTGAACCTCATGGCCAACACGGTCATGCTGGGCCTGTCGGTGCCGTTCACTCCGGTGACGCTCGCCCTGGGGCCCGCGGTGACCCTCGGCCTCGTGATGACGCTGGGCCTGGCCGCCACCGCAGCCGCCTGGTACCGGCTGCTCGTCCAGCGGCTCGTACGGCACCGGGGCGCGGCCTTCACGGGTGCGGCCCTCGCCGCGTTCGCGCCCCCGATGGTCAGCCACGCCAACGCGCACCCGAACTTCATCGTCCTGTTCATGATCCCGCTGATCATCGACCGGGCCCTCCGCTTGTGCGCGGGCACCCGGACCGTACGGGACGGTGTCGTCCTCGGCCTGATGGCGGCGTACCAGGTCTTCCTCGGCGAGGAGCCGCTGCTGCTCGCCGCGATGGGCATGCTGCTGTTCGCCGCCGCGTACGGGGCCGTACGGCCGGACGTGGCCCGCGCCTCCTGGCGCCCTCTCCTGAAGGGCCTCGGTGTCGCGGCCCTCACCACGCTGCCCCTGGTGGCGTTCTTCCTGTCCTGGCAGTTCTTCGGCCCACAGAGCTACAAGAGCATCGGGCACGGCGACAACGCCGGGAACAGCCCTCTCGCCCTGCTCTCCTTCGCCGAGCGCTCCCTCCTCGCGGGCGACCCGCAGCGGGCTGACGCGCTGTCCCTCAACCCCACCGAGCAGAACGCCTTCTACGGCTGGCCGTTGGTGCTGCTGGCACTCGGCATCGTCGTACGCCTGTGGGAACGCCCCCTGGTGAAGGCGCTCGGTTTCACCGCGGTCGCCGCGGCCGTCCTCTCCCTCGGCCCCGAGATCCGCCTCCCGCAGACGGACCTCGTCCTGCCCGGACCGTGGGCGCTGCTCGCCGACAGGCCGCTGTTCGAGTCGGTCATCGAGGGCCGGGTGGCGATGATCTGCGCGCCGGTGCTCGGCATGCTGCTGGCGCTCGCCTTCGAGCGGTTGGCGGAGGTGCCGGGCCTCGGCACCCGGTACGTGGGGTTCCTGGCGATCACCCTGGCGCTGCTGCCGATCGTCCCGGCCCCGCTGAAGTCGCAGGACCGGCCCGAGGTGCCGTCGTTCATCGCGGACGGCACATGGCGGTCGTACGTCGACACGGAGGCCGGCGAGACGCTCGTGCCCGTGCCGTTGCCGGACCCCGGCAACGCGGAGGCGCTGCACTGGCAGACCACGGCCCGCTTCGGCTTCCGGATGCCCGGCGGCTACTTCAACGGCCCCTACGGCGAGGACCGCACCGGGATCTACGGCGCCGTACCGCGCCACACGTCCGCCCTGCTGCGGGACGTGCGCTACTCCGGCCGCACCCCGGTGATCGGTGAGGCCTGGCAGGCGCAGGCCCGCAAGGACTTCGCGTACTGGCACGCGGGCGCGCTGGTCCTGCGGCCGCAGTACTACGACAAGCAGTTGCGCGCCACCGTGGACAAGCTGGTCGGGCGTCCCGGTAAGTGGGTGGGCGGTGTATGGGTATGGGACCTGCACGAAGGGGACTGAAGGCGGCGTTCAGCGACTACGCTTCTTCCCCGCCCACACTGTGAGGAGTGCTCCTTTGGCCTGTGACCTCTGGTTGGTCCCGCTCGTCGACGTGCTCTGCCACACGCCCGACAACCCCTTCGCCGAGGAACTCGCGCTCTACAACCAGGTGCTGGGCGAGGCAGGACTGCCTCCGGTGCCGGTGTACCAGTACATGCCCGGGCTGACCGGGGAGGTCGCCCCGATCGCGGGCTTCGACTACGACGCGCTGCACTTCCTGCGCCGGGCCTACCTGTTGCAGGTGTGCGGGCTGCCGGTGACGCCGGTGGGTGAGCTGGGCGGCGACTACGAGCAGTTGCTGGAGATGTTCGAGACGACGGCCCAGCAGTCGCATCTCGTCTGGCACTACGACCACGCGGGCGCGTACGTCCCCGTGGACTTCCCGCATCCGCTGGCCAACGACGAACTCCTCGCCGGCAACGGCCCGCTGGGCTCCTCCCAGGGCCTGCTGCGCGAACTGGAGATCGTGGCCCCGGCGATCGGGATCGACCCCGCGAACCCGCCGCTGGCCCCGACCCCGCCGCTCGCGCCGACGTCGTTGGAGGAACCGGCGGCTCCCGCGCCGTTCGACTCCAGCCCCTTCGCCCGCGAACGCCACGTCTGGCTGGGCCTGAACGCGGCGGCGACCCGCAGCCTGGCCCAGGGCTCGATGATCATCTTCAGCTGAGGGGCGGCGGGGCCGCGGGGCCCGAGGGCCGGGTGGACGTGGCCTCGCTGTGGACGTCGCCTCAGTTCAGCTTGGCGAGGCCCTTCTGCAGGTCGTCGAAGTTCATGACCGGCGTGTAGTCGATGCTGGCGCCCATCTCCATGAACAGCGGCTCGGCGATCGAGGGCATGTCGGCGGAGTCCGTCATGTCGAAGAACAGGTACATCGTGCGCCGGCCCTGATCGACGGTGAAGTAGGTGGCCTCCGGATGGGTGCGCTCCTTGAGCGCCTCCATCATCTGGTGCAGCTTGCCGCTCCGCAGCATCTCGCTGGACCGCTCGGTGTCGAAAGACGCCTTCAGCAACACACGCATGGCACTCTCCTCTCGGCCCCCTGAGGACTCCCGGCCACCACGCCCCTCTCCCACCCCGTGGACCACACCGGGCACAGCCTCAGGATATGCCCGGTGAGCGAACAATGTCCGCCGGGCTGCCGGCCCACCCCGCCCCACGAAATCCGGATGCCGACGACCAGGAGCCCCGGGCATCATGCGCCCATGGCCACCGAACTGGACGGGATGATCGAGTGCCGCCCCGGCGCACGTCTGTGGGGTCCCGACGACGAGGACTCCGTCTGGCACGCCGCCATGGACCTCTTCGTCCTCAACGTGGGCAACGCGTACGACGCGCTCGCCTGCCTCTTCGGCGTCCGCAACGACACCGGTTTCCGCCCCCTGACCGAGAACCGGGGCTTCCCGGAGACCGCCTCCGAAGCCCTGCGGGACGCGTACGCCCCGTACACGGACTCCCCCGACCTGCGCGGCACGACGTGGATCACCTGGGCGGAGCTCGCCTCCGTGGACTGGCGTGAAACCGATCGCTCGGGGACCCGAACCCGAGCCATGGCCGCCGGGCCCGACACTCACTGGGGCCCCGTCTGGACCGTGATGCGCACCCTGTCCACCCTCCACGGCCCCGCCGACGTCCGCCTCGTCGCCTGGTTCACGAGCTGACCACACACCACCGCCGCAGCCCGGCCTCGCAAGGGAGCACGGACATGGACGATCGCGATGCGACGCTCAACCAACTCGCCCAAGGGCTGCGCCCCATGTCCGAGGGCATCGCGTGGTTCGACGCGCTCGGCCCGGAGGCCCAGTACGACGTGCTGCGGTACCTGCACCACCACTGTCTCCAGGCCCGTGTCGTCGAGGAGGACGGTCCTCGCAGCGTTCTGCGCGCCGGGCTGCGGCCCACGCACACGCCTGCCGTGCTGATCGTGCGGGGCCGGATCGAGCAGCAGCTGGGCAGGATCGTCCAACTCACCCCGCCCGACGAACGCCGCAAGTCGTTCCGGCTGTTGATCGCCGTGCTCGCGATCGCCGACGAACGGCGCCGCGAGCGCTTCTGCTCCGACGGGTGCGGTCACTGGTGGCACAACCTGCCCGCACCTGCCTGAGACCCCCGCCGGGCAACCGGCGGGCCTGGGCGGTCCCCGCGGCCGGGGAATTCGCGGGCGGGTAATTCGCGGGCGGGCCGTGGCCTGACCTGTCTATCGTGTGGCGCTGTCGTTCGGGCGGGGTGGTCCGGTGGGGAGGAGTGGCTGGGTGCGGGATGCGTACGGGGTGCTGTCGGACGCGGAGTTGAGGAAGGCGTTCGACGTGTGGGGCTGTTATCTGGACGCGCGGACCGGTGAGGACGAGGAGGTCCGGGGCCGGTTGCGGTCGATGCTGGAGTCGGCGCGGACCGCGGCCGACGAGGGGGACGCCGCCGTCGCGCGCGCCCGGGTGTCGGAGATGTACGACGAGGCCCGGCGGGCCGCGCTGCCGTGGGCGCCCCCGCTGCCCCGCCCGTGGGAGGCGGACGATCAGACCCGCGACTACGTCAAGGACACCCCGGGCCACACGCTTCCCCCGGCCCTGCGCGACCGGCTCGACCTCATCGCGCTCCACCTGAGAGTCACCGGCCGCCGCCTCCGCTCGGCCCCCGGCATCGACGCGGCCACCCGCCAGGACGTCTTCTACCTCATGGGCCGCGCCACCCTGGCCCTCGACCTCGCCCACCCCGCCGCGGCCCAACGCGAACTCGACCGCCTCACCGCCCTCGCCCGACGCTGCGGCGTGGAGCGGACATAGGTGACGGGGCGGCCGGCTCGTGTCGAGTCGGCCGCCCCGTCGGTCAAGGCATGGGTCCGTGAGGGATCCGGTGCGCGCACTGGATGCCCTGGATGCCCGGGATGCCCTGGGTGCGCTAGATGAACGAGTTGATCTCGATCGTCTCGTCGCGGCCCGGGCCCACACCGATGGCGGAGATCGGCGCGCCGGACATCTCCTCCAGCGCCTTGACGTAGTTCTGCGCGTTCTTCGGCAGGTCGGAGAAGGACTTCGCCTTGGTGATGTCCTCGGACCAGCCCGGCAGGGTCTCGTAGACCGGCTTGGCGTGGTGGAAGTCGGTCTGCGAGTAGGGCAGCTCCTCGACACGCCTGCCGTCGATCTCGTAGGCCACGCAGACCGGGATCTGCTCCCAGCCGGTGAGGACGTCGAGCTTGGTGAGGAAGAAGTCCGTCAGACCGTTCACGCGGGTCGCGTACCGGGCGATGACCGCGTCGAACCAGCCGCAGCGCCGGTCACGGCCGGTGGTCACACCGCGCTCGTGGCCGATGCGGCGCAGGGCCTCGCCGTCCTCGTCGAACAGCTCCGTCGGGAACGGGCCGGCGCCGACACGGGTCGTGTACGCCTTGAGGATGCCGATGACGCGGCTGATCTTCGTGGGGCCGACGCCCGCACCCGTGCAGGCACCGCCGGCGGTCGGGTTCGAGGAGGTCACGAAGGGGTACGTGCCGTGGTCGATGTCCAGCAGCGTGCCCTGGCCGCCCTCGAAGAGGACCACCTTGTCGTCGTCGAGGGCCTGGTTGAGGACCAGGACCGTGTCGGCGACGTACGGGGCGAGCTTGTCGGCGTAGGCCAGCAGCTCCTCGACGACCTGCTCGACGGCGATGGCGCGCCGGTTGTAGAGCTTGGTCAGGATCTGGTTCTTGACGTCGAGGGCCGCCTCGACCTTCTGTGTCAGGATCGACTCGTCGTACAGGTCCTGCACCCGGATGCCCACACGGTTGATCTTGTCCGCGTAGGTGGGGCCGATGCCCCGCCCCGTCGTGCCGATCTTGCGCTTGCCGAGGAAGCGCTCGGTGACCTTGTCGACGGTCACGTTGTACGGCGTGATGATGTGAGCGTTGCCGCTGATCAGGAGCTTGGACGTGTCCACGCCGCGCTCGTTCAGACCGCTCAGCTCGGAGAGCAGGACCGACGGGTCGACGACGACACCGTTGCCGATGACCGGAGTGCACTCCGGAGTGAGGATGCCGGAGGGGAGAAGGTGGAGGGCATACTTCTGGTCGCCGACGACGACCGTGTGGCCGGCGTTGTTGCCGCCCTGATAGCGGACCACGTAGTCGACGGATCCGCCGAGCAGGTCGGTGGCCTTCCCTTTACCCTCGTCACCCCACTGAGCACCGAGCAGCACAAGTGCGGGCACGCGCGTACACCCCTTCCGGGCGGGGCATGTCCAAGGTCGGGGGCGTACGCGGTGGCTTGAATGCTCACCGCGTGCACCGCGACCGCCGTTGGTCGCAAACTGTGGACCCGGATGCCCCGGAATAGACGAAGCCCCTGGCGCAATAGCGCAAGGGGCTCTTGCACAAAGATGCTACCCGAGGAAGCGAGGCAGGACCGAGGTGGCAACTGGCGACCAGCTCCTCGTGGTCATCGACCCCCTCGCCCGTCACACGGACGGTGAGGCGGTAAGGATCGCGAAAGACGTGCTCAGCGCGGGTGCGGCGAGTACGAAAGTGTGCCTTCCGGAAGGGCCCGAGGAATTCGCTCGGGTACTGGCGCGGCGGGGTTCCCGGCGGCCGGTGGTGGTCGGGGACGACCGTGCGCTGCTGCGCGCGGTGGCCCTTCTGCACCGGCAGCGGGAGCTGACGGCGTGCGCGTTGGCCATGGTTCCGGTGGGGCCGTCGCTGGGCCTGGCCCGGTCGCTGGGTGTGCCGACCGGTGCCGTGGCGGCCGCGCGGGCCGCCCTCGACGGGGTCGAACGACGGCTGGATCTGCTCGTCGACGACAGCGACGGGGTCGTGCTCGGCACCCTGCGGATCCCGGCGCCCGCGGGGGCGACCGCCCTCGACGCGGAGGCCGACGCGGACGCGGAGACGGAGGCCGAAGCAGACGGCGAGGGCGACGGCGACTCGGCGGGAACCGGGTCCGGCTTCGGTTTCGGTTTCGGCGCGCGAGCCGATGTGGGGGCGGGGGGTGGCTCCTCCGGGCATCAGTCGTGGTTGCGGAACTGGCCGCAGTCCCTGGTGCGGACGTTGTCCGCGCACCCACCCCGCATCAGGCGGGTCGCGCGGCCCGCCCGGATACGGGTCGTCTCCCCGGCCGTGGTCGGGCCTTCCCGGCTGCGGGTGGAGGTGGACGGGGTGACGCTCGTCGACCTCGACCAGCCGGTGCAGGGGGTGTCGATCGCCCCCGGCACGGACGGTGGCGCGGACGTCGAGGTCAGGCCGGTGTCCGTGGGCGCCGAGGCCGCGCCACCGTCCGTGCCGG
>NZ_LIQX01000237.1 GCF_001418475.1 Streptomyces ossamyceticus | reverse complement strand
GGCGGTGCCGGGGACGGGGTGGAGGCGGTGGTCGTCGCAGGGGTGGTCATGACTGCTCCTCGGTGCGTTCAGAGGGGAGGGACGGGTCCAGGGGGACGTTGAGCAGGGTCGTCAGTTCACGGGTGAACTCCCGTGCGCGGGCACTGTCGAGGCCGCCGAGCGGCTCCATCAGCTGGTGCAGCAGGCCCTGGACGACGTCGATCGCGCGGCGGGTGACCTCGCGTCCCTCATCGGTGAGTGCCAACCGCACGGCGCGCGGGTCACGGGGGTCCCGCGTCCGTTCGAGCAGCCCGGCGGTCTCCAGGGCTCGGGCCAGCTTCGACACATACAGCGCCTCCAGACCCGTGTGATCGGCGAGCTGCCGCTGGCTGGGCCGCAGCCCGGCCCGGTGCATGCCGTGCAGCGAGGCCACCAGCGCGTACTGGGCGTGCGTCAACCCCAGCGGCGCCACCGCGCGGTCGACCGCGACGCGCCACTTCATGGACAAGCGCCACACGAGGAATCCGGGCGTCGCGCCCTCGAAAGTCGAGCTCATGGCCAATACCGTACATGGCTACTATAGCCATGGCTACTATTTATGAGGATGAGCCCAGCTGTGCCCTGGACCTCACCCCCTGCGCCGTACGGTTGGCGCCCGCGGTCAGCGTCGACTTCCACCGGGCGGGCCGGCGCACTGGCGGCGCGCGTGCTCGACGCGCGGGGCACCGGGTCCCGCTCACCCCCCTGGAGCGCGCCTCGCGCAGGACTTCCTCACCGGCCAGGGGCACCCCAGGGCGGTCGGCCGGTGGCGCCCAGGTGGTGGGGGGAGGCGTTCGGTCTGACGGAAGGGCCGGGCGGGGGCTAGGTTGAGCGGTATGAGCAATCTTGACCGTCAGGCGGTGCCGAGCGTGTGCGGCGGCCGGGGATTCGTCGTCGCCGAGCCCGTGCGGGAGCTGCTGAGCCCCCGCCGTGTGCGACTCGGCGAGTCCACGGAAGTGCGGCGCCTGCTGCCGAACCTGGGGCGCCGCATGGTGGGCGCGTGGGCGTTCGTCGACCACTACGGGCCGGACGACATCGCGGACGAGCCCGGCATGCAGGTGCCGCCGCACCCGCATATGGGCCTCCAGACCGTCAGTTGGCTGCACGAGGGCGAGGTGCTGCACCGCGACTCCACCGGCAGCCTGGAGACGATCCGCCCGCGCGAGCTGGGTCTGATGACCTCGGGGCGGGCCATCAGCCACTCCGAGGAGAGCCCCAGGTCGCACGCCCGTTTCCTGCACGGCGCGCAGCTGTGGGTCGCCCTGCCGGACGAGCACCGGCACACCGAGCCGCGCTTCGAGCACCACGCGGAGCTGCCGGTCGTCACCGCCCCCGGCCTGGAGGCCACGCTCATCCTGGGCTCCCTCGACGGCGCGACGTCCCCCGGCACGGCGTTCACGCCGATCGTCGGCGCCGACCTCACTCTCACGCGGGGCGCCGACCTCCGCCTCCCCCTCGAATCCGACTTCGAGTACGCGGTCCTCTCCATGTCCGGCGAGGCCCACGTCGACGGGGTGCCGGTGATCCCCGGCTCCATGCTGTACCTCGGCTGCGGCCGCACCGAACTCCCCCTGCGCGCCGACTCCGACGCGTCCGTCATGCTCCTCGGCGGCGAGCCCTTCGAGGAGGAACTGATCATGTTCTGGAACTGGATCGGCCGGTCCCAGGAGGAGATCGAACAGGCTCGCCGGGACTGGATGGAGGGAACGCGATTCGGAGAGGTGAAGGGGTACGACGGTGCTCCTCTGCCCGCCCCGGCACTGCCTCCGGTGCCGTTGAAGCCGCGGGGAAGGGTGCGCTGACCTGTGGAAACGCGTCGGATGCTGACCTGGCCGGCGCTCGATCGAGTGGGGCTCCAGGGCCGGCCTCGGCGGACCGTGTCCCCTCCCTCGCGGCGCACGGCGGTCACCGGTCTGCCGAAGCGGCGCGGGCTCATCCCGGTGAACGGAGGTCTGTCCAGGCCCGGCTGTGCCGCCGTGATCGCACCGGCGGCCGCAACGCGATCGCTGTGCGGTTCGTTGCCGTAGCCGCCCGGACAGGCGCCGGGTGTCACAGTCGTCATTCGGACACTTGTGGGCTTGCCCTTGCAGACGGAAACGAGGACCGCTCCCCGCTTCGTGCTACGGTCGCGGCCGGAACCTAAACGGGGGATGTTCCCCACTTCTAAACGGGGATTGATCCCCGCTTCTCTTCGGGAGCCGCCGATGTGTACGCAGCGCCATACCGTCCGACTCGCCGATCTCACCGACGACTTCACCGCCGACCCCTACTCCGCCTTCAACTCGCTGCGCTCCCGCGGCTCCGTCCACCACGTGCGTTTCCCCACCGGGGACGAGTCGTGGCTGGTGGTCGGGCACGAGGAAGTGCGTGTCGCGTTCGCCGACCCCAGGCTGCGCAACGACGTACGGCACTCTGCCGACTTCGAGGACGACGGGCTGTACTCCGTGGGCCGCAACATGCTCCAGGTCGACCCGCCCGATCACACCCGGCTGCGGACGCTCGTGGCCCGCGAGTTCACCGCCCGCCGCGTCCAGGCGCTGCGGCCCCGCGTCGAGGAGGCGGCCGGTGCGCTTCTGGACGCCGTGGCCGCCGACGGCCGGGCCGACCTGGTGGCCGCATACGCCCATCCGTTGCCGCTCACCATCATCTGCGAGCTGCTCGGAGTGCCGGACGGGGACCGGGATGCCTTCCGGGCGTGGTCCACGAAGGTCGTCGCCCTCGACGACGCGGAGCAGTCCGCCCGCGCCGGCCAGGAGATGGCCGCGTACCTCGCGGGGCTGGCGGAGGAGAAACGGCGGCTTCGGGACGGCGCGGACAGCGATCTGCTGCATGCCCTGGTCCGCACCCACGACGGGGACGGCGGCGACCGGCTCACCCCGGAGGAACTGCTCGGAATGGCCTTCCTGCTGCTCGTCGCAGGGCACGAGACCACCGTCAACCTCATTGCCAACGCCGTCCAGCTGCTGCTCGGCCATCCCGGGCAGCTCGCCGCCCTCCGTACCGACCCCGAGTTGCTGAAGGGCGCGGTGGAGGAGACGCTCCGCTTCGAGCCACCCGCACCAGCGGGCACCTACCGCTACGCCGCTGAACCGATCGCTCTCGGCGGCGCCCGGGTACCGGCGGGTGCGCGTGTCGTGCTCTCCATCGCCGCCGCGAACCGCGATCCCGCGCGCTTCCCCGCCCCCGACCGGTTCGACATCCGCCGTGATCCGGCCGAGACCCGTGCTCACCTCGCCTTCGGGTACGGCCTGCACCACTGCCTGGGCGCCCCGCTGGCACGGCTGGAGGCGACGCTGGCCCTACGTATCCTGCTGGACCGTTTCCCCCGCCTGTCCTTCGACGGTGACGGCACACCACGGTGGCGCCCCAGCCTCATGCGGAGCCTGCGAGAGCTGCCGGTGCGCTGGTAGACGCGGCCCCCCGCCGCCGAGAACGACGCCCCTCTATCGCCACACATTCCGACCCGCGCCGCGCTCGTGGACGGGGTGTGCCGGGACAGGGCCCCCTGGCAGCGGAGCGAGCGCCGCTGGGGGTGCCCTTGGAGCCGAGGCAGGATCTCGCACGAAGGGAGCGCGCCCGGGAGGCGGCCTCGATGGTGCTACTGGACGACTCGTTCGCGTCCATCGCGACGGCGGTACGGCTCGGCCGGGCGGTCTACCAGAACATGGGGACGGTTGTCGCGACGATCGTCCGTGACGGACAGCCCACCGTGCCGGATCCGGCGATCCGCCTGCGGGCGGGGGACGAGCTCCTGCTCGTTTCCCGTTCCGCGACCGAACAGGAGATCCACGCGGCGTTCCAGTGAACCGCCCCCACGGCGGGCACGCCAGGCTGGGCCGCCAGTATGGCGGGGCCGGGTGCCGGGCCACGCGACAGAGCCCTCAGCGGCGCCCTTCCTCTCCCCGCACCACCGCGACCGGACACTGCGCGTGATGCAACAGGGCCTGGCTGACCGAGCCCAGAAGCAACCCGGCGAAACCACCGCGCCCCCGCGCACCGACCACCAGCAGTTGAGCGGAGCGGCTCGCCTCGATCAACGCCTCCCGCGCCCCGCCGTGCACCACCCGGTGCTCCACCACCACACCGGGGTAGCGTTCCTGACGGCCGGCGAGCGCCTCGGCCAGCTGCCGCTCCTCCTCCTCGGCCAGTGCCCCGGGCGGGTTCGCGAACGGCTCGGACGGATCCTGCGGGGCGAGCATCGGCGCGTTCCACGTGGTCCAGGTGCGCAGGGCCACCAACGGCGCGTTTCGCAGGGCGGCCTCGGCGAAGGCGAAATCCACGGCCTCCCGCCCCGCGACCGAGCCGTCGACGCCCAGCACGATCGGACCGTCGGCGTGCGGCTGCTCGCGCACGACCAGTACCGGACAACGGCCGTGCGCCGCCAGATGCACCGCCGTCGACCCCACCAGCAGCCCGACGAACCCGCCCATGCCCCGGGACCCGACCACCACCAGCTCAGCGGCACGCGACTGCGCCTCCAGAGCCGTCAACGGCTCACCATGGACCACGACATGACCGACCTCGATGTCCGGCGCCACCGCCCGCGCCCGTTCGACCGCTTCGGCCACCAGGCGATCGACCATGTTCCGCAGCCCGCCCTCCGGCGGTCCCAGCGGCGACGACCCCAACGGCACATGCATCGCCGGCCACACGAACGCATGCACCACCCGAAGCCCCGCCCCGCGCGACCGCGCCTCCCGCGCGGCCACCTCCACCGCGGCAAGACTCGACGCCGAACCGTCCGCGCCCACGACCACGAGACCGCTCACGATGCCTCCTTCGGATCGATGCCGTCACCTCTCACCCTCAGGTTCCCCTCCGCCACGCTCCGCCGCCTCAGGACTGAGCCGCGCAGCCCAGCGCCGCCGGACGCCGTCCTCGTGTTCCGCCTGCTCCAAGGCCAGGTCGCTCCAGTCGAGCGCCTCACGCAGGCGGGGGATCCAGTGACGCCGCAGAGCACGGGCCCGGTGGCGTGTGCCGACGACTTCGGCGCCCACCAACTCGGCGGCGTGGGCGGCCACGTACTCGGCGGCGGTGCGTACGGCACGGTACCGACGTGGAGACCGTCGCCGGATGGCGTACCCCCATGGAGGTGGTCCAGTGCACCGTGACCCCGGCGGCGCGGATGCCCACGGCGGCCGAGTCGAGGGCCTGTTCCCAGGAGCAGTCCGCGCAGCAGCCGGCTCTCGGCCTCAACCAGCAGGTCCCGTCAGTCGCGGTCGCGCTCGGCTGCCTCCCGCGCACGCGGCAGCCGCTGGTGCTCGGAGCGCGGGATGCGCAGCTTCTGCTCCAGCAGATCGGCTCCGCGCTCGGCGGCATCAAGACCGCGCCCTGGGCGCTGGCGCCCCGCACGGCCGGGCGGCGTACGGCGGGCGCTGGTCATCGGGACGCCGCCGTGTCCGTGGCGTCCTTGGCCCCGTGGGCGTCGAGGAGGGGGACGGGGAGTATGGAGAGCTGGCTGCGGGTCAGGGTGAGCTGCGCCCGCCAGCCCCGTTCCAGCGAGGTGTCGAGGGCGGGCGGTTCGTCGCTGCGCTGGTCGGCGAAGTCCCGCGGCAACGCCTCCTCGTGGTCCAGGCAGCGGCGGTCGGGGGGATCAGCGCCGCCTGGCCCACCGGGCCCGGGGCCAGACGAGGGCGCGCATGGTCATCCACTCCCTGCCGGCGGAGGCGGAGGCGGAGGCGGAGGCGGGACAGCGGGTCGTCTAGTCCGGCTCCATGTAGGGGCGGCGGAAGACCGGTGCCTGGCCGGTGCCCCATGGTCGTACGGCGGCCAGTGCCTGGGCGACCGCGGCCTCCAACGTGCCACTGGTGTCGACCGTGACGGCCTCGGGCCACGGCTGTTCCCTGGCCGCCATGGTGGTGGCGATGCCGAGGTCGGCGTCGGACGCTCCGGGAGCGCGCGTGCTCAGGCGAGCCGCTGACACGTCGCCCGGCACGTGGCAGTGCAGGGCCAGCAGATCGGCGCCGGCGCGTTCGGCCATGCGCAGAGCCGCTTCGCGCTGTGCCTCGTCCGACCAGGTGGCATCCAGGACGACGGACTCACCGGAGGACAGCAGGGCGTACGCACGGTCGAGCAGAGCGGCGTAGGTTCTGGCCGTCCACTCCGGCGTGTACAGGCCCTCGCCGTAGCCGGCCGCCGCGGACTGCTCAGCCGGGATCCCCGCCAGTTCCTTGCGGAGGCGGTCGCTGCTGAGCAGAGTGACCCCCAGCCGGTCGGCCAGCGCTCCGGAGAGGGTGGACTTCCCGCTGCCGGGCAGTCCGCCGACGAGCGTCAGGCCGACGGCGGAGGTACGCAGGTGGCGCAGCGCCATCGCGATCAGCCGCCGCGACGCGGCCTCCGCGCCAGGCGCCCCCTGGCGCGCCTGGATCAGGGAGACCTTGGCGCGGACGAAGGCGCGGTAGGCGACATAGTGGTGCCACAGGGACGGCGGTGCGGGGTCGCCGGAGTACTCGCCGTACTGGGCGAGGAAGTACGCCGCCGCCTGATGGGCGCCGAGTCGTTCCAGATCCATGGCGAGGAACGCGGCGTCGTCGAGGCCGTCGACATGGCGAAGGCGGTCGTCGAACTCCAGGCAGTCCAGGACACGGGGCCCGTCGTCGAGGCAGAAGACGTCCTCGGCGAGCAGATCGCCGTGGCCGTCGACCACCCGCCCCTGCTCGATACGGGAGTCGAACAACCGCTTGCGGCCGGCGAGGTAGCGGCGTACCAGCCGCTCCACCTCCGCCACCCCGTCCGGCACGACGTCGTCGTCGGCCAACGCGCGGACCTGCTGAAAACTGGCCTCCCAGCGGGAGGACAGAGCGTCCCGTGTGCCTTGCTCGTCCACCTCCCGGCTCCGGGGCGCGTCCGCATGCCACGCAGCGAGATGCCGGGCGACGGCCCGCAGGACGTCGTCGACGGCGACCCCTTCCCGTACCAGCTGGGAAAGGCGGCGGTCCGCGGGCATCCGGCGCATCACCACGAGCGGTTCGGGCACCTGCGCGTCGGGGCTGTGGACCTCACCCACACCCAGATAGACGTCGGGGGCGAAGCGGCGGTTGAGAGCGACTTCGCGTTCGCACGCGGCCCGGCGGGCCGTCACCGTCGTGTAGTCCAGGAATCCCAGATCCACCGGCTTCTTCAGCTTGTAGGCGCGGTCGCCGACGAAGAACACGATCGCGGTGTGGGTCTCGCACACCTCCGCGCGCGGCACCGGCCCGCCGTCGGCCTCAGCCATGAGGAACCACGGCGACGGGGCAGCGCCCGTGATGAATGGCGGCCTGTGCCACGGGACCCAGGTGAGGTGGCAGACCAGGACGGTGTCGGCGCCGACCGACGACCAGCAGCGCGGCGCCTTCGGCGGCCCGTACCACGGCCATGGCGGGACTCTCGAGACGGACGCCGTCGTCCACGTCCACCTGCGGGTACTTCTCGCGCCAGGGGCGGAGTGCCTTGCGCAGCTCCCTCAGCGCGTCTCGCGCGGTCTCCTCGGTGCCGTAGTGGTCCGCACCCCAGGGCACGCGTGCGTGGAGTGGCACTCTTCGGCCGTGCATGGCGTGGAGGGAAGCGCCTCGGGCGGCAGCGGTGTGGAAGGCGAAGTCGAGCAGGTCGTCGGAGGAACCGTGCAGGCTCAGGGCCACGACCACGCGATCCGTGGACGCCGGGCCCGGCCCTTCCCCGCCGGTCCGGGCGCGGACCAGTACCACCGGCCGCTCCGCCCGTGCCACGACGGGCATGCTCACGTCGCCGAGGAAGTAACTCTCGGCGGGCTCCAGCCCCCGCGAACCGAGTACGAGCATGTCGGATTCCGACGCCGTTTGGAGCAAGGCGTTCTGGGCATCGTCGGCGACCAGGTTCCCGACGATGGACAGGCCCGGGTGGCGTGCCTGGAGTTCTGCCTGCGCGGTGTGGACGAGACGTCTCGCCCCCTGGTTCTGATCGATCTCAGAGGGAACGTGGGTCGGTTCCGGTGCCAGCATCGGCCAGGCGTGCAGCAGCCGGAGGGTGAGCTTGCGCTTCTCGGCCTCGTCGGCGGCCCAGTGGGCAGCGGCGAGACTCTCCGGTGAGCCGTCCAGGCCCACGGTGACGACCGGTTGCATGGCGGCGGCCTCCGTCTCGTACGAAGCTGGAGATGACGGGTGGATGACGGTGAACGAGTCCCACGGTGTGGATGGTCCGTACGCCGCCGGCATGCCGGGCGTGGCGGGTTCGCTCATTCGAGGAGTACCCCAATCCTCTCCACGGCGCATGCGGACCGGAGGAGGGGAGCCGGAGAGGCGGGATCCGTCCGAGAGGAGATGGGGGCGGTGACGATTCCCCTGGTGGTCGGCATCGACGGGTCCGCGGGGAGCCTGGAGGCGGTCGACTGGGCCGTCGGCGAAGCCGCCCGGCACGGTGTGCCGCTCCATCTCCTGCACGCGGCGGCGCGGGACCGCGAGGCGCCCGACGTGATCGACTCCGCTTCGCAACGCGTCAGGGCGTGTGCTCCCGAGGTGCGGCTGTCGAGCGAGGTGCTGCAGGGGGACGCCACCGCCGCCCTGGTCGACAAAGGGCGCAACGCCTTCGCGCTGGTGCTCGGGTCCAGAGGGCTGGGTGACCTCGCCGGGATGCTCCTGGGCTCGGTCAGCCTGGCAGTGGCGGCACGAGCGGACTGCCCGGTCGTCGTGGTGCGCGGCGCGGCAGAGCACCGGGACGACCGGTTCGGGAGCGTCGTCGTCGGCGTCGAGGAGGGAGAGGGCAGCAGCACGGCCGTGCGGTTCGCGTTCCGCGAGGCCCATGTGCGGCACTGCCGGCTGGTGGCGGTGCACGCCTGGAGCGCACCGTTCGGTGCTCTCACCACATCTCAAGCCCCCTCGCGGTATGCCCTGGAGGACCATCGGCGTCCGCCGGCGCAGGTGCTGGACGACGCCCTGCGGGACGCGTCGGAGCAGTACCGCGACGCCTCGGTGAGCCGACGGGTGATCGAGGGACCTGCACGCCAGGCGCTGCTGGAGGCGGCCTCCGAGGCGGACCTGCTGGTCGTCGGCGCCCGCAGACGGCAGGGGCACCTGGGCCTGCAACTGGGATTGATCAACCATGCGGTACTGCATCACGCGCCATGTCCGGTCGCGGTCGTTCCCCGGATGTGACCGGACCGGCGGAGACGAACCACGTCGGACGGTCGGCTGCTGCGAGGCCGGACGTCGTCCCCGCAAGGACCTTCGGCCCTGTGACCGCAGGCCGCTGCCGTTCCATGGTGGGACAAGTGGCGGAGGAACTGGCCGGCGACCTGGTGGAGGCCGAGTCATGAGTACACAGAACTCGCCGCAAGCGTCCGGTCCGCTGCCGCCGCGCCCGGAGCACGCGTCGAAGGGGGCGAACCCTCTGCGACGTACGTCCGACAGGTTCGAGTCCTGGTTCCGCGGCTTGCTGACGCTGGTCCTCTTCCTCGGCCTGCCGATGGCCGCGCTCAGCGCGGGGCTGACGGCGTACGAGTCGTCGATGCGCACCGTGCATGCCCAGTCGGCGGATCGGCACGAGGTCACCGCCCGACTGACCACGAATGTCAAGGGTGTCGCCACAGATGGGAAGCGCCGGGCGCAGGTCCGCTGGACCGACGACAACGGCACAGTGCGGACGGGGACGACCCTCGTGAAGTCAGAAACGCCGAAGGGCGCCCCCGTGCGGGTGTGGGTGGACCGGGGCGGCGGCCTCACCAGTCCGCCGATGAGTGAGCTCAACGCGACGACCACCGGCTGGTTCGTGGGCGGGATGACCGCGATCGGTGTGGGCGCCGGGTTCTACGCGGCGCGGGCAGGCATGCGCCATGTGCTGGACCGGAGAAGGTACGCACAGTGGGACGCCGAGTGGAACGTGGTCGAGCCCCTGTGGTCCGCGCGCTTTCGCCGGTGACAGGCAGGAAGCCCGGACGGGAGCCGAGGAGGCGACGCCGATGTCCGACGTGACGACCACCGACCTGTACGAAGTGACTATGGTCATGTCCTACCTCCGGGAGGGAATGACCGGCCCCGCGACGTTCAGCCTCTTCGTCCGCGACCTGCCGCCCGAGCGCGGCTTCCTGGTCGCCGCGGGGCTGGAGTCGGTCCTGGACTATCTGTCAGGACTTCGCGTCGGCCAAGAGGACGTCGACGCCTTCGCGTCCGCGGTGCGTCGACCGCGGCGGGATCTCCAGTTCCTGCTCGGCCTGGAGTTCACCGGTGACGTGCGGGCGGTGCCGGAGGGACGGATCGTGTTGGCGGGAGAGCCGCTGCTGGAGGTGACCGCGCCTCTGCCGCAGGCGCAGCTGGCCGAAACTTACGTGGTCAACCAGCTCAGTCACCAGAGCACCATCGCCTCGAAGGCCGCACGGTGCGTCCTCGCGG
This sequence comes from Streptomyces ossamyceticus, assembly GCF_001418475.1. Taxonomy (GTDB): domain Bacteria; phylum Actinomycetota; class Actinomycetes; order Streptomycetales; family Streptomycetaceae; genus Streptomyces; species Streptomyces ossamyceticus. The sequence goes on along the minus strand of NZ_LIQX01000237.1, from coordinate 37,742 downwards.
CGGCGGGGCATCCGGTCGTGGACTTCTCCCTGCGGCGGACTCACGGCCCCCAGGCCGGGTTCCAGGCCGCCCGCCTCGGCGCGATGGTGGGTTTCGCCGGAACCAGCAACGTGGCTGCGGCCACCGCCCTGGGCATCCCCGCCGTCGGCACGATGGCCCACTCCTTCGTGGAGGCGTTCACCAGGGAGGAAGACGCCTTCCGCGCTTTCGCACGGTCCCACCCGGGGCCGGTGACCCTGCTGGTGGACACCTACGACACCGACGCGGGCGTACGTGTCGCCGCGCGCGTGCTGCGGGACCTGGACCGTGGGCCCGGCTCGGCCGTGCGGCTGGACAGCGGCGACCTCGGGGCCCTGGCGGTGCGGGCACGGTCGATCCTCGACGAGGAGGGCCTGCCGGAGGTGAGGATCGTCGCCAGCGGCGGTCTCGACGAGTACGCGCTGGACGACCTGATCCGCTCGGGAGCGCCGATCGACACGTACGCCGTCGGCACCCGCGTCGGGGTCTCGGCCGACGCACCGTATCTGGACTCGGCGTACAAGATGGTGGAGTACGAGGGACGCCCGGTGATGAAGCTGTCGTCGGCGAAAGTGACGGCACCCGGACCCAAGCAGGTGTTTCGCCTCCCCGGATACACGGACGTGATCGGCCTGGCCGACGAGCAGCCACCCGCGGGTGGCGGACCTTTGCTGGAGACGGTGATGCGGGGCGGGCAGCGCACCGGCACCCGGCCCACGCTCGACGAGTGCCGGGAGCGATTCACGGCGGACCTCGGCCGGCTGCCGTCGGCGGCCCGACGGATCCGAGCGCCGGTCGCGCCGCGGGCGACGGCCTCCAAGCGGCTGAGCGCCCTCACCGCCCGGGTCCGGCGCCGCATCGAGGAACAGACAGCGGAAAACGCACGGTCCTCGGCCCCAGAACGAACCGTGTCCGGACCGCACGGGTCCGCAGCGAGGTGAGGAGGACGGCGAGGCCGCACCTCGATGTCGCGCTCGGCTGTGTTCAGCAACTGTCCGGCGAGGTCCTCCATGGCCCGGCCTGCCGCCAACTCGTCGCCGGTCTCGGGCGCGTCGGCGTCCGCCGGGTGGCAGCGCGCGGTCCCGTGGCCGGTGAGCGCCGTGGTGCCGGTGTCCAGCACCACGCGTACCTTCGTGGTTCCGGCGTCGTCCTCGAAGAGGTCTGACCGCCCTCTCAGGTGGCGGCGGGCACGCGCTGCTCCTGCGGTCGTCCCGGTCAACTACGAGGTCGTGGAGGACGCGATCGTCTTTCGGACCGCGCCCGACTCCGTGCCCGCGGCGGCTGTCGGAACGGAGGTCGCCTTCGAGGCCGACCACGTGGACGAGGCGCTGAGCCAGGGTTGGAGTGTGCTCGCAGTCGGCCCCGCGAACGTCGTCACGGAGCCCGACGCCGTGCGTGGGCTCGCCCGGCGCGCGCACACCGGGCCATGGGCGGGCGGTGCACGCGAGATGTGGGTGTCGATCCGGCCCACGCGCCTCACGGGCAGACGCATCACTCCGGCCGATCAGTAGCGCGCACGGGTCGCCGCCGGCGGCCCCACCTCGGCGGGCCGCCGACTCACGAGCCCGCTGAACCTGGGAGGCTCACTCGCCGGTGAGCTGTGGCTCGACGTCCACGACGCCCTCCACGGCGCGCACGAGGCGCACGGCGACCGAGATGAGTGAGGTGTCGTGGATGTGCCCGCGGAGTGTGACGACCCCCTCGTGCACGTTCACGTGGATGGCGTGGCTGAAGGCTGGGAAGAGGTACGACACCACCGTGCGGCGGACCTCCTCCTCGATCTCCTCGTCCGAGCGCAGGAAGACCTTCAGCAGGTCGGCGCGGCTGACGATGCCCTGAAGCATGCCGATGTCGTCGACCACGGGCAGCCGCTTGACGCGCCGGACCGCCATGATCCTGGCCGTCTGTGCCAGGGTCGCGTCGGGGTGGACCGTGATGGCCGGGGTGGTCATCAGCTGCTCCGCCGTCACTGCCCCGGCCTTGGCGACGTCGGAAAGGCGCCCGCGTTGCTCGGAGAGGCTCGGGTCGCTGTCGCGGAACTCCTCCTTGGGCAGCAGGTCGGCCTCGGAGACGACGCCGATGACACGGCCCTCGCCCTCCAGGACCGGCATGGCACTGATCTTCCACTGCTCCATGGTCCGCACGATCTCCTTGAACGGCGCGCCGCGTCCCACGGCCACGACCGTCTGGGTCATCACATCGCTGACGATGTGCGGGGTCTCAGGCACCGCGATCCTCCTCGTCTCGCCTCGTCAGGGCACCTCACCGGCGCCATGGGGTGCGTACAGGTCGAGCGGCCGCACCCGGGAGGACCTGAGCCGGCCCGCGATCACGCCGACGACGTAGGTCAACAGCGCGTGATCCAGCTCCGGGTCGCTTCCGCACGCCTCACGGACCGCAGCCGCGTCGAACTCACAGGCGTGACAGGGCTGCCACGACCGCCCTCCCTTCCCTTCACCCCGGCCTCGAAGCGGAAGCGGGCTCGTATCAGACCGATGCGGCGGCTGTGGCGGCGATGTGAGGGATGGAGCCCCGTTCCTTGTCCCACCGCATGACTCCACGATCGTCGGAAACCGTCGCCCTGCAACCCGGGCCGAAGACCCCCTTCGAGAGCCGGTCCCTGTGTCGCGTCGGAACCCTTGCGGTGCGACGGTATTGACAGGGGCTTTAGGGCAGTGCCCGGGGAGGAAGGTGATGGTGACCATGGAGCTCCCGCTGGTCGTGGGTGTCGACGGATCGGATTCCAGCCTGGAGGCCGTGGACTGGGCGGTGGACGAGGCGGCGCGTCTCGGGCTGTCACTTCGGCTCGTCCACGCCTCTCTGTGGGAGCGGTACGAGGGAGCCCGCCCGTCCTTCGGCACTGACCGCCCCGCCGAAGAGGTCATGGCCCAGCACATCGCGGCTTCCTGCGCGGAACGAGCCCGGCTGCGCAACCCGGAGGTGAAGGTTTCCAGCGACGTACTGCCCGACGACGCCGTGACCGCGCTCCTGCACGCGGCTCATGAATCCTTCGCCCTGGTCACGGGCTCCCGCGGCCGCGGTGGGATCGCCGGGATCCTGCTGGGATCGGTCAGCCTCGCGGTGGCCGCCCGTGCCGTGTGCCCGGTGATCGTGGTCCGCGGCGGTGAGCCGAACCGGCAGGGCTCCTTCGGGCGGGTAGTGGTCGGCCTCGGCGACTCCACGGAGGGCACGGCTGCCGTGCGGTTCGCCTTCCACGAGGCCGAGACGCGCGGCTGCGCCCTGCACGCCGTACGGGCCTGGCGCCGCCCCGCCCAGGAACACGTGGTCCATCCCCTGATCGCGGACGACGCCGCCGGTGCCCACGAGGAGCGCGCCTCCGCCCTCCTCACCGACGTGCTGCGCGACGCCGTGCGGAACCACCCTCAGGTAGAAGTGCGTCGACAGGCTGTCGAAGGCCCCGCCCACAAGGTCCTGCTGGATGCTTCCTCCGACGCCGACCTGGTGGTCGTGGGTGCGCGCAGGCACCACGGCCATGTCGGTCTGCAGTTCGGCAGGGTCGCCCATGCCCTGCTGCATCATGCCGAGTGCCCGGTGGCCGTCGTCCCCCAACGGGACTGACCCGACACGCGTCTCATGCTCCCGCGCACCTCGTGAGGGGAGAAGGAGAGGACGGCGGATGGCGGAGTGGACCTGGGAGTACGAGGGCTACGACCCGGCCGGCGAGCGGCTGCGTGAATCGCTGTGCACGCTCGGCAACGGCTACTTCGCCACCCGCGGCGCCGTACCCGAGAGCAGGGCGAGCCTGGTGCACTACCCGGCCACCTACGCGGCCGGGGTCTACAACCGCCTGGAGTCGACCGTGGCCGGCCGGCGGGTGGTGAACGAGGACCTCGTGAATCTCCCCAACTGGCTGCTCCTGCGCTTCCGTCTCCGTCATGCCGACGGATCGGTGGGCCCGTGGATCTCACCCGACACGCGTCCCGTGCTCGATCACCGGCACGCCCTGGACCTGCGCCGTGGCACGCTGACGCGCATGTTCCGGTTTCGGGACGAGGCGGCGGGCACGCTGAGCGTGGAGCAGATCCGCTTGGTGCACATGGCGGATCCGCACCTGGCCGCACTGCGGACCGTCGTCACAGCCGAGGAGTGGTCGGGAGACCTGGAGGTCGAAGCCGCCCTTGACGGCGATGTGATCAACAGCAACGTGCACCGTTACAGATCCCTCGACGGTCACCACCTGGCCCGTGTACGGACCGGCGCGTCCGCGCCCGACCTCACGTGGCTGAGCTGCCGCACCAGCACCTCCGAGGTGGGCATCGGCATGGCGGCCCGTACGGTCGCCGTCGGGCAGCCGCCCACGTCGTCGGAGCTTCGGCCGTCTCACCGCCGTGCCGTACACCGGCTGGTGGTCCCGGTCGCTCCGGGCCGACCCGCCGTCGTGGACAAGACAGTGGCCCTGCACACCTCCCGTGATCCGGCGATCAGTGACCCGCTCGGCGCGGCGCTCGACCGAGTGGCCACGGCCGCCGACTTCCCCGCGCTCGTGGACTCCCATGTCGCCGCCTGGGCACGGTTGTGGCGGAGCGCGGACATCCGGGTGCCGGGGGAGGCGGGACGGGTCCTGCGCCTGCATCTGTTCCATGTGCTGCAGACGTTGTCGCCGCACACCGCTGAGCTGGACGTGGGGGTGCCGGCCCGTGGGCTGCACGGCGAGGCGTACCGGGGGCATGTCTTCTGGGACGAGTTGTTCGTGCTTCCGTACCTGAACCTGCGTTTCCCGGAGGTCTCCCGGGCTCTGCTCAACTACCGTCACCGGCGCCTGCCGCAGGCACGCCGCGCGGCTCGCGCGGCCGGCCGGGCAGGGGCGATGTACCCGTGGCAGTCCGGGAGCGACGGCCGTGAGGAGACACAGGAGGTGCACCTCAACCCCCGTTCGGGCCGGTGGCTGCCGGACCACTCCCGGCTCCAGCACCACGTCGGTTCGGCGATCGCCTACAACGTGTGGCAGTACTGCGAGGCAAGCGGTGACACCGAGTACCTGCACACCAAAGGCGCGGAGATGCTGCTGGAGATCGCCCGGTTCTGGGCGGACAGCGCGGAGTTCGCCCCCAGCCTCGGTCGGTACCGCATCCGTGGTGTGGTCGGCCCCGACGAATACCACGACGGCTACCCGGACGCCGCTCGGCCGGGACTCGACGACAACGCGTACACGAACGTCACCGCCGTCTGGGTGCTCAGTCGCGCCCTGGACCTGGTGCGGCGCCTTCCGGTATGGCGTCGGCAGGAGCTGTTCGAGCGCATCGAGCTGGACAGCGGCGAACTCCCGAAGTGGGAGGAGGTCTCCCGGCGGCTGAGTGTGCCGTTCCACCAGGGAGTCATCAGCCAGTTCGACGGCTACGGCGACCTCGCCGAGCTGGACTGGGACGCCTATCGCACCCGTTACGACAGCATCCGGCGGCTGGACCGCATCCTCGAGGCCGAGGGCGATTCCGTGAACCGCTACCAAGCCTCCAAACAGGCCGACGTCCTGATGCTCGGCCACCTCTTCTCGCCCGCCGAGCTGCGGAACCTGTTCCACCGTCTCGGGTACGAGGTGGACGATCAGGTCTGGCGCCGGACCGTCGACTACTACCTGCGGCGCACCAGCCACGGCTCCACCCTCAGCGGCCTCGTCCACGGCCTCGTCCTCGCCCGGGCCAGGCGAGCCGAGGCGTGGACCTACGTCCAGGAGGCCCTGGAGGCGGACGTCGCCGACATCCAGGGCGGCACCACAGGCGAGGGTATCCACCTCGGCGCCATGGCCGGGACCCTGGACCTGGTGCAACGCGGGCTGACGGGCCTTGAGACGCGTGAGGACGCCCTCTGCCTGGACCCGGTGCCCCTTCCCGCGCTCTCGGAGTACGGGTTCTCCTTGCGCTACCGCGGCCACTGGGGTGTCGGCGTACGGCGCCGGAGCGGGCAGCTGGAGATCAGAGTGCCCGACTCGGAGGAGTCACCGATCCGGGTGGTGCTGGCCGACCGGGCCGTCACCATCGCACCGGGAGAGACCTGCACGCTCGTGCTGGCGGACAGCTGATCCACGCGGACGGGCGGGCCTGATCCACGCGGACGGGCGGGCCTGATCCGCGCGGACGGGCGCGCCGACCTCGGCGTCTGCGGCAGGATCCGCCGGACAGGCCGTAGGCTCCGCAAGCGGGGTTCCGCTTCAGGCGACAGTGCCGTGGGAGACATGGATGAAGTGGTTGGTCTCGCTGATCGGCGCCGGGCTCGTCATGCTCACCCTGCGAGACCTCTTCCACACCCTCTGGCACCCCACCCGCCACGGTGGTCTGAGCCGCCTCGTCATGACGGCGATGTGGCGCCTGGCCCGGCGCTTCCGCGCGCGTCGACGTGTCGTCGGGCTCGTAGGACCGCTCGCCATGGTCACGGTGGTGGGTATGTGGGCCCTCACCGTCGTCCTCGGCTGGGCCGTCGTCTACTGGCCGCACATGCCAGGGGCGTTCGCCCTCTCACCCGGTTCCGAGGCGGCGCAGGCGCCCCCGCTCCTGGACTCCCTGTACCTGTCGCTCGTCACGGTGGCCACCCTGGGCCTGGGGGACATCGCACCCGGCGACGCCTGGCTGCGCCTGGTCTCCCCACTGGAAGCCCTCGTCGGCTTCGCCCTCCTGACGGCCACGGTCTCCTGGGTGCTGGAGATCTACCCGGCACTGACCCGCAGGAGGGTCCTGGCCATCCGGCTGGCCCTGCTGCGCGACGCGAACCGGACGTCGCAGCAGATCGACTGCACCGCCGGGGCGCTGTTGCTGGACAGCCTGGCAACCGATGTCGTGCGCGTGCGTATCGACTTCACCCAGTACGCCGAGGCGTACTACTTCCATGACGGGGAGGACCATTCGTCACTGGCGGCCACGGTCGGCTACGCCGCCACCCTCGCCCGGCGAGGGCAGGCCGCCCGGCGATCGGAGGTACGCCTGGCGGGTGAGGTGCTGGCCGGTGCGCTGAAGGACCTCGCGGCCGTACTCGACCAGCGCTTTCTGCACACCGGTGGCACGGCGACGGACGTCTTCGCGGCGTACGCGGCAGACCACGGGCGCAGCCTCGCACAGCCCTGACCGACAGGCCCGTACCCGCGGGACGGGGCCCAGTACTGAAGCTCGTCCTCCGGCTTGATCCTCCCCGCAGGCCGGACGTCCAGCAGCCAGCCGGCGCCCGCCCCCAACGCCAGGAAGTCGGGAGTGTGCTCGCCCGGCCCCGCCTCAGCGGTGAACCGCAGCCGGAACGGCTGGGACAGCACCTCGTTCACGCCTCCGGCGAAGTCCAATGCCAGCAGCAGCAGCAGCAGCAGCCGCCGCCGCCGCTCGGCGAGGCTCTCGAACCCGTGCTGGCGCCCCGTGGACACCAGGCACTCAAGCCCCGGACGGTGTTCCTGGCCAGAGCGCCAGGAAAAACGCCGCAGCGGAACGGAGGACAGCACCGGCGCCCCGGCCAGGTCCTTCACCGGGCAGACAACGTCAGCCTTGCCGGTCTTCCACGTGGCGGTCCACCGGCGTGCCCAGCCCGGACCGCTGTCCATCTGGCGTACCGCCCCTTCCGGCAGGGCGTACGGAGCACACAGACCGTCAAGCGTGCACGCATGGGACCAGACCACGGAGGACTCGGCGTCTCCCTCACGGAATACGGCGTCCATGCCGTCAGAACACCGCCGTTGCCGGCACCCCGCGAACGGTTCTCATAAACCCGCACCAACCACCCATCGAGGGCGCTACTCTGCCCGCCAACCACCCGGCAGAACCCGCTGACCGAAGCGCAACGTCTCGTCGGCCAAGACGCCGCGCTTTCGTCTCAGACGAGCGGAGGGCACCGCAGCCTCGCTTCGATGGAGACTCCGGCGGGCAGCTGGAGCGTCACGGACGGCCGGTCCTCCGATAAGACGTGGGGGCGGAACTGCCCTAACGGCTATAGCAGTCAGAGGAAATGCCCGCTGGCGAGGTAGGGCGCCGGGACGGGCATGTCGCGAACGGCGATGTAGCCCTCCTGGCCGATGTCGAGACGGGCGGCCAGTCCGACATCGACCGCCCACTCATTGGGGGCGGTGATGCAGTTGACCAGGGTCCTTCCCTGTGACGAGGCCAGGGCTTCCCACAACAGTCTCTGCGCGGTTTCCGGGTCCGCGGCAGCCAGCAGCGACGCCTGCCCTCGGTCGTCGATGTAGACGTATCCCGGCCTGGCCCGGTCTTCGGACACGACCAGCCTGAGGGTGTTGAGCATGTAGCCGTGGTCGGGACCATGGCCCGCCACACGCAGATCCCGGTCCAGCCGGTCCATCCACTCGAAGTCGTCGGACCGGCCCTCCCGCAGGCCGTTGACTGCGGGGAGGGTGGACCGGTCGACGGTACCGACCATCCTCAACTGCGGGTGGAGCGAGAATCCCGCCAACCGGTATCGGCGGGTCGCCCCGGGATGGACGCTGGAGGAGAAGATGCCGGGGCGCCCGTCGGCGTGGGCGAGCGCGGCGTCCATCAGGCCCTTGCCGATGCCCCGACCCTGATAGCCGGGCAGCACGCCGTAGGTAGCAAGAAACCACAGACGGCCGCGGTTCTGCGAGATGGCGAACCCAACCGCACTTTCGGTACCTGCATCCGCCTCCACCGCGACCCAGCATCCTCCTGGGTCGGCGTTCAGGAAGAAGCGCATCCGGTCGATCCACTGCTTCGAGGCGACCGCCGAACGTTCCTCGACTTCAGGATCGCTGACCCGCCTGGTGGCCCGCTCCGCCTCGAAGAACGTCACCGCCGAAGCCCGTTCAGCCGACGGGAGATCACTCTCGTGCATCGGCCTGACCTGCACAGAGTCCATCACTTCAGCGTAGGGAAGGGCCAGACCATGCCGCACCCGGTTTTCCGGCCGCCCGCCAGCCATCGCGCACAACCCGCCAACTGAAGCGCAACGTCACAGGGCCCCGCAGACGACACGGCGGCCGATGCCGCCGGTCCCGCCGAAGACGGTGACACGCATGGGGTTCCTTGCCGGTGGGGCGGTCAGGGCGGAGAAGTAAGAAGTGGGGCGGGCGATGGGGCCCGGTGATCTGTGACGAACCGGGCCCCCGTACTTGGGAGTTGGAGCGGATGGCGGCTTCAGAGGCCGTACGGGCCGAAGCGTCCCCAGGCCACCAGTACGGCAAGGATCAGCAGGACGGCGTTGAGGCCGATCGCGGGGGATTCCTTCTTGCGGGCGTGGTACGTCGCGGCCAGCAGCATGGTTATACCGAGGCCGACAGCGGCCAGTGGTGTCAGTACGGTGGCGATACCGGTGGCCGCGGGCAGGATCAGACCGAGGGCGCCGGCGCATTCCACGATGCCGATGAAGCGGACGGTGCCGGTTGAGAAGTCGGCCACCCAGGGCAGCTTCTCGACGAGCTTGTCCTTGGGCTGGGTGGTTTTCATGACACCGGCCATGGCGAACATGACGGCCAGTACGGCCTGCACGATCCACAGGAAGACGTTCATCAGGGGTGGAGTCCTTCGGGGAGAGAGCGAGGGAGGGGACGCGGCGGAGCGCTAGCCGAGGAGGCTGCCGCCGGTGGCGTCGAGGGAGGCTCCGGTGATCCAGCGCGCCCGGTCGGTGGCGAGGAAGACCACTACATTGGCGACCTCCTCCGGCTCACCGAGGCGCTTGAACGCCGACAGCTGCGACATCTGTTCGCGCGCCCCGGGCATCTGGAAGACCGCGCTGCCGTTGTCCGTGAGACCGGGGAGCACGCTGTTGACCGTGATGTGCTGAGGGGCGAGGTGCCGGGCGAAGTGCAGCGTGAGCTGGTCGAGCGCGCCCTTGGACATCGCGTAGACGATCTGCGACGGCTCAGCCATGCGCGTGACCGCGGAGGAGATGTTGATGATGCGTCCGCCGTCCGGGATCAGCCCGAGAGCTCGCTGGACGAGGAGGAAGGGGGCCTTGGCGTTGACTGCGAAGATCTCGTTGATCTGCTCGGCTGACACCTCTTCCGGGACGCTGCCGGCGGGCATCGTCGAGGCGGCGTTGTTCACCAGGATGTCGAGGACGGTCTCGCCGGTGTGTTCGCGCAGTCCGGCCTCCAGCTGGTGGAACAGCTGGTCGACGGCGCCGGGCGTGCCCAGTTCCGCGCCGACGGCAAAGGCCCGTCCGCCGTCCTTCTCGATAAGGTCGACGGTCTGCTGGGCGGCCTGTTTGTCGCGCCCGTAGTGCACGGCGGCCAGGGCCCCCTCGCGGGCGAGGCCGAGGGCGGTGGCCCGGCCGATACCGCGGCTGGATCCGGTGACGAGAGCGGTCTTGCCGCTGAGCGTGCTGGTCATGCTGGTGTCCTCGCGGTGTTCGAGAAGTGGGAGTTGGTGGGGGTGTCAGCCGTTGAAGACGGCTTCGGCTTGGTCGCGGCGCTCGTACAGGCCCCAGTACAGGGGCGCGACCTGCTCGGGGCCGGCCGAGGGGATGCCCTCGGGGCCGCCCTCGCGGAGCCAGGTGTTGATGGCGATGTGCGCGGCGTGGATACCGGATCCCGCCAACTCGTTGTGCAGGTCGAGCACCGGGTCTCAAGCTCGTTGAACAACCGGCTCATCGCACGGGGCTACTACGACGACATACCTGACGTCGGAATGAGGTTCTTCGGAAGGGATGGTCATACACACATCGCGCGGGTGCGCGATGACGGCCTCGTGGGACCGGTGCGACTGCTCCCTCAAGGAGATTCGGCGACCCCGCCCTGCTGGAGGGATGAGTCAGGGGATGCGTCCCAGGCCGTGCGCAGCACGTCAAGGAGGCCGTCGCTGTCCTGCGCGCCGGGGATGCCGTACCTGCCGTCGATGACGATGAAGGGCGCGCCGGTGGCGCCCAGGCGCTGGGCGCGGGCGGCATCAGCAGCTACGAAGCCTGCGGTTCGTCAGTGTTGGGCTCAGCGCTTCCAGCCGACCCGACCAAGGTCCAGTCGTGTTTACGCGAGAACTCTCGGAACTCATCCGAATCCAAGTCCATCGCCTTACCCTTGGCTTGAAGCTCCACCATATCTTCGATGAAGTGCTCGAAACCTCCGGGAACCGAGATCTGCAGAACACGCGGCACGGTCTCCCCTACCGGATTAATCGCATGGGGAATCCCTGCAGGCAGGAACATGAAAGTACCCGGGCCGACCGCATGCTGCTCGTCGTCAAAGGTCACCCGTAGCGTTCCTTCCAGCAGGAAGAAGAGTTCGTCAGCGGTGTCGTGGATGTGGAGTGGGAGGTCGTGGTTCACCGAGACCTCAAGGACTGAGTACTGGCCGTCGGTCTGGGCGGCGCCCGCTTTGAGCAAGTAGAGCGGTGCGATTTTGACGCGAGTTTCCAGACCCTCCCCTGGTCCAAGTTTGATGAATCGAGCCTTCTGCGAGGATCGATCGGAATTGGTCTGCTCTGCATTCATCTTTGGAGCTCCTTTTCTCGTGATTCGATCACTTGCGCAACGCCGGTGGGGCGGTCAGGGCGGAGCAGTAAGAAGTGGGGGTGGCCGGTGGAGGTCAGCCGCGGGCCGGTACGGCGCAGCCGTCGGGGCCGCAGACCGCAGCGTCGCCGCCGGTCGCCGGGGTGAGCGGGTGGGATGTGTCCCAGGCCGTGCGCAGCACGTCAAGGAGGCCGTCGCTGTCCTGCGCGCCGGGGATGCCGTACTTGCCGTCGATGACGATGAAGGGGGCGCCGGTGGCGCCCATGCGCTGGGCGCGGGCGGCGTCGTCGCTCACCTGCCGCTGGTAGCGGTGCTCGGTGAGAGCCCGGCGGGTGCCCTCGCGGTCCAGGCCGATCTCCTGGCCCAGGTCGAGCAGGTCGAGCAGGTCGTCCATGCCGAAGACGGGGCGGGCCTGGCCGAAGTAGGCGCGGAAGATCGCGTCCCAGGCTTCGCGGTTCTTGCCCTCGGCGGAGGCGTGGGCGAGGAACTCGTGCGCCAGGTCGGTGTTGTCTGATCACGCGACGGGGGACCGACGCAAGTGTTTGTGAGTAGCGCCGAAACGGCCGTCTCCGTGACTACACCCACGTGAGAAGATCAAGACGGCGTGTGCAGGAAGGTTATTCCGTGCTTGCCGGCGAGTTCCGACACGGCCTGGGGGCCGCCGGCGTCCTGCAGGCTGCGGAAGCTCTCGACGAGGTCTTCGGCAAAGTGCTCGAACCCACCGGGGGACGAGACTTGAAGCAGCCGGGGTGCTACGTCCGAGGTCGGGCGGACGGCGTGCGGAATACCGCGGGGCAGCAGCATGAAGTCGCCCGGCTTGACTGTGTAGACGCGGCCGTCGAACGTTGCCTCGATTTCACCTTCGAGCATGTAGAGGACTTCGTCGTCGTTGTGGTGGATGTGGAGAGGCAGGTCGCCGCCGACGGTCACCTCCAGCACGGAGTAGCCGCCCCCGGTGTCCTCGCTCCCTGCCTTCAAGGCGAATTCGGGCGCCACCGGTACGCGGGTGGGCCTGCTCTCGCCCTGTGAGAGGTAGATGAACCGATCTGTACTCATATCTTCTCCTGAAATGGGTAGTAAGGTCGTCGGATCCGCGTGACGGGCCGTATCCGTCACGGACGCCGTCCAGATCACTTTGAGGGCGTCGACCACGGCTTCGCGGAGCGGAGATTCACGGTCTTCTGCCGTCGTTTTCTGCGCCGACGACGTGCTCAAGGCCGCCTTGCTGATCGCGGTTTCGGCTCAGAGAAGGACGCTGGGGTCGTATGGCTCGTCGGGTATGAACTCGTCGCGCCATGCGCGTTCGCTGAGCTCGGAGGCAGACGCCCCGGCTTGCCAGGCTTTGACGAGCTTGTCCGGATCGACGAAGTGGCCGATGGGTTTGGCCGCGAAGTCGTGGGAGTGGCGCAGGTACTCCGTTGACGTCCAGCTGTTGCCGAAGTTGTCGACGTGGAGCTCGACGCTGTTGCCGTCCGGGTCCGTGTAGTAGAACGCGGTCTGGGCGCCGGCATCCGTGCACAGGACCGGAACGATGCCCTGGGCCTTGAGGCGGAGGTAGGTGCCGAGCAGTTCCTCGAGGGTGCGGTAGGCGAAGGCGAAGTGCTGGATGCGGCGGTACGCGGCCTTGTTCTCATCGGCGCTGAAGCCGGGCACTTCCACGAAGGCCAGCCGGTGGTTGGCCTCGTCGTTGGTCACCCAGACAGACTTCATCGCGGGGGCGCCCTTCGTACCGGCGCTCGCCGAGTCGGTGCGGTGGACCACATCCGTCCCGATCACCACCCGATACCGGCTCACCTTGGCGTCAGCGTTGCTGGTGGTCATTTCGAGGTGGTGCAGTCGAGGGTGCACGATCGTCGTGCTGTTCACCCTTCGTCCTCCTTACTCGTTCTGTCGACTAACACCACCGTATGGGCTTAGATAAATAAACGGCAGTAGGATGTTTTCCTGTACCTAAGTATTCTTTTGCATACCATTGGAGAGATCATGTTGGAGGTGGAGGACGCACGGCGCCAGATGCGCCGAGTCCTGACGATGATCAGCGGCAAGTGGAAGATGGAGATCCTCTGGCTGCTGGACCAGCGGACCCACCGGTTCGGTGAGCTCCGCCGCGAGATCCCCCAGGTGACCCAGCACATGCTGACCAAGCAACTGCGTGAACTCGAAGGTGAGGGCTTGGTGGAGCGCAAGGTCTACGCAGAAGTCCCACCCCGCGTGGAGTACACGCTCACCGACAAAGCCCGGTCCCTGCGGCCCGTATTCGAATCGCTCCTCGCCTGGGCCGTGTCTCAGGAGACTTCACAGAACTGACTCAACGGGGGCTTCCAACACGACGCCGGGCCATTCACAGAGCAGTTGGGGCGAGGCGGATGGTGTTCGACGGCTTCCGGAGGTCACCACCGGCCAACGGATCCGGGAGGGAACGGGGACGGGCCGCCCCTGGCAGTCCATGATCTTCCTGGTCCTCGGTGCGACCCAGCTGGGCGTCGCCCTCGGCTCCCGCGCCCGTCCGGGAACCCTGGCCAATCCGTTCCTGCTGGTCGCCGTGGGCGCGGCCCTGGGCCTCCAGGCGGCCGGTGTCCACCTGCCTCCTCTCCGGGATCTGCTGGGCACGGAGCCGCTGTCGCTCGGGGACCTGGCGATCGCCTGCGCGTTGTCCGGGCTCGGCCATGTGGCCATGCGTGTCCAGGCACGGCTGTGGCCCGAACGGCAACCGCGTGCCGCCTCGGCGGGAGGCGGTGATCCAGGACCCGGGGCGGGAAGAAGCCGCCCAGTCCGCCGGCGGCGCCGACGATGCCGGTGACCGATCCGGCACGGTCGGCGGGTACGAGGCGGGCGACGAGGGCGGACACGGCGCCCGAACCGGTTCCGGGGGCTGCGGCCGTGCCGAGCCCTAAGACGCGGCCACGCGGACCGCCGTGACCTTGTACTCGGGGCAGGAGGTGACGGTGTCCGCGACATCCGAGGTGAGGCGGTTCACCCCGCTCGACGGGAAGTGGAAGGAACAGAAGACCTGGCCGGGGGCGGTCTGGTCACCGACACGGGCAATGAGCAGGGCTCGACCGTGCCGACTCTCCACCGTCACCCGTTCGCCGTCGCGCACCTGGTACCGGCGGGCGTCGTCAGGGTGGAGGTCGAGGAAGTCAACCGGGTCGAGCTCGAGGTTGCCGCCGCGCCGCGTCATGCTTCCGGAGTTGTAGTGAGCCCAGCGCCGCCCGGTGACCAGGATCAGCGGATGGTTGTCGTCGGGCCGTTCACCCGGGGGGAGATAGGGGGCCGCGGCCAGGTGGGCCCGGCCGTCCGGTGTGGCGAAGCGCTCGGTGTACAACGTGGCTTCTCCCGGCCGGTCAGGTGCGGTGCAGGGCCAGGGCACGGAGCCCTCGCGGTCCAGCCGGTCGTGGGAGAGCCCGGCGAAGACGGGCGCGAGCCGCCCGCACTCGGCGAGGGCGTCGGCCGGAGACGCGCAGCTCAGGTCGGCGCCCATGGCGCGGGCGACGGCCCGGAGGATGTCGAAGTCGGCGCGGGCTTGTCCCGGTGGGGGCACGGCGGGGCGGACACGCTGGAATCGGCGGTCGAAATTGACGAAGGTCCCGTCCTTCTCCAGCCAGGAGGCCACCGGCAGGACGACATCGGCGTGCCGGGCGGTCTCGGACAGGAACAGTTCGTTGCAGACGACGAGCGGGCAGACCTCCAGGGCCTTGGCCACCTGGTTGGAATCGGGGTCGGTGGCGCAGACGTCCTCTCCGATGATCCAGAGCGCCCGCAGATCGCCGCCCCGTGCGGCGGCGAACATGTCCGGGATCCGCAGACCGGGCCGCTGGGGGACCGGTGCGCCCCAGACGTCCTCGGCCCGCGCGCGAGCGGACGAGTCGGTCACCTTTCCGTACCCGGGCAGGAGGTCGGGCAGGGCGCCCATGTCGGAGGCGCCCTGGACGTTGTTCTGGCCGCGCAGCGGGTTGACTCCGTGGCCACGGTCGGTGCCCACGGCGCCGCGCAGGATCGCCAGGTTGGCCAGGGAGCGCACACCATCGGTGCCGTGGAGGTGTTCGGTGACGCCCAGGCCGTAGACGATGGCCGGATGCTCGGCGCTGCCGTACAGACGGGCGGCGGCGACCAGGTCCTCGGCCGGTACCCCGGTGATGTCCGCGACACGGTCGGGCGGGTAGTCGACCAGCAACTCGCTGAGTTCCGGCAGCCCGGTGGCCCGTTCGCGCAGGAACGCCTCGTCGGTCAGCCCTTCGGCCAGGAGGGTGTGGGCGAGCCCGTGGAAGAGCGCCACGTTGGTGCCGGGACGTGGACGCAGATGTACATCGGCGTGGAGGGCGAGGCCCACGGCACGCGGGTCGGCGACGATCAGTGCGGTGCCGTGGAGGACCCGTTCCAGCAGTCGGGCCCCGACCACCGGGTGTGCCTCGACGGGATTGGCCCCGACCACCAGCAGGCAGTCGGAGCGTTCCACGTCGTCGAAGGTGTCGGTGCCGCCGGAGAGGCCGAAGGACGCGGTGAGGCCGGCGGCGGAGGGGGAGTGGCAGAGGCGGGAGCAGTTGTCGACGTTGTTGGTTCCGATGACGACCCGCATGAACTTCTGTACGAGGTAGTTCTCCTCGTTCGTGGCACGGGCCGAGGAGATCGCCGCCACGGAGTCCGGGCCGCCGGCGTCGACGGCGGCCCGCAGCCCCCGCGCGACGTGGACCAGCGCCTCGTCCCAGTCGACCGGTTCGAGGACGCCGTCGCGTCGCAGCAGGGGCCGGGTGAGCCGTTCCGGTGAGGTGCGGAATCCGTGGGAGAAGCGGCCCTTCACGCAGGCGTGGCCGCGATTGACCGGGCCGTCCCTGGCGGGCAGCACCGCCGTGACCTCGCCGTCGTGTGCGATCACGTCGAGGGTGCAGCCCACGCCGCAGTAGCCGCATGTGGTGCGTGTCCGGGCCTCCTGGGGGTGGAACGCCGAGGTGAGTCCCCGCGCCGGTCCCGGCTGGGCGAGCGCCCCCGTGGGGCAGGTGTCCACGCAGCCGCCGCAGGCCACACAGTCCGATGCGGCCCAGGGCCCGCCGGTGCCGGGGGCCACGACGGTGTCGCCGCCTCTGCCGACCAGGGTGAGGGCGAAGGTGCCCTGCACCTCGGAGCACATCCGCACGCAGCGGCCGCAGGCGATGCACAGGTCCCGGTCCAGGTGCACGTACGGGTGGGACTCGTCCCCGCCCCGGCCTCCGGCACCGCGCGCCGCGTCGGGGCCGATGCCCATCGACCGGCAGGCGTGGGCCAGTTCGCTGGGGCTGCCGTCGGAGAGGGCTCGGGGCGGCAGCGCGGAGACGATGACCTCCACCGCGTCCCGGCGCAGCCGCACGACCTCGGCGCCGCTGGTGTCCACGCGCATGCCGGGGGAGGCCGGTGTGACACAGGCCGCCACGACGCGCCCCTCGGCCCGTACGAGACAGGTACGGCATGACCCGGCGGGACTGAGCCGGTCGTCGGAGCACAGCGCGGGCAGCTCGATCCCGGCCGCCCGCACCGCCGTGAGCAGCGACGACTCCTCGGGTACTTCGACGCCGCTGCCGTCGACCTCGATCGTGACCCTGTTCATGGCGCCCATCCCGCCAGCCGGTCACCGTAGGCGCGGGCCAGGCTGTGCACGGCGGGCGGGATCCGCTGTCCGAAGGCACACAGGCTCGCCTCGGCCAGGACCCGCGACAGCCGCTCCCACTCCAGGCCGGGCGGTGCGGCGGCGGACGCCCATTCCAGACCACGGCGCGAGCCGACGCGGCAGGGCGAGCACGCGCCGCAGCTCTCGGCCGCGGCGAACTCCCACACATGACGCAGCACTTCCTCCGGTGCGACTCGCCCGTCGAAGGCGACCAGACCGGCGTGGCCGAGAGCGCAGCCTCGGGCTGACAGCCCTGCCTCCGACAGCGGCACGTCCAGCGCGTCGGCGGCGAGGAAGCCACCCAGCGGGCCGCCGACCTGGAGGGCGGTCAGCTCGGCGCCGTCCTTCAGACCGCCTCCCAGCTCGGTGACGATCCGCCGCACCGGCGTGCCGAGCTCGATCTCGTAGCACCCCGGCCGCGCGAACCGCTCCGACAGACAGACCAGCTTGGTCCCCGTCTCGTCGGAGGTGCCGCGCCGGGCGTATGCCGGGCCGCCGTGGCGGACGATCCAGGGCACGGCCGCCAGGGTCTCGACATTGTTGACGACGGTCGGCGCGTTCCACAGCCCACGCTGCGTCGGGTACGGCGGGCGGGGCCGGGCGCATCCGCGACCGCCCTCCAACCCCGCGATGAGAGCGGTCTCCTCACCGGCGACATAGGAGCCGGCGCCCTCGACGACGTGGATGTCCAAGGTGGTGGCCGTCCCGTGCACCGACGCTCCGAGATGCCCCTGCGCGTACGCCTGGCGCACCGCTTCCCGCATCCGTGCCAGCGCGGCGGGGTACTCCGAGCGCACCAGCACGACGCCCTGACGGGCCTCGCAGGCGAAGCAGGCCAGGGCCAGGCCCTCCAGCACGCGCCCCGGGTCGGCCTCCATCAGCAACCTGTCGGCGTACGAACCCGGATCGCCCTCGTCGCCGTTGGCGACGACCACGGTCCCGGGCGCGCGGCGGGCCGCCTCCCACTTCGCGGCCACGCCGAACCCGGCGCCACCGCGCCCACGCAGCCCGGACGCCGCCACCTCCCGATGCACCTCGTCCGCGGTCCCCGCCGGCACCGTCGTCGACCACACCTGCCACGCCGGATCACCGCAGAGCACACCACCGAGCAGGACCGGGTCACCGGTGTCGTCGGCCACCGGGATCTCCGGCGCCCGCGGTGGCTCCCGCCCGGAGAGCTGAGCGGGGAGGGACGCACCGGCGCAGGGTGTGTCGCCGTCGAGGGCGGCGGGCCCCGCGTAGCAGTAGCCCAGGCAGCGGACGGTTTGCAGCGACACGTCGCCCCGTGGGGAGGCGGTGTGCGCAGCGACGCCCAGCTCCCCCTCCACCTCCGCGAGGTGCTCACCGCCGGACGCGGCGAAACACGCCGTCGCGGCGCACACCCGGACATGGCGGTTCCCGTGCGGGGCTGAGAGGTCGGCGTAGTAACTGGCAGGTCCCAGCGCGGCGGCGGCCGGAAGTCCGAAACGGGCGGCCACAGGCGGTGCCCAGACCTCGGGGCCGTCCCCTGTCGTGGCCCTGGCCTCGGCGAGCGACTCCACCAGCTTTTCTCCGGGCCGCCCCCGCCGGTTCGCCAGCGCCCGGAACGCGTCGAAGGTGTGAGCTGAACGGACGCGCGCCATGCATTCATCGTGGAGGACGGTGCACGAGACCGCAGCTGGGGACCGACGTGGCCGGACGTCGGGACCGACCACCTGCCGACCCTTCGCCGGCGTCACCCCCGGTTCGGTCACCGCGTTCATCGACCTGCCGCTGATCGGTGGTGGCGTGGTCCGACTCGTGCTGGGGGCACTCGTCTTCGTGCCGGGGGTGCGTGACGTCGACGAGTGACGCCGACGGCGCGCCCGCGCCATGACCAGCGCGACCGGTACCTGGGGGAAGCCTCTTCCGCCCCGCCGTCCCCCTATCGACCCGACAGGGGGACGGCGGGGCGCCGAATTGCCCATGCAGGCGGGCGTCACCGAACTGCGCGGGCCCACGCGGGGACCCGGTGGCCGACGAAGGTGTCCCCGTGTCTGTCTGCCCTACGCCGCGGAAGGTAGCTTGGTGGAGAGGGCCCCCGAAGGAGGGCGGTGCGATGCCGTGGTTCGTATGGCTGCTTGCTGCCGCGGCGCTGGGCGCCGCGGAGTTCTTCATCCTGACACTGGTCTTCGGGCTGCTGGCGGGCGCCGCCGTCGTGGCCGCTGTGGTCGCCGGTGTCGGTATCGGGTTTGTCGGCCAGCTCGTGGCCCTTGGCGTGTCAGCGGCAGCGGGCCTTGTCCTGCTCCGTCCTCTCGTACTGCGGCACATGAACCAGCAGCCCCTCACCCTTGAGGGAAGCGACGCGCTGATCGGCAGGCGGGCCGAGGTCATGCAGGAGGTCACCGCGACCCGTGGCCTGATCAAACTCTCCGGCGAGGAATGGTCCGCCCGTGCCCTCGACGAAACCCTGGTCATCCCGGTGGGCGCCTGGGTGGACGTCATGGAGATCGAGGGCGCCACGGCCGTCGTCTACCCCCGCGAACTCCTTCCGTGAACGGCTGAGCACACCTCAACGGAGGCATTGTGGATCCCGTCGTCATCCCCCTCCTCGTGGCGATCCTCGTCGTCGTCTTCCTCGTGGCCTCCAGCGTGCGGATCGTGCCCCAGGCGCGCCGCTACAACGTCGAGCGGTTCGGCCGCTACCGCCGGACACTGCAACCCGGACTGAACCTGGTCGTGCCGGTCGCGGACCGCATCAACACCAAGCTCGACGTGCGGGAGCAGGTCTATTCGTCCGACCCCAGGCCGGTGATCACCGAGGACAACCTCGTGGTCAATATCGACACCGTCCTCTATTACCAGATCACCGACCCGAGGGCCGCGGCCTACGAGGTCGCCGACTACCTCCAGGCGATCGACCAGCTCACCGTGACCACACTGCGCAACGTCATCGGCAGCATGGACCTGGAGGAGACCCTCACCTCGCGCGAGGAGATCAACTCGCGGCTCCGCGCCGTCCTCGACGACGCCACCGGCAAGTGGGGCATCCGCGTCAACCGCGTCGAGATCAAGGCCATCGATCCGCCGGCCACGATCAAGGAGGCGATGGAGAAGCAGATGCGGGCCGAACGGGACAAGCGCGCGGCCATCCTGCACGCCGAGGGGGAGCGGCAGGCCAAGATCCTCACCGCGGAGGGCACGAAGCAGAAGGACATCCTGGAGGCCCAGGGCGCACAGCAGGCCATGATTCTCCGGGCGGACGGCGAGGCCAAGGCGGTGGAGCTCGTCTTCCAGGCCGTCCACCGCAACAACGCCGACCCGAAGGTCCTGGCCTACAAGTACCTCGAAACGCTCCCGCACCTGGCGAGCAGCGACAACAACACCTTCTGGGTGATCCCCGGGGAGCTGACCGAGGCCGTGCGCACCGTCACCCGAGCGTTCGGCGACGAGTCGGCGGCCGGTTCTCCTCTCTCCGCGCAGACCGAGAAGGCAGCCGCCGGGGACGGTCGCGACAGCCCCGACAGCAACCGGACTCCCCAGTTGGAGTCGGCCTCGATCGTGTCCCTCGACGCCGCCGCGGCCGCGGACGAAGCGGAGAAGCAGGCCGCCGCGGCGGTGAGCGACGCCAAGGCGGAGGCCGAGGCCGCGAAGTCGCCCCAGGTGCCCCGCCGGTCGCGTACGTCCGACGACTGAGCCCAACGGCCACTGTTGCCCGCCGAAGACCGCTGCGACCGTGGATGCCGGCATGTGCGCCGGCCGAGGACTCTTGACGCTTTCTTAGCGGCGCACCGGCATTGACGGTCCGGTCAAGACTGCCGGGATCCGGCAATGCGACACGAGGGTCTGCACAGGCAGGATGGGCGGTGAGGGAAGCACGCGACGGAGGTCTCGATGCCGGGCACCGGCAGGTGTCCGGCATCCGGCCGCCGAGGCGTGCCAAGGCCGTCGCGTGACGGGGTGGAACGGGGGGTTGGGCATGAGGACGTTCTTGGAGGCCGCCACAGGCTTTCCGGCCTTTCTGTTCACCGTCCCCCTGCTGGTGGCCGTGGGCTTCTGGCTGCTGGTCGCGGTGGGCGCCGCCGACTCCCGCGCCTTCGACGGGGACGCCGACCTCGGTGCGCTGGGGTTGGGCGGCGTCCCGGTCACGGTCGCGTTCTCGCTGTGGACGGGCTTCGCCTGGGCCGGCAGTCTCGGTACCGTCATCCTGCTGCAACCGTCGGCCTTCTCGTGGCTGACGCGTGCGCTGATCGGGCTCGCCGTCCTCATCGCGGCTCCCTCGATCGCGTGGTGTGCGACCCGCGTGCTCGTACGGCTACTGCGGCGCCTCCATCCCGATGACCCCGGGCCGTCGTCGCCGCACTCCGTCGGGCCGACCCGCAAGGCCCGTGCGGAGCGCCAGGACGACGGCCTGCTCCGGAGCGACCACCCCGCCCCGCAACTCCATGGCCGCCGTCGGGCCGCCTGAGCCACACATCTCCCTGCTTCAGGGCTTCCCTCCCGAGGCGCACGGAAGCGCGTGAACTCCCTTCCCGCTCCGGCATGCGCTCCCTCCTGATCTTCTCGATTCCCGATGGCGTCCGGGCCCTCCCGGTCTCGGGACCTTCACCTGCCAAGGATGCTTCTCATGACTGCCATGACCGTGGGCGTCGGTGCCTGCCTGCTCGTAGCGCTGCTCGTCCTGTTCGCCTTCTCCCGACTGTTCCGCAAGGTGGAGCAGGGCAAGGCGCTGATCGTCTCCAAGACGCGGAGGGTCGACGTGACCTTCACCGGGCAGGTCGTTCTGCCCGTGCTGCACAAGGCCGAGGTGATGGACATCTCGGTGAAGACCATCGAGATCACCAGAGCCGGCAAGGAAGGGCTGATCTGCCGGGACAACATCCGGGCCGACATCCGTATCTCGTTCTTCGTGAAGGTCAACAAGACCGTCGAGGACGTCGTCAAGGTCGCCCAGGCCGTCGGTACGGCACGGGCGAGCGACCGGAACACGCTGCAGGAGCTGTTCCACGCGAAGTTCTCCGAGGCGCTGAAGACCGTCGGCAAGCAGCTGGACTTCACGGACCTCTACACCAAGCGCGAGGAACTGCGGTACCGGATCATCGAGGTCATCGGAGTCGACCTCAACGGTTATCACCTGGAGGACGCGGCGATCGACTACCTGGAGCAGACGCCGCTGACCCAGCTCGACCCGGCCAACGTCCTCGACGCGCAGGGCATCCGGAAGATCACCGAGCTGACGGCCGTGGAGCACGTACGCACCAACGAGGCCCAGCGCACGGAGGAGAAGGAGATCACCCGGCAGAACGTGGACGCCCGGGAGACCATCCTGGAGCTGGAGCGGCGTCAGGCCGACGCCGAGATCAAGCAGCGGCGGGAGATCGACACCGTGCGGGCCCGCGAGGAGGCCGAGACGGCGCGGGTGGTGGAGGAGGAGCGGCTGCGGGCGCAGGGCGCGTTCCTGAAGACCGAGGAGCAGCTCGGGATCCAGCGCGAGAACCAGGCCCGTGAGATCGCCGTCGCCGCCAAGAACCGCGAGCGGGTCATCGCCGTGGAGAGCGAGCGCATCGAGAAGGACCGCCTGCTGGAGGTCATCGCCCGGGAGCGGGAGACCCAGTTGACGCGGATCGCCGCCGAGAAGGAGGTCGAGGCGGAGAAGCGGGAGATCGCCGAGGTCGTCCGTGAGCGGGTGGCGGTGGACCGTACGGTCGCCGAGCAGGAGGAGTCGATCAAGAAGCTGCGGGCCGTGGAGGAGGCGGAGCGGAAGCGGCAGGCCGTGATCATCGCGGCCGAGGCGGAGGCCCAGGAGAAGCTGGTCAAGGACATCAAGGCGGCCGAGGCCGCCGAGCAGGCCGCCACCCACCGCGCCGCCGAGGAACTCACCCTGGCCGAGGCCCGGTTGAAGACCGCCGACCTCGACGCACGGGCCAAGCTCCGGCTCGCCGAGGGCGTCCAGGCGGAGACCGCCGCCGAGGGCCTGGCCGCCGTACAGGTCCGAGACAAGGAGGCCGAGGTCATCGAGAAGGCGGGCCGAGCGGAGGCCGAGGCGACCGAGGCGCGCATGCGGGCCGAGGCGGAGGGTACGCGGGCCCAGGCGCTCGCCGAGGCCGAGGCCATCGGCGAGAAGCTGAAGGCCGAGGCCGCCGGCCTCACCGAGAAGGCGGCCGCGATGGCCGCGCTCGACGAGGCGTCCCGCGTCCACGAGGAGTACCGGCTGCGGCTGGCGGCCGAGAAGGACATCCGCCTGGCCGGGCTGGACGTGCAGCGGCAGGTCGCCGAGGCGCAGGCCACGGTGCTCGCCACCGGCCTGGAGAACGCCGACATCAACATCGTCGGCGGGGAGTCGGTCTTCTTCGACCGGCTGGTCGGCGCGATCGCACTCGGCAAGGGCGTCGACGGGTTCGTCCAGCACTCCGAGACGGCACGGGCGCTCGCGGGCCCCTGGCTGGACGGCACGGCGAGCTTCACCGACGACCTCACCCGCGCCCTCGGGTCGGTCTCCACGGCCGACGTACGGGACCTGACCGTCTCCGCGCTGCTGATGAAGCTGATGAAGACGGGCGGCGGCGACTCCGGGGCCCTGCGGCAACTGCTCGACAAGGCGGGTGAGCTGGGTGTCGCGGACACCTCGCTCGCCTCCCTGAACGGCAGCGCGAGGAGCTGACCGGCCGAGCGGACCCAGGGGCACCTCTCCGGGACCGCTCAGCGGTCCGGAGCCGCCGCACAGGGGACGGCGGCTCCGGACCGTGAACCACCGAGCTCAAGACAACGCCCGACCTCCGAGAGGGACCGATCGCATGACCACCGGGACGACGGGTCTGGACACCGGTACACACGAGGCGCTCGACACCGGTACACACGACATGCTCCACACCGGTACACACGACACGCTCGACACAGGTACACATGACGTGCTCCACACCGGTACACACGACACGCTCGACACAGGTACACATGACGTGCTGCGCGACCGGCTCGCCGCGCAGGCCGCTGAACTCGCCCGCCGAACCGAGCTGCTGAACGCCCTCCGCGCCGAGGAGTTCGGCTCGACGCGCCTCGACCTCATCTGCACCGAGCATCTGCGCACCGAGCACGCCTGCGTGCCCCGTGACGTCGTCTCCCTCGGCGACGTGCTGCTCCTCGGCCACAACGCCCCCACCGGTCGGGGGGCCGAGACGGCCGTGAGCGATGTCCTGGCACTGTACGACCGGAACCTGACCCGGCTGCCCGACGACGCCGTTCCCGGCCTGCTCGACGACCCCGACTTCCTGCGGGAGTTCGCGACCCTCCACCGCTACTACCGCCAGGCACGTCTGCTGCGCCTGAACCGCGTCGACGGCAGACTGCTGGCCGTCTTCCGCACCGGTGAGCAGGCCGACGACATCCGCGTCCTGCGCTGGTCCCTCACCGACGACGGACAGACCTCCTTCCTCGACGCACGCGGCGACCGCGACCATGTGCCCCCGCAGGCCCACGACTTCACCTGGACCGAGGCGACTCGTGAGGACCACGTCCTCGGACGTCACCCCCATGTGTCCGTCGAGGGAGAGGTCTTCGTCACGACCGTCGGTGGCGCCCTCACCGTCAAGGCCGAGGACGACACGGAGACGAACGAGGGGATCCACTCCGAGCCGGTCACCGAGCCGTTGCAGTCGCTCGCCGACGCCGGGATCGCGTATGCGAGGGTGGGCGCTCTCATCCTGCTGCGGATCCGCCCCTACAAGGAGGACGACCACCGGTACCTGGTCTTCAACACGCTCACCCGGAGCGTCGTCCGCCTCGACGGCGTCGGGCACGCGTGCCGCCGCCTGCCCGAGGACCAGGGCATCGTCTTCCCCGGCGGCTACTGCCTCGCGACCGGCACGCACAAGACCTTCGACGGCATCGCCGGAACCCCGGACACGACAACCCTCCAGTACGACAGGACGGTCCGCTCGCCCAACGGCGAGGACGTCCTCTTCGCGTTCCACGCACCCGCGGCGGGCCGCAGCCTCCTGCTGCCCTACAACGTCATCCGCAAGGAGATCGCGACCCCGCTGACCTGCCGGGGCTGGACCCTCCTCGCCGACGGCACGCTCGTCCTGCTGCGCGCCGAGGACGACGAGCCGCAGCGCGTCCACCCCGTCCAGCAGTGGAGGTCCCCCTATTTCTCCGACACCCACGCCGCGGCCCGGCCCGTGGGCGGCGGACTGCTCGCCCGTGTCGGCAACGCCGACCTCGTGCGGGGCATCTCCGACTGCCTGTCCATCGCCGGGACGGTCACCCGGACGACCCCGACGAGCGAGGTGTACGAGGCGTTGGTGGCGGCTTGCGTACGGGCCGCCGACTCCTACCACTGGTTGGGGGACCCCGAACTCGGTGATCTGCTGGAGCCGCTCAGGAACGTGCGGGCGACGGCCGAGCAGACGCTGTCCGAGTTCGACGCCGTGCGGACTCTCACCCGGCAGGCCGCCGACACGTTCGGCGAGGCGGCGGACCGGGTCGCGCAGGTCGTGCGCAGACTGCGGGGTGAGAACCCGCGGGGCGCCACCGCCTGGGTGTCCGGCCTGACCGAACTCCGGCAGGCACAGGGGCATCTCCTCACCCTCAAGGACATGCGGTACGCCGACACGGCCCGCATCGACGAACTGGCCACGCACATCGGGTCGGACCTCGCCTCCTTCGGTCGGCGGGCCATCACACAGCTGGCCCGTGAGGACGCCTTCGCCGACCACCACGCGAACGTCGACCGGCTCCTCACGGACGCCGCCGCCGTCGCCACAGTCGCCGAGGCCGCGCCCGTCGCCGCCCGCATCGACGAACTCGCCGACGGGCTCGGCACGGTGACAGAGATCGTCGCCGGACTCGACATCGGGGACCCCACGGTCCGTACGTCCGTCCTGGAGCGGATCGCCGAGGTCCTGGCCGGCGTCAACCGTGCCCGCGCGATCCTGGACGGCCGTCGCCGTGAGCTGCTCGACCGGGAGGGGCACGCGGAGTTCGCCGCCGAGTTCGCCCTGCTCGGGCATGCGGTCACCGGCGCCCTGGCCTCCTCCGACACTCCCGAGGCGTGCGACGAACAGCTCGCCCGCCTGCTGGTACTGCTGGAGAACCTGGAGTCCCGGTTCGCCGAGTTCGACGACTTCCTCGCAGAACTCGCCGGAAGACGCGACGAGATCCAAGAGGCGTTCTCCGCCCGCAAGCAGAACCTCGCCGACGCCCGCGCCCGCCGCGCCGAGCGCCTGGCGGAGTCGGCGGCCCGCGTCCTGCGCACGGTGACCCGCCGCGCCGCCGCCCTCCCCCACGCGGATGCCGTCGCCACGTACTTCACCTCCGACCCGATGCCCACCAAGGTCCGCCGGATCGCCGACGACCTGCGGCAACTCGGCGACCAGGTCCGGGCGGAAGAACTGGAGGGCCACCTCAAGGCTGCCCACCAGGAGGCACTGCGCGCCCTGCGCGACCGCACCGAGCTGTACGCCGACGACGGCCGAACGATCCGCCTGGGCTCCCATCGCTTCGCGGTGAACACCCAGCCGCTCGACCTCACCCTCGTCCCGCACGGCGACGGCCTGGCCTTCGCGATCACCGGCACCGACTACCGCTCCCCGGTCACCGACCCCGCCTTCGCCGCGACCCGGCCGTACTGGGACCGCCCACTGCCGTCGGAGTCGCCCGATCTCTACCGGGCCGAACACCTCGCCGCCCGACTGCTCGACGAACACGGCCCCACGGCCCTGGCCGAGGCCGACCTGCCCGCCCTCGTGCGCCAGGCGGCTGGGGAGGCGTACGACGAGGGGTACGAGCGCGGAGTCCACGACCACGACGCGATCCTGATCCTCACCGCGCTGCTCCGCCTGCACGAGGGAGCAGGACCCCTCCGCCACGAGCCCGCGGCCCGCGCGACCGCCCAGCTGTTCTGGGCCCACGGCACCACGGCCGAAGAGCGCGAGGCATGGACCCGCCGGGCGGTGTCACTGGCCCGCGCGCGCGAGACGTTCGGGCTCGCGCCGGCGATCGCCGACCTGCGCGCGGAGTGGGCGGAAGCGATCGGCGGAGAATCCGCGGACGTCGCCTCGTCCTACCTCTTCGATGAACTCACCAGCGGCCCCGCCGGCTTCGTCATCAGCACCGGCGCCCGCACCCTGCTCGACAAGTTCCGCCGCACGGTGGCCGTACCGGCGTACGACGACGACATCACCGCTCTCGACGACCTCGGGGCCCGTCGGCAGCTGGTCGAGACGTGGTTGTCCTCGTACGCCGCGTCGACCGGTACGGACCTCTCACCAGGCGATCTGGCGGAGGCGGTCGCCGCCGAGCTGTGCCCCGACCTGGCCCGCCACGAATCCGACGCGCCCCTCACCGAGACGGTCGGCGGGCTGCTCGGCTCCCACCCCCGCGTCGCCGGCGGCACACTCACGGTCCGCGTCGACGAACTCCTCGCCCGGACGTGGGCGTTCCGGACCCGCGAGGTACCCGCCCACCGGGCCTACCAGCGTCAGCGCAACGCCCTGGCGGCCGCCGAACGCACCCGGCTCCGCCTGGACGAACACCGCCCGCAGATCATGTCCGCTTTCGTCCGGGGCCGACTCGTCGACGAGGTGTACCTGCCGCTCGTCGGGGACAGCCTGGCCAGGCAACTCGGCACCACCGGCGGGAGCAGGCGCACGGACACCGGCGGCCTGCTGCTGCTCGTCTCCCCGCCCGGCTACGGCAAGACGACACTCGTCGAGTACGTCGCCGACCGGCTCGGACTGATGCTGGTGAAGATCAGCGGACCCGCTCTCGGCCACGCGGTGACCTCGCTCGACCCCGCCGAGGCCCCCGACGCCACCGCCCGCCGGGAGATCGAGAAGATCAACTTCGCGCTGGAGGCGGGCAACAACACCCTCCTGTACCTCGACGACATCCAGCACACCTCGCCCGAACTGCTGCAACGGTTCATCCCGCTGTGCGACGCCACCCGTCGTATCGACGGGGTGCGCGACGGTGAGCCGCGCACATACGACCTGCGCGGCAAACGCTTCGCTGTCTGTATGGCAGGAAACCCCTACACCGAGTCCGGCAGCCGCTTCCGTGTCCCCGACATGCTCGCCAACCGGGCCGACGTCTGGAACCTCGGAGACGTCCTCACGGGCAAGGAGGACGCCTTCGCGCTGAGCTTCATCGAGAACGCCCTCACCGCCAACCCCGTCCTCGCCCCGCTCGCGGGCCGTGACCGCACCGACCTCGACCTGCTGATCCGGCTCGCCGGGCACGACCCGACGGCCCGCGCCGACCGGCTCACCCACCCGTACGCCCCCGCCGAGCTGGAACGGATCGTCGCGGTGCTGCGCCACCTGCTCGCGATCCGCGAGGCGGTCCTGACGGTGAACGTCGCGTACATCGCCTCCGCCACACAATCGGACATCACTCGCACCGAGCCGCCGTTCCAGTTGCAGGGCTCCTACCGCAACATGAACAAGATCGCCCAGCGCGTCCAGCCGGTCATGAACGACGCCGAGCTGGCCGCCCTGATCGACGACCACTACACGGCCGAGGCCCAGACCCTCACCACCGGGGTCGAGTCCAACCTGCTCAAGCTGGCCGAACTGCGGGGCACGCTCACGCCGGAACAAGCCGCCCGCTGGGCGGAGCTGAAAGCGGCGTATGCCCGATCCCAGGCCCTGGGCGGCCCCGAGGACGACCAGCTCACCCGCGCGGTCGCCGCCCTCGGCCTCCTCGCCGACCGGATCGCCGCCGTGGAGTCGGCCATAGCCAAGGCCGCCGACCCACGCACCCTGCCCGCGCGTCCGAAAGCCCGGCACGCGGCACACTCCGACCGCGACACCGAGGCGCACTGAGATGCCCATGGCATATGCGGTACGTTGCGCGGAACCAATGACACCTCGTCGCCTTCCCTGGAGTCGCCCGATGGACAGTCTGCCGACCCGCCGCACCGCGACGCGTCGGCTCGTGGCCGCCGGCGCGACGCTCACACTCTGCGGCGTGGTCCTGTGGGTGCTGCCCGGACCCGGTCTTCCCGTACTGCT
Source organism: Streptomyces ossamyceticus (assembly GCF_001418475.1). Lineage (GTDB taxonomy): Bacteria > Actinomycetota > Actinomycetes > Streptomycetales > Streptomycetaceae > Streptomyces > Streptomyces ossamyceticus. The sequence continues at coordinate 8,717 of NZ_LIQX01000237.1, read as the reverse complement.
GCTCGGCATCGTCTGTCTCGCGATCGCCGGAGCGCTTCGGCTGACCGACCGGCCCTGGTGAGAGAAGGACCCGACGTGCACGGCAACCCGCTCTACCACTGGATCGCTCTGGCCGCCGCCGGCGTCCTGATGCTGCTGCCGGCGATCGCGATCCTGAGGGGCTGGGTCCCGCCGTGGATGCGACGCCGGTACACCGGGGGGCTGCGGTCCCGCGCCTACGCACTTCTCTGCTTGTTCGGTGGCATGGTGGCCAACGGGGTCCCCCGACTGGCGAACGCCTCGTACGACGTGGTCATGGTTGCCGGGCTGGTCGGTATCGGGTTCTACGGGCTCGCGGCCGTTCTGTTCGTCCTGTCCGCGATCAAGGACAGCCGGGCTTCGGGCTGACGGTTCGGATCCCGGCTCGCCGCTGTCAGAAGATCAGACTCGTCAAGGCGACGATCCCCAGGGCCAAGGGTGACCACACGGCGAACGGTGTGCCTCTGAGACGCCGGTCCGGATCCGTACCCGGCCGCAGAGGGGGGTGGCGGGCCATGATCGTCAGGATGTCTGCTGCCCCTTGGCCGGCGGCGGGGCGGCCGAGGATCCGGTTCAGCCAGGCAGGGCCGTACAGTCCGGCCGTCGGTTGCGCGTGGCCGTCGAAGAACTCCAGCAGTCCGTCCCGCCGCATGTCCACGCGGCTGACCTGCTGCCACGGAAGGAACGTGACGGTCCGGAACCGCCGTATCCACACACCACTGCGGCCTGCGGTGACGCGCCACATCCCCAGGCGGCACGCCATCCACGTGGCGACCAGGGTCGCCCACCCCAGGAAGATCCAGTCCCCCGGAGTGCTGTCGGCCTTTTCCTCGACGACAGGACGGACCACGAACCACAGGAACTGACCACACCAAAGGATCGCGAGGACACGTCCTCCCCGTCCGGCCCGCCAGCTCGGCGGCGCGGCGGGCGGGGCTGTCTCCTGAGCCAACACGGTGAGCCGCTGTTCGCGGATCCGATGGCGCTGCCGTCGGGCGTCTCGGCGCGCGGCGCGCGGCGCGCCGGGCCCGCGTGTACGGGGCGCGGCCGGAACTGTTCACAGGATGCCTCCGAGACTGGTCGCTGCCGGGTGCTGATCGGTGTCGGCCTCAGAAGCCGGGGGACTGCGTCCGGACGCGTGGCCGCCGTCCGAGGAGTTCGGCCAGGCCTTGCCGGGTCGTGGCGAGAACCACCCGGTCCTGCGGGCGCAGCACGTACCCGGGGTGTGGCTCCCACACGAGGCCGGCGGGCCGCCCGGTGTCGTCGTGGTCCGGGGTGGTGGCGAGGTCGGGGAGGCGGTCGTCGGGGGCGGCGGTGTCCAGGGCGAGGACGCGCCAGGCGCCGGGGCGGAAGGACTCGGCGACGGTGCGGCCTTCCAGCTGTGGGTGCCCGGCGACGTTCAGTGCCGCGAAGAGCAGGACACGCCGCTCGACGGGGATGGCGCCGAGGATCTGGCGGCCCATCATGGCGCCGGCGAAGGCGGGCGCTGCGAGGGTGGAGACGCTGCGGCTGCGGGTGAGTGCGTGGGGGTGGGCGGCGCGAAGAGTGCGGTGGACGGCGGTGGCGAAGTCGTCGTCGTACAGACGCAGGGCCACCCGCAGACGGGCCGCGACGGAGCGGGCGTACAGGGCGGCTTCGAGGTTGGTGGTGTCGCTGCTGGTGAGGGCGAGCAGGGCGTGGGCGCGGTCGACACCGGCGGCTTCCAGAACGCCTTCCTGGGTGACGTCGCCGACGACGGTCGGCACACGCAGGCGGCGGGCGAGCGGGATACCGCGTGCCTCCGGATCCTCTTCGACGCACACCACGGGTATGCCCAGCTCGTGCAGCCGGGACAGGACGCGGGTGCCGATCTTGCCGAGGCCGAGCAGCACGATGTGGCCGGACAGGGAGCGGGGCGGGCGGCGCAGCGCGGACGCGGTGCGGAAGGTGCCGAACGCCTCCAGCGCGGCGGCGAGCAGTACGGGCAGGAACAGCAGCCCGGCCAGACCGGCGAGGAGCTGGAGCACCTGACGGCTCGTGGGTTCGTCGAGGGCGGGGTCGTTGATGGCGAACAGGTCGAGCAGGGTGAGGTAGGCGGCGTGCAGCGGGTGGCCGTCGATGGTCAGGGAGGTGGCGACGGCCAGAGCCAGCACACAGGTCACCAGTCCTGCCAGAGTCCAGCGCAGTCGGGCCGGGAACAGGGTGGTGAGCGGCCACCCTCGTCCGGCCAGGCGGCCTGGTGGGGGAGCGGTGCCGGTGTGCGTGACGGTCTCCAGGACGACCGTGCCGCGTCCGGTGGCGGCGGCCACGGTCTCGTCGTCGGGCAGCAGCGTCGGCCCTTCCCGGCCGCTGGCGTCCGAGCCCTCCGCACCGGCCGGGTCGTCGGTGGTCGACGACAGCAGGGCGAGTGTGCACAGACCGGGGTCGGCCACCTCGCCCGCAGCCGGGGGTGTGCGTTCCACCGCGCGCAGCAGCAGTCCGTCGGCCTGGACGACCTTGCTGGTGCCCGCCACGGCGGTGGCCGCGAGGGCGGGAGCGGCGGTGTCCGCGTCCGACAGGACGGTGGTGGAGGTGTCCAGGGCCGCCGGGTCCAGGCCGGGGACGGCCAGGGCGGCGGCCTGGTCGAGGAGTTCCTCCAAGTGCTGGCCGAGCTTGCGGTTGTAGAGTCGTATGACCAGGCGCAGCCGGGGGTTGAGCCGGCGGGCCACGAGCGCGGCACGGATGTTGGCCTCGTCGTCCTCATGGACCAGAGCCAACGCGGCCGCCCCACCTACCCCTGCCTCGGCCAGCACACCCTCGTCCAGCTCGGGGGCTTCGAGCACGCGTGGCGCGTCCGTGCCGGCGTCCGCGCGCCCGATCACGGACTGCACCCGGCCCAGCAACGCCGAGGCACGTGCCCGTGCGACGGTGCCGGTCCCGGGCGCCGGAGGTACGACCAGGGTGACCCGCTCCCGGTACACCGAGGTGAGTTCACCGGCCAGCCGCTCGGCCAGTGCGTCGTCACCGCACACGATCATGTGCCCTGATCCGGGAGCCTGCCTTGAGCGCTGCGGGAACACCGTCATGCGGCACCTCTTCTCTGACAGGGAGCGGGGCGGGGGTGCGTGGACGCACGACGCCGGCCGACCGTGGTTTTCGGCGGTGCGAGTGCGAGTGCGAGGGCCGGGACGCGCTCGGCGGCGACCAGCGGGCCCGCGGTCCTGGGGCTGCCGGGAGGCAGCCAGTCCGCGAGGGCGGGGTCTTCGTCGGTGGTGATGTGCGGGTAGGGCTCGGCAAGGTCACGCGCCAACACGGTCGGCTCCATGGGAGGCGTGCGGGGTGTCGGCACCGGACGGGACACCCGCGAGGTCGTCGACGTGGAAGAGGCGGGCGATCGGTACGTCGGTGGAGCTGTGCGCGACGATCGAGAAGGCGATGCACACGGCGATGAGGGTGAAGGCCTCCTCGCCCTGCGGGATCCCGGCCTGGAGGACGAGGAGTCCGTACACCACCGAGGCGAAGCCCTTCGGTCCGAACCAGGCCGCGACCAGTTTCTCCTGACGGGTGAAGCGTGTGCCGAGCAGCGAGAGCAGCAGCGACGCGGGGCGGATCAGCACGATCGCAAGGATCACCGCGACGTACCCGCCGACCGACAGGTCCCCGAACAGTTGCGGGGTCAGCAGGGCCCCGAACACCAGCAGCGCCGCGAACTTCGCCAGCTCCGCCAGAGCCTCGCCCAGCGGCTCGAACGACTCCTTCGCCTCCAGCGAGCGCGCGGTGAGCACGGCGCCCGCGGAGAACGCGGCGAGGTAGGGGTTCGCGTGGGTGAGGTGGCAGACCGCGTAAAGGATCACACCGATCGCCAGCGGCAGCAGCGGCTGCAGTTTGGGCTCGGCGCCCAGCAGCCGGAACCGCACGAGCTCGATGACGACGAAGGGCAGGGCGAGGCCGAAGGACAGACCGAGGAGCAGCTCCAAGGCGATCTTCCCGAGGTCGGCCTCGGCGTGGCCGGAGGTCGGCCCGGCCGCCGCGATCAGGACCAGCACGACAGGCAGGGCGAGCCCGTCGTTGATGCCGCTCTCCACGTTCAGCAACTGCCGTAGCTTCGCGGGGACTTCCTTGCGGCCGACGATCGCGGAGGCGAAGACCGGGTCGGTCGGCGCGAGCACGGCCCCGACCAGGAACGACGTCGTCCAGTCCAGTCCAGCGAGGTAGTGCGTGATCAGCGCCGTTCCGACGAACGCCAGCGGCATGCCCAGCCCCAGAGCGCGGGCCGGGTTGCGCCAGTTCGCCCGCAGCTTGGGGAGGGAGACGTGCATGCCGTCGGTGAACAGAACCGCGAACAGCGCCAGATCCGCCGTCACCGACACGATCTCGCTGTCCGGCGAGATGTGGATCCAGCCGAGGAAGCCGTCGCTGACGAGAGCGCCGCCGACCAGAAAGAGCAGCGACGTCGACAGCACCGTGCGTGCGGCCAGACCCGACAGCAGCACCGCGATCAGCAGCGCCACCCCGAAAACCACGACGAGCACCATGAACAGGACCCCCGATCGGCGAAAAGAGCTCTCCCAGAACCGCCGACCAGACTTCCCGGCACACCGTGGGCACCCTACACATTCCTTACGCCGCGTCGACAGGCCCTTGGCGCGCAGCCACGCGACTCCCTTCGTTGCCGGAACCAGGCAGTGCGCGCTCCCCTGGACGGGGTTCGGGAAGAGGTGCCGTTCCTGCCGTGGCAGGGGACGGGCGAGGGCCCGGTTGACGCCGATCCTCCGCATGGCGGACCGGACGACGGCGCTACGGAAGTCGAGGGCCCGCCTCGCAGCCGCACCACCCCATGCCCCCGAGCCGGCGCGGAAGGGGGACTGTCGACGGCGGAAACGGAACAGGTGCACCGGAACCTCCGGGGGCAGGCCGACATGGCCGCCGACCAGACGTCCCGGCACATCTGGCCGCAGCCTGCGCGTCGCGTCGCGTCGCGTCGCCCGCGCGCGCTCGGCGGTCTCGTTCCCTCCGGTGCCTTGTTGCCGGGGACAGGCAGCGGTCCCGGCACCGGCCGGAGTACGCTCCTGCGACCGCGCGTCAGGACGACGTCGGTGACACATTCGATACGGGGGATCCGCATGGCGGGACGGGACGCGTCCGAAAGGCTTGTGGGATACGAGGCCTACCTGGAGGGATACGCCGGCATCCTCGCCGACGCCTCGGCGACGGGCCGCCGACTTTCCAGGGAGGAGCTGGCTTCGCGTCGTGCCCTGGGTGAACAGGCGGCCGACGCCGGGGTCGGGTTGCGTGCCCTGGTCGGCGCCCACATGGCGGCCACCCGGGCACACTGGCCCACCGCGAGCGGAGCATCCGCGGACGATGTGCTGTCCGCTGCCGCGCAGGCTCTTGACGCGTTCGCGGAGGGCTACGAACGGGCCCAACGGCATGCCGTACGCCAGGAGGAGGCCGCCCGCCGGGAGTTCATCGACGACCTGCTGTACGGCCGCAGTGACCTGGGCCGACTCGCCCAGCGTGCGGAACGCTACGGGCTGAGGCTGTCGTACGAGCACGCGGTGGCCGTGGCCCGCGGCACGGCCGCCTACGAGGAGGGCGACCTGGTGCTTCGGGAGGTGGAGCGCGCTCTGATAGGGCGGTTCGGCGACCGCAGTGTCCTCCTCACGACCAAGGACGGCCGACTGGTCTGCGTCGCCCCGGGCGACCAGGAGGACGTGCTCGCGTACTTCGCCAAGCAGGCGTTCGCCGCGACGGCCGGCGGACAGGTGGGGATCGGCCGCCCGCACGCCGGACCGGCCGGCGTCGTCCAGTCGTACGAGGAAGCTCTGAACGCCCTCGATCTGTCCGAACGCCTGGAACTCGACGATCCCGTGTTGCGCGCCGCGGACCTCCTCGTCTACCCCGTCCTCACCCGTGACCGGCAGGCCATGGCCGACCTGGTGGAAAGCGCCCTCGGCCCGCTGCGCCAGGCCCGCGGCGGCGCCCAGCCGCTCCTCGACACCCTGACCGCTTACTTCGACTGCGGGTGCGTCTCCGCGGAGGCGGCGCGACGGCTGTCGCTGAGCGTGCGCGCCTTCACCTACCGCCTGGAGCGCATCCACAAGCTCACCGGTGCCGACCCGTCCGATCCGGTGCACCGCTACGCCCTCCAGACCGCGGTGATCGGGGCCCGGCTGCTGGACTGGCCGACCAAGCCTCTCTGACGTGGCTCGCGGGGGTGTCCAAACGTGGCGATGATCGCATCCGACCGCCCGCATCAGGAGCGCCCGGGGCGCATGCCCGGAGCCGAGGCGGTTACTGTGTAAAGAACGCGTCAAGGGCGCGGGGTGTGCCGGGAAGTCTGGTCGGCGTCGAAGGGGCACGTATGCCCGGAACCGATGCTGTGGAGGTCTTCCCGGATGTGCGCCGCCCGCCGTGAGCGTTCTGTCTTCCTCGCTCTGCTGCCCTGGCCGGAGCGGATGCGGGTGGCCCGTGCCCTGCGTACGGAGACGGTCGGCGGACTGGTTCTGCTGGCGGCGGCCGTGGTGGCGCTGGGGTGGGCGAACACCCCGTGGAGCGGTGCTTACGAGCAGCTGCGCGACGCGCACTTCGGGATTGCGGCGCTCGGCCTGGACCTGTCCGTGGGGCACTGGACGGCGGACGGGCTGCTGACGGTGTTCTTCCTGGTCGCCGGCATCGAACTGAAACGTGAACTGGTGGTCGGCGAACTCCGGACGCCGGCCACGGCCGCCCTCCCCGTGGTCGCGGCTGTGTGCGGCATGGCGGTCCCCGCCGGTGTGTACCTGGCCACCGTCGGACTCGGCGGCGGCAGCACCGAGGGCTGGGCCGTGCCCATGGCCACCGACATCGCGTTCGCGCTCGCCGTCCTCGCGGTGCTCTCCACCCACCTGCCGTCCGCCCTGCGAGCTTTCCTGTTGACCCTGGCCGTGGTCGACGACCTGGGCGCCATCCTGGTGATCGCGGTCTTCTTCACCAGCGACCTGAACCCGGTCGCCCTCGCCGGGGCCGTGGCCGGACTGGTGGTCTTCCACCTGCTGCAGCGCTTCCGGGTGCGCGGCTGGTGGTGGTACGTGCCGCTGGGCCTGGTGATCTGGGCGCTGATGTACAACGGCGGAGTGCACGCCACGGTGACAGGTGTGGCCATGGGGCTGATTCTCCGCACCACCCCCCCCACGAGGGCGAGGACGCCTCTCCCGGTGAGCGGACCGAGCACCTGTTGCGGCCGGTCTCCGCCGGGGTGGCGGTGCCGCTGTTCGCGCTCTTCGCCGCCGGGGTGAGCGTGTCGAGTGACGGGCTGGGGCAGGTGTTCACCCGTCCGGAACCGCTGGGAGTCGTCCTCGGACTGGTGCTGGGCAAGACGGTGGGTATCTTCGCCGGTACCTTTCTCGCGGCCCGCTTCACGCGGGCCCGTCTCAACCCCGAGCTGGCCTGGGCGGATGTATTCGCCCTCGCGGTACTGGCCGGAATAGGGTTCACCGTCGCCCTGCTCATCGGTGAACTCGCTTTCACCGATCCGGCCGCCGCCGAGCACATCAAGGCGGCCGTCCTCATCGGCTCTCTGACCGCCGCGACGGTCGCGGCCCTGTTGATCAAACGCCGCAACGGCATCTACCGCCGCCTGGTGGAAGCCGAGAACCGCGACGAGGACGCCGACGGCATCCCCGACGTCTACCAACGCGCCGTCCTCGGTGACGACGGTGCGGAAACAAGGGCAGCCGGAGGTCCGTCGTCCTCGCGGCGCCAGTAGTACCCGGAACCCGGACCTCGACGGGAGCCCGGTCGATCAGCAGCCGCAGCCGGTCGTAAGAGGCCGCGCCGAGCCACCGCGCGTCCGCATCTCGGGCGGCTCGCGTCCGGTGGAGGACAGTGACCGGTGGACCGGGGCCCCTACCAGCCGGTCAGGAGCAGGTGGTTGAGGAGCAGCGCGACGGCGGCCTGAGCGGCCAGCCAGGCGCGGCGCCGGGGGAGGAAGGCTCCCGCCGCGAGGAGCCACACCGCGAAGGGCAGCCAGATCCGTTCGGTTTCCGCCTTGCTCATTCCCGACAGGTCGGCGACGAGAAGTGCGGTACAGGCGACGAGCACCAACAGGGCCAGGCGGACTTCGGGGGTGTGCCGGGACATGATCCGGACGGGCCAGGAGCCTTCGCGCGGCCGGAGCCGCTCGCGCTCCCGGACGAGTACCGCCACGGACCGCCGCAGCCCCGCCACCGTGGCCGGCCCCACCACCAGCACGGTGCAGGCGAGGTTCGCCCACACCCAGTAGCCGTAGGGCCGGAACCCGCCCGCCCCTTGGTAGTAGCGTTCGACGAGCAGGTGGTACGCCTCCCACCAGTCGAAGCCCGCGAGCGTGAACGCCAGCGGTACGACGGCCACTCCCGCAAACAGGAAGGGCAATGCCCTGAGCCGGTTCCGCCCGAGCACGAGCACGCCCGTCCCGATCACCGCGAACAGCGTGAGCCCGTACGACAGATAACAGGTCAGACCGAACAGCAGGCCGGCGCCCAGCGCGGCGGCCCCCGACCGGCGTGTCGTCCGTGTTGTCACCGCGAGTGCGAGCAGGGCCACGAACCACGCGGCGACGGCCGCGAAGTAGCCGTCGGCCGACGTTCCCATCCACACGGCGGCAGGCGCGAGTGCCAGGAAGGGCGCCGCCCGGCGGGCCAGGGCCTCGTCGGCCAGGGCCCGTGCGGTGACGAGGACGGCGACCGCCGTGGTCGCCCCGACGGCGATGACCCACACCC